>NZ_QHLI01000295.1 GCF_006864425.1 Campylobacter troglodytis | reverse complement strand
GCTGGAGTTTGAATGGTATCTTATAGATTCTAAATTTTCTTTTGAGGAAATTAGCATTGTTCGATCTGATAGCTTTTTAACTAGCCCTATTTTAATAGGCATCATAAAATCTCATAAAATCTTAGCACAAAATACTGCTTTAGATTTTAATCAAGCAGAAATTATTATTGATGATAAACCCAAACCATTTACTACGCTTTTCACCCCCCTTCCAACAGCAGCCCTAGCCATCACAAAGACAAAAATAAATGATTTCTTTGTGAATTTAAGAAATAAGCCAAATGCAAAGGAAGGAAAAATC
>NZ_QHLI01000294.1 GCF_006864425.1 Campylobacter troglodytis | reverse complement strand
TTTTATCATTTCATCCCAGCTGATGAAACACTTAACAAGGGAAGGCTTACTGTTTATTTAAATAACTTCACCTTAAATTTGCTTAATTATTCTTTATTAAATCAAAGCCTAAATATAAAACTAGAATTAACTCAACAAGAAAGCATAAAAGCCTTAGAAAAGACAGGTTTAAATTCACAAAAAAAGATTCAAAAGGATGATAAATTCAAAGAAAGCAAGGCCTCTTTATACGCTTTAATAGAAGATGATACAGTCACTTGTCCTCACGGAGGCAAGGTCTTACTTAGATCAAATAAGGGCAA
>NZ_QHLI01000293.1 GCF_006864425.1 Campylobacter troglodytis | reverse complement strand
ACCCCCCTTCCAACAGCAGCCCTAGCCATCACAAAGACAAAAATAAATGATTTCTTTGTGAATTTAAGAAATAAGCCAAATGCAAAGGAAGGAAAAATCATAGCCACCCTTTTTTCTCAAGAAGCCATAATCCCTAATATATATTTGGAATTAGACCTAGAGGATAATATAAATCCCCTCTATAAGAGTATGATAACAAAGGGGCAAGCTTGGTATGAAAGAGATGATTTAGGTTCTAGCGATGAGGAGGGGTATTTGCTTTATTATAATTACAAGATGCAAGAGGCTTATTATAAAAAAGAA
>NZ_QHLI01000292.1 GCF_006864425.1 Campylobacter troglodytis | reverse complement strand
TGAATTTATCTTTAATTTTAAAAATAGCCTCTTGCCCTTCATTGAAGGCTATGCAAAGGATTTTAATGCATCAGTTTCAAGCTTTAAGCTTTATGAGGGTTATATACATAGTAGCGGCTTGGAATATCTTTGTCCTTTTACTCAAAATTATATTAAGAATTAGCCTGTGAATTTAAAAGCCTAGTTTAAAAAAGCTTTTAAGAAAGCTTTTAAGAAAGGGTGCGTTAATTTAAAGGGGGGTTGAAGTGGGCTTGGATTTAAGAAAGGCTGAATTTAAGTGGGTTGAAGTGAGCTTGAATTTTAAGAAAG
>NZ_QHLI01000291.1 GCF_006864425.1 Campylobacter troglodytis | reverse complement strand
TCATCATCTCCCCCTTTTTAAATTCTTATCCTCATAAGCTTGCATTTTTTTACAAAGATTAAGGCTTTTATTTAATTCTTTATCATCTACAAAGCCATCAAGCTTATGCACAAAAAACATTAATTTATCCTTTGCAAACAAGGCTTTATTAAGATATTTTCCTCTTGCCTTAGGTAAAATTGTGCTGTGATTTTTTAAAAAATACCTTATAGGCTGATTTAACTTAGTCTCTACGGCTAATTCTAAGTCTTTTTTGTCAAAGTCTTTGTTTAAATTTAAAAGCTTAAAAGCCATTAAATCATCATTAAAGTCTTT
>NZ_QHLI01000290.1 GCF_006864425.1 Campylobacter troglodytis | reverse complement strand
AAATAAAAATGCACTAAGCATAAACGAAGTAATAAATAATATTGAAGTTCGGATTATAAATAATTTCAAGTCCTTGAATTCAAAGAATTCACAAGCTACAAGCTTTCTTGCAAAAGAAAAAGAGCCTAAATTCAAAAAGCAACTTGAGCTGCCTTCAAATCTCATAAGGATTGAGACAGAGGATAGCAGCGAGGAGTTTATAGAGCTAGAGTTTGTGAGAACTCATTTAGGACAAGAAGCTAGTGGAGAAATAATCCCCTTGCTTTCTCCCTTTGAGCTTTTTTCTTTTAAAAGAGCTTTTGGTAGGGGGTTTGGGGG
>NZ_QHLI01000289.1 GCF_006864425.1 Campylobacter troglodytis | reverse complement strand
AGACCTGGACCTGACTGTATTAAAAGCGGGATAAATTTAAGAATACCTGAGGGTAGATATGAGGCACAGTGGCACAGCTACGGACTAAGAAAAAATACCCTACATCTTTACAATAACTTTATTTCATTTAATAGGTATATACTCATTCACAAAGGCAATACCCCAAAAGATTCACAAGGCTGTTTGCTTATCAATGATGATTTTATGGATAGAATTGATGATATAATCTTTCAAAAGAAGAGTATAAGCAAAGAAGAAAGCTTTGCAAAATCTTTAAAGAATGATTTTGCGAAGAAAATACTTGGTAAAAGCATAAATAA
>NZ_QHLI01000288.1 GCF_006864425.1 Campylobacter troglodytis | reverse complement strand
TAAAAAAGCTGACAGACTTTTGAGTTGAATTTAAAGAAGTTTAAGGAGTTTTTTAAAATTTTTTGAGTTGAGTTGAAAAAAATCAAATCCTTGTAAGCAACTTAAAGATTTAAATTCAGCTAAAATTTCAAGCTTAAACAATCAAATAAATTGAAAGATTTATAGACTTTTAAAGAGGCTTGAAAGACAGTTTGAAAACTTGAAAACTTGAAAACTTGAAAACTTAAGCTTTTAGCTTAAATCAAACAGATTGAAAGGGGTTAATTTAGCCTTTTGAAATGCTTGAATTTAGCCTTAAAATCCCAACTTTAAACATTAAATTCA
>NZ_QHLI01000287.1 GCF_006864425.1 Campylobacter troglodytis | reverse complement strand
GCTCAAAGTCTAGCTTGGTGTTTCTTAGCTTGGCTTGAATTTGACGGTCTTCTTTGTGCTTAGCTTGAATTTGATGATATTCTTTGTGTTTAGTGTGAAGTTGATGGTCTTCTTTGTGTTTAGTGTGAATTTTATAATACTTTGAGTGTTTGGCTTGAATTTGATGTTCTTTTGTGTGTTTGGTGTGAATTTGATGATATTCTTTGTGATTAGCTTGAATTTGACGGTTTTCTTTGTTTGGCTTGAATTTTTGATGAGAATTCAAGCCTCTTGTTATTTGATCTTGTGGCTTGAATTTATTGTGTGGTATTTGGTTGTTTTGATCTTG
>NZ_QHLI01000286.1 GCF_006864425.1 Campylobacter troglodytis | reverse complement strand
AAAACAAGGACATCTCTTGCAGCAAATTAAAATAAAGGCACTTGATATATTTGGCAAGCCTATATTAAATATTGCAGATAAGATTTTACTTGATATAGAATACAACAATATTATTACACATACCTTATCAAATCCTAAAGAACAAGACGGTGGAATCTATATATTTGATAATATTCCAAGTAATGTAAGTTTATTTGCTAATGTTTTTATAAGACTGGCTTCTAATACGCTTGTGCCAAATACAAGCAATAGATACTATTGCCAAACTCCATATTTTCTACATAATACTTGCACACAAATCAATAAATTTCAAGCCATGCTTGATAATGCCAAGCCCAC
>NZ_QHLI01000285.1 GCF_006864425.1 Campylobacter troglodytis | reverse complement strand
CTACCACGGACGAGAGGAAGCAGATGAGGATGTGTATAAATACTTTATCAAAAAACTCACTAAGTAAGCTTGTTTAAATTCACTTGTTTTTTAAAGCTTGAATTCAAACTTAAATTCAAGCAAAATTGTTTAAAGGCTCGCAGTTTTTAGCACATAAAAGCTAAATTTAAGATAAAGAATAATAAATAAATCTATTGAGGTTGGGCTAAATTTATTTTAAGTTCTTTTAAACTCTTAAACGAAATTATAAATAAAAATGATATAATCAAAGCCATATTTACTCAAAGAAAGGAAGACTATGGCACAACCAGCATATATTAGGATAGAAGGAGCCTCTCAA
>NZ_QHLI01000284.1 GCF_006864425.1 Campylobacter troglodytis | reverse complement strand
ATTATTTTAGACATAGAAAAAAATAATTTTATACTTGACATAGAAAAGATCTTATTTACAATCAACGCCTTTACCGAAGAAAAAAAAGAAGACTTAGAAGCTTATGATGTGTATATTGTATTTATGGGATACCTCCTCAAAGGCTCAAAGCAAGTTTCTAGCTCCTCCACTCTCACGCAAAACACTTCAAATTCACCCCTCTTCTTTTCAGAAGTAGATAAAGAAGGCAATTTCAAGGCAAATTCTCCATTTTATCATTTCATCCCAGCTGATGAAACACTTAACAAGGGAAGGCTTACTGTTTATTTAAATAACTTCACCTTAAATTTGCTTAATTATTCTTTATTA
>NZ_QHLI01000283.1 GCF_006864425.1 Campylobacter troglodytis | reverse complement strand
CGTAGCTTTCATAAACACAGCAAAGAACACAGCCATAACAAACACCCTTGCAACAAGCACAACAAACAACAACTCAAAAGAAGAAAGAACCTACAACAAGGGCTTTGTGTCTTTGTTTAACAAGCTTTATCAGGTTAATACTTTAGCTGCTATGTGCGACTGTGAATTTATACCTTGTGAGCTTAGTCCTATGAAAAAGGCTTTAAACATAGGGCTTATCAAGGCTTATAAAAAGGATAAAGAAGGCAAATTTATAGATGATAAAGATAGCTTGTCAAATTCACAAAATGAGATTTACACCATAGATACAGAGCAAGAAATAATGCTTAAAGCCTTTGTTTATGAGGAGCAA
>NZ_QHLI01000282.1 GCF_006864425.1 Campylobacter troglodytis | reverse complement strand
AAATCGCCATTTTAACACGGTTTTAACAAGGTAGAAATACATAGACTTTAAAAACGCACTTTGGACTATACCAGCAAAGGATATGAAAACTAAAATGCCCCACGAGATACCATTGACTAGGCTTATGCTTAAAATTCTCAAAGAACAGCAGCTATTTAGCAAGGGCATAAATGAATTTATCTTTCCTAGCGGTGGCAGAAAGCGACATATTACCATAGAGGGTATGGAAAAGGCGATTAGAAATCTAGGATACAACGATAAGTATAAGGGTAAGGTAACTCCGCACGGCTTTCGTGCTACCTTTCGCACAATCTGCTCTATAAACAAAGCCGAACTTTTGGGGCTTGGCATAA
>NZ_QHLI01000281.1 GCF_006864425.1 Campylobacter troglodytis | reverse complement strand
CTTTTGCTCCTCATAAACAAAGGCTTTAAGCATTATTTCTTGCTCTGTATCTATGGTGTAAATCTCATTTTGTGAATTTGACAAGCTATCTTTATCATCTATGAATTTGCCTTCTTTATCCTTTTTATAAGCCTTGATAAGCCCTATGTTTAAGCCGTATTTTATAGGACTAAGCTCACAAGGGATAAATTCACAGTCGCACATAGTAGCTAAAGTATTAACCTGATAAAGCTTGTTAAACAAGGACACAAAGCCTTTGTTGTAGGTTCTTTCTTCTTTTGAGTTGTTGTTTGTTGTGCTTGTTGCAAGGGTGTTTGTTATGGCTGTGTTCTTTGCTGTGTTTATGAAAGCTACG
>NZ_QHLI01000280.1 GCF_006864425.1 Campylobacter troglodytis | reverse complement strand
CAAGGTATTGTATCTTGCTTATGATGGCTTTGAAGCTTTTTGTTTGTGAGTTTAAGGGACTTGTGCTTGAATTTAAGCCTTGCAATCCTTCATTTGAGCTTGTGTTTTGTGAGTTTAAGTTTGAATTCAGCTCTGTATTTGAATTTAAAAAATTTGTTTCTTGTGAATTTAAGCCTTGTTCGTTCTCGCTTTGTGAATTTAAAGCACTTTGCGAATTCAAAGAGGCCTCATTTGGACTTTGTGAATTTAAGCTTGAATTCAGCCCTGTTTGTGAATTTAAGGGACCTGTTGTCTGTGAATTCAAAGCATTTAAGCTTGAATTTAAAGGCATTTGATTTAGATCTTGCAAAGATGATGTGATTTTTA
>NZ_QHLI01000279.1 GCF_006864425.1 Campylobacter troglodytis | reverse complement strand
GCACAAGCACGAGTTATTTTGCAAATTTCTGCGATTTTTTCTCCTCTAAATCAAGGCAGAAATACTTCAAAATTTCCCTAAATTTCTTTTGAGACAATTCGGAAGCGAATCATATATTTATTTTTCATTTTACTCTCCATACTTTAAAATGATATTGTATAAAATTAAAGTATCTTGAGCCTTGATTTAATATTTTTTTCAGTGGATTTGCCAGGTTCTTATCTAAGTCTTTATGCTAAGGATTTTGAGAAAAAACTCTTTGATGATGATTCTATGCCAAGACAGCTAAGCTTTTTAAGGCTTTCTTATGATATAAACTATGACTTTGTCAAAGAGCTTTTATCAAGGGCAAATTTTACTAAAATTCA
>NZ_QHLI01000278.1 GCF_006864425.1 Campylobacter troglodytis | reverse complement strand
ATTTTATTTCTATAAATAAAGTGAAGCTTTATAAAAGCTGACATATTTAATAAAAATGCCAAAGATAGCAAATAAGCTTTGTGGCTTGGATTAAATCCGCTAAAATAATTCCAAATAATATACAAACCAAGAAAAAACAATGAACTAAGAATGCTAAACAAGATAATATTTCTAAATCTACCACGTAAAAAAGCATATTGCGTATAACAAACAATGCAAAAAGGATTAAGTAGAATAAATAATTGGCAAGTTTTCCAAGTTGCAAATTTTTTTGTATTGTAAAAATCCTCTTGCATTATAAAATTTATCACATCAAGGCAAAGTTCTAAAATTATATTGGCTAAAAAATAGCCTATAAACCAAGTCATAGACATAATAATATAA
>NZ_QHLI01000277.1 GCF_006864425.1 Campylobacter troglodytis | reverse complement strand
GGTTTGATGGTCATTTTGTGGCAAGGGCACTAGGCTTTTATTAAGCAAGTTGTATAAATTCGCACTAACATAAGGCTTATCTATGTCCTCATCCAAATACGATACTATCACCTCATCAGCCACCCTTGGTGTGTGGTAAAGCCCAGAATTAAAGCTTGCTATGGGGCTTGCCACTCTTAAAAAGGAGGATATGCAGTAAAGCTGCTTTGAGTCTTCTTGATTTGCTGTGCTTGTTTGGTTTGCTGTGTTTGCTCCATTTGCCCCATTTGCTATGTTTGCCCCATTTGCCACCCTTGCTTGCCCTGCTTCATTTGCTGTGTTTGCTATTTCTCTTTCTTGCCCTTCTTTGTCTGCCTTGCTTGAATTTAAACTCAACTCAGAGCTTGC
>NZ_QHLI01000276.1 GCF_006864425.1 Campylobacter troglodytis | reverse complement strand
TGTTTCCCACACCACGCTTGCTGTTTTTCCAATACTAACATTAGGATTTACTCTGCTCTTTTTCCCATAATAAGCTTACTATTTTTCCATTTTCGCACTGCTCTACTCTCACACTATCCTATTTTTCTCACACTACTTCTTATTTTTCCAATGTCACACTATGCTAATCCCTAATCCCATACTGCCCTATTTTTCCCACACTACCCTTACTATCTCTCCATTTTCCCACTACGCTATTTCTCTAACACTAATTTTATTATTTTTCCCACACCAAGCTTGCTATTTTTCAATTTTCGCACTACGCTATTCTCACACTACCCTATCTTTCCCACACTGTCCCTACTATCTTTCTCACACTGCCCTTATTTTTCCACCTTCACACTACCCT
>NZ_QHLI01000275.1 GCF_006864425.1 Campylobacter troglodytis | reverse complement strand
AAGCCTTGTTTGAGCGCATTTGCGAGAAAATTCGTGCTAAACTTCCAAATGAGTTTAGCATAAAATACACCTCCAGATCTTGGAGTGCGAAAAGGGTGTAAAGCGTGAATTTAAAAGATTTTTAAAGAGCTTTTAAGCAGTTTTAAAAGCCTTTAAAATATCTTTAAAAAGTAAAAAAGCCTTAAATGTAAATTACACAGTCAAGGCTTTTAAAAATAGGCTTTATTAAATACAAACTTGTAGGTGTTTATATGAATTTCACACCAAGGCTTGAATTTAAAAGGAAGGAGTGAAAAATCCTTTTTGGGATCTAGACACAGATGAGGGAAAAGCCTTGTTTGAGCGCATTTGCGAGAAAATTCGTGCTAAACTTCCAAATGAGTTTAGCATA
>NZ_QHLI01000274.1 GCF_006864425.1 Campylobacter troglodytis | reverse complement strand
GAGTGTAACGAAGCAAAAAAATGCTTCGTAATTCCCTAAATTATATCTGCGAAATTCAGAAACGAATCTTTGTTTTTCATAGGACTTAACTTAAAAACCTTTCAAATTTGGTTTAAGTTTAATTGAGCCGCATTTACTTTTTAAATCCCCAAATCCTCAATACCGTTCAAATAGTCCTCATACCATTGCAAAAGCGTTCTTTTTTGCTCCAAAGTAGCCTTTTCTCGCTCATAAGAAAATTTAACTTGATTGAATTCTTTGTGAGCTAATGCACTTTCTATGACTTCCTCACTTATGCCAAGCCCCAAAAGTTCGGCTTTGTTTATAGAGCAGATTGTGCGAAAGGTAGCACGAAAGCCGTGCGGAGTTACCTTACCCTTATACTTATCGT
>NZ_QHLI01000273.1 GCF_006864425.1 Campylobacter troglodytis | reverse complement strand
GCAAATAATGTAATTTTTGAGTAAATGAGATTTAGTATGTGAAAAGGATTAGCAAGGGATTAACTAAACTTGAAGCAAGCTTGAATTTCAAGGTTTAAAATTAGTTATTCAAGTTTAAATCAAGCTTGAAGTTAAAGCCTAAATTTATTTAAACTTGAATTTCAAGCCTAATTTTATTTAAGCTTAAAGTAAGCTTGAATTTCAAGGTTTCAAGTTATTTATTTAAGTTTAAAGCTTAAATTCAGGTTAAAGCCTAATTTCATTTAAGTTTCAATCAAGCTTTAAGTTAAAGATTTAAAGTTTTTCAAGTTTAAATTCAAGCTCAAGCTTTAATTTAAGCTGAATTTAAGCCTTTAAGTCCTAAATTCAAAACACAAATTCAAGGCTATTTAAAAC
>NZ_QHLI01000272.1 GCF_006864425.1 Campylobacter troglodytis | reverse complement strand
TTGATTTTTGGGGACTAGCTTTTGATAATATATCTTTTAGCGAAAGTAAGATTTTAAAGGGATTTTCAATGATTTTAATCTCAATGCTAGAAAAATTTTGTGGCAAGTAAAATTTGCGTTGCAAAACACTTTTTGAGTGATTAAAAAAATATTCGTTTTTGCCATCGCTAAAATTTAAAGAAGTGCGTGAATTTTTGATATTTTGCAAGTTTGAAATGTCGATTTTTTCATAATCACTTTCAAAAAATATCAGCTTATTTTCACTTCGTGCGATTATGTGATAAGCCGCATTTTCAATGCCGTATAAATCATTTGCAAGCTGAATTCTAGCGTTTCGCAAAGTGGCGTGAATTTTGATTTTAGCTTTATGACATTATTCAAATTCTTATTTTAGTAGCT
>NZ_QHLI01000271.1 GCF_006864425.1 Campylobacter troglodytis | reverse complement strand
TTGATTTTTGGGGACTAGCTTTTGATAATATATCTTTTAGCGAAAGTAAGATTTTAAAGGGATTTTCAATGATTTTAATCTCAATGCTAGAAAAATTTTTGGGCAAGTAAAATTTGCGTTGCAAAACGCTTTTTGAGTGATTAAAAACATACTCGTTTTTACCATCGCTAAAATTCAGCGATTTTGGCGAATTTTTGATATTTTGTAGGTTTGAAATGTCGATTTTTTCATAATCACTTTCAAAAAATATCAGCTTATTTTCATTTCTAGCAATGATATGATATGTAGCACTTTTAATGTCGTATAAATCATTTGCAAGCTGAATTCTAGCGTTTCGCAAAGTGGCGTGAATTTTGATTTTAGCTTTATGACATTATTCAAATTCTTATTTTAGTAGCT
>NZ_QHLI01000270.1 GCF_006864425.1 Campylobacter troglodytis | reverse complement strand
TCCTCCCTCATCGCCTTTTTCAAAGCTTTGCCAGCAAGTGCGAATGGCGTGAGAACAAATTTTAAGCTCGGTATGGTGCATTAGGCTAACTTGCATTTTTTATCCTTATCTTTAGCTTAAATTTTTACAAACAAAAATTAAATACTCATATAAATTCACAAAGAAATTATAACCCCTCTTTGTGAATTTTAAACAAATTCTAGCTTAAATTTAAGATCTTCATCGAATCCAAGCAAAGAACATAGCAATTTACAAAAACAAAGTATAATTAAAGCCAAGTTTTTAAAGCAAAGAAGCTAGGCTTTTTGCTTGTTTTGATAAACCGGAGTATAGCGCAGCCTGGTAGCGCACACCCTTGGGGTGGGTGAGGTCGTGGGTTCAAATCCCGCTACTCCGACCAC
>NZ_QHLI01000269.1 GCF_006864425.1 Campylobacter troglodytis | reverse complement strand
AGTTGGGACTTTAAGGCTAAATTCAAGCATTTCAAAAGGCTAAATTAACCCCTTTCAATCTGTTTGATTTAAGCTAAAAGCTTCAATTTTTAAAGTTTTTAAACTGTCTTTCAAGCCTCTTTAAAGCCTATAAAATCTTTCAATTTATTTGATTGTTTAAGCTTGAAATTTTAGCTGAATTTAAGCCTTTCAGTTGCTTACAAGGCTTTGATTTTTTTCAACTTAAAAATGTTTTAAATCCTCTTACATTTTTTTAGGCTCAAGATACTCTAACAGGATTTTCTCTTATCAACTTTAATAAATTTTGATGAGAATTTTGTCCTAAATTTTTCGTCTTAATTCTATTTCTTTTAAATGAAGCACAAATTTTTTTTAGTCCTTAAATTTAGCTAAACGAAACTT
>NZ_QHLI01000268.1 GCF_006864425.1 Campylobacter troglodytis | reverse complement strand
TTTTTGAATTTTTTCACATTCTTTAAGGCTTAAAATTCTAATATTTTTGATTATTTTATTGATGCTTTGGCGAGAATTTTTGCTTAATTTTGCAAGTTTTGTGGCTCTAAGATCAAGGCTTTTCCAAAAGTTGCAAGGCGAAGCAAAAAATACTTCAAAATTCTTTAAATTTAGCCTCTGAAATTTTGAAACGATTGATATACTTGTTTTTCATCAATATAATCATAACTTAAAACTTATTTATTTGAGTTTAAGTTGGCTTGAGCCTTAAATTTAAATTTGTTCAGTTTGTTTTTAGTGAGGTGGGGTAGGGAGGCTAGGTTTGTAGAATAGGACTTATGTTTATGAGCTTTATTTTAAGAGAAAATTTTGTTTCAAAGGCAAAGTTGTTTAGCTTGTATTT
>NZ_QHLI01000267.1 GCF_006864425.1 Campylobacter troglodytis | reverse complement strand
GGGGGTTGGGGTTGTTGCTTCTTGTGGGATTTCTTGTGATCTTTCTTTTGACATTTCTTGCGGCATTTCTTTGGACATTGTTTGTGATCTTTCTTGTGGCGTTTCTTTTGACATTGTTCTTCCTTTTGGGTATTTAAATTTTATTTTTAAATTGTACTTTTAACTTGCCCGGTGAAGCCTAGCAAGATTAAACTTGGTCTTTTGTTTTAATAAATTCAAGCAAATTCAAAGCTAACAAATTCAAATTCAACACCTTGCTTTTAAGCTAGTAACTGTGAATTTGCTAGGCTTGAATTCAAGCAAGGTTAAATTCAAGCAAAGCCTTTTTTAAATTCACAAATTCAAGCAAATTCAAAGTTAAAAGCCTTAAATTCAGTAAGGCCTGTTTTTGGCTTGATAAATTC
>NZ_QHLI01000266.1 GCF_006864425.1 Campylobacter troglodytis | reverse complement strand
GGGGGTTGGGGTTGTTGCTTCTTGTGGGATTTCTTGTGATCTTTCTTTTGACATTTCTTGCGGCATTTCTTTGGACATTGTTTGTGATCTTTCTTGTGGAATTTCTTTTGACATTGTTCTTCCTTTTGGGTATTTAAATTTTATTTTTAAATTGTACTTTTAACTTGCCCGGTGAAGCCTAGCAAGATTAAACTTGGTATTTTGTTTTAATAAATTCAAGCAAATTCAAAGCTAACAAATTTAAATTCAGCACCTTGCTTTTAAGTTAGTAACTGTGAATTTGCTAGGTTTGAATTCAAGCGAATTTAAATTCAAGCAAAGCCTTTTTTAAATTCACAAATTCAAGCAAATTCAAAGTTAAAAGCCTTAAATTCAGTAAGGCCTGTTTTTGGCTTGATAAATTC
>NZ_QHLI01000265.1 GCF_006864425.1 Campylobacter troglodytis | reverse complement strand
ATAAATCGTCATACACAAACACCAAAATATACTTTGTCGGATTATCAAATATTAAAACGACAAGAAAATGGAGAATATGAATTAGTGGCACAAGAGAACATAGCAAAAGGTGTCATCTTAGAGCCTTGCGGTCCTGATGGGCTTTTAGCTGGCACTGTTTTACGCATACCTGAGGGGCATTATAAATTCATAGTTGCACCAACAGGACAAGGGCTTAGAGAATATATGATGGATGGTAGCTCACAAATAAAACTGCCAAGACTATATGACGGTGAATTTGTTTTTAGCTATGAAAGATATGATGGCGATAAGGCAAGAACAGCCATACTCATCCACTCAGGCACAAATGTGCTAGAATCCCCGCTTGATAGGACTGAGGGTTGTTTGTTGATAGGGAGGGGATTT
>NZ_QHLI01000264.1 GCF_006864425.1 Campylobacter troglodytis | reverse complement strand
AAGCTGAATTTAAGCCTTTAAGTCCTAAATTCAAAACACAAATTCAAGGCTATTTAAAACACAAATTCAAAGCTCTTACAAAGCTTAAATTCAAGGCTAAGGCTAGCTTAATAGTTAAAAGGCTAAAATCAAGGCTAAAGCTAACTTACAAAGCACAAATTCAAGGCTAATTCAAATCTGATAAGCTCTTACAAGGTGCAAATCAAAGCTCTTTCAAGGCTATTTAAAGCGTAAATTCAAGGCTAAGTTAAAGTGAAAATTCAAAACACAAATTCAAAGCCAATTCAAAACTCTTTGAAAGACTAGCTCCTAGCCTCTCTCCAATCATCGCTCCCACTTGTGCCAGCAGCTGTGTGCTCCCAAATGACCTTTCTGTAATTCATAGAAACCCTGAAAAGCTCTGTTT
>NZ_QHLI01000263.1 GCF_006864425.1 Campylobacter troglodytis | reverse complement strand
AGATATAATGTTAAAGTTAAGAATGAAAATTTGTATAAAATTTTGTTAAAATTGATTAGGAAAAATCCTATGTAATTTTAGCTAAAAGTATCAATCGCCAAAGAATAGATGAAAATGGTAAATGAAACGCAAAAGATTTTGCATAAAAGCCTTGAAGTGTCGGCAACCTGCGTGCGTGTGGGCGTTTTGCGAAGTCATAGCGAGGCACTGACGCTTCATTTTGAAAGCGAGGTAAATGCAAAAAAGGCAAGGGAAATTCTCGCCAAAGCCCCAAGCGTAGTCGTTATGGACGAGCCGCAAAATAAAAAAGGCTCAAGATACTCTAATAGGATTTTCTCTTATCAATTTCAGCAAATTTTGATGAGAATTTTGTCCTAAATTTTTCGTCTTAATTTTGTTTTTTTTAAA
>NZ_QHLI01000262.1 GCF_006864425.1 Campylobacter troglodytis | reverse complement strand
CCTTTTTGTTTTAAATTTAAAAAGCTTTGAAATTATAGCATTTATTATGCTTTATTATGAAAGTATTTGTCTTAGAGCTTGTATTATGCGTTTTTCTTCTCCACTTTGCGTGGTATTAAGCCTTAAAAGCGAGAAGTTGAATTTTGCTAAAATCTTATTTTTTAGCTCGTCTCGTTTTGTTTGCGTAGTGCTTTCGTTGTGAAAGGCAAAGCCGTCAATTTCTATGGCTAAAAGTGGCTTTTTGTCCATTTTGTGATAAATGACAAAATCAATGTGTGTATGTGGATTTTGTGTGTATTTTAAACGCTTTACATTTTATTCTGCATTATCAGTTATAAATTTTTCATAAGAATTCAAAGGCATTATGTCAATGCTAAATTCATTTTGGCTAATTTTTTCGATTATAACGC
>NZ_QHLI01000261.1 GCF_006864425.1 Campylobacter troglodytis | reverse complement strand
CTTGCCCTTCATTGAAAACTATGCAAAAGACTTTAATGCATCAGTTTCAAGCTTTAAGCTTTATGAGGGCTTTATACATTCAAGCGGCTTGGAATATCTTTGTCCTTTTACTCAAAATTATATTAAGACTTAGCCTGTGAATTTAAAAGCCTAGTTTAAAAAAGCTTTTAAGAAAGCTTTTAAGAAAGGGTGCGTTAATTTAAAGGGGATTTGAATTTGGCTTGAAGTTAAGAAAGGCTGAATTTAAGTTAGGTAAAAGTGAAAAGGCTGAATCGAAGCTTGTGTTAAAAGATTAAAAGTGGCTTTGATTGGCTCTTTTAAACTTAAACCAAAGGATTTTTAAGTTGACGCCTATGAAAAACAAAAAATCCGTTTCCGAATTTAGCTAAATGTAAGGGAAATTTTAAAATATTTGT
>NZ_QHLI01000260.1 GCF_006864425.1 Campylobacter troglodytis | reverse complement strand
CAAAAAGAACTTCGCACTTTACAAAGAGCAGAATTTCATTTTCTACGACATCGAGGCGAAAACAGCTGATGAAAGACTGCACCGCACAAAAGAAGAAGAACAAACACTAGAAAGGGGTATAGCCAAAGCTATTTTAGACAAACATAAACACTCCAAAGTAGCCTAAACGCAAAGTTTAGGTTATAATCTCACTCTTAAATTATCTTAAAGGATTAACAATGCTATACATAAGGAATGGTGTAATATATCTATGCCTAAAAAATGCCGATAAAAGACTTCGTTTTAGCACAGGGCTAAAAGATAGCCCACAAGCAAGAAACTTCATAGAGCAAAATTCAAGGCTTTTTGTAGAAAACAAGCCCAAAGCCTTACAAGAATTTTACGCTTTGAAAAATGCGAATTTTACCCTAGATTTTAAAGAC
>NZ_QHLI01000259.1 GCF_006864425.1 Campylobacter troglodytis | reverse complement strand
TGAATTTAAAAGTAAAAATTCAAGGACGGTGTATAAACTTGAATTTAAAAGCAAATAACTTAAATTCAAAGGCAAGACATAAAACTTAAATTCAAAGAAGGCTTTAAATTCAAGCTCTGAGCAAAAAGCTTGAATTTAAAAGCAAAAGATTTAAATTCAAAGGCAGTGTATAAAAACTTAAATGTAAAAGCAAATAACTTAAATTCAAAGGCAAGACATAAAACTTAAATTCAAAGAAGGCTTTAAATTCAAGCTGGGCATTAAGCTGAATTTTAAACAAGGGATTAAATTAAATTCAAAGAAAGATTTAAATTCAAGCTCTGAGAAAAAAGCTTGAATTTAAAAGTAAAAATTCAAGGACGGTGTATAAACTTGAATTTAAAAGCAAATAACTTAAATTCAAAGGCAAGACATAAAACTTAAATT
>NZ_QHLI01000258.1 GCF_006864425.1 Campylobacter troglodytis | reverse complement strand
CTTTGAAGTGAAGCACAAAATTTTTTGGCTCAAGACAACTTAAGCGGATTTTCTCTTATAACTTCATTAAATTTAGCAAGTATAAATTTTGCAAACTTTTACTACGCAGTTACTAGCCTAGCATTGTAAAAAATAACTCTCAGCTATTTTCAATCTCGCCTTTTTGAAATTTTTTCACATTCTTTAGCTATTAAAATTATAATATTTTTGATGATTTTGTTGATGCAGAACTTTTGCTTAATTTTGCAATTTTTATGGCTTTAAGATCAAGGCTTCTTGCAAAGGGATAAGATGAGTAGCACGAAGTAAAAAGGTGCTGCAAAATTCTTTAAATTTAGCCTTTGAAATTTTTAAACAGATTTACACTTGTTTTGCACTTTGTAAATCATAATTTAAGACTATTTTATTTGAGTTTAACTTGTCTTGAGCC
>NZ_QHLI01000257.1 GCF_006864425.1 Campylobacter troglodytis | reverse complement strand
CTCACACTGCCCTTATTTTTCCACCTTCACACTACCCTTTAAGACAATTTTATCATTTTTTAGTTTCACTTCACTTGAACCTAGCTTTAAGCTAATCCCATCCTCATCGCTTTGAATGACTGTGTCTTTTATGATGAGGGTTAATTTTTGTTTAGCTTGTATATATATTTGCCCTTCTGTGTCTATTAGTAAATTTTTAGCTTGCACTGTGCCTTGTTTGAGGCTTTTAATTTGAATTGAATCCTTGCTATATAGGTCTATATTACTATTTGCACTCAGTGAATAATTAGACCTAGTGCTTACATTTATATCTTTATTTATATTTAGATCTAAGCTTCCCCCCACTACCTCGCTGATATTTCCCCCTACATACTCGCTTAGATCACCTTGTATTTCCTCGCTTAGATCCCCTCTCACCTCAACGCTCTTATTGCC
>NZ_QHLI01000256.1 GCF_006864425.1 Campylobacter troglodytis | reverse complement strand
GATGCGTTTGCAAGAGAAAAATAATATAAACGATGAGTATTACAGCATTATAAGCACTTTTGTAGCATTAAGCGATGATAAGGCAATTACGCTTTATGATTTTGTTTATGATTTAATCCCAAATTCAATCAAACGCGAGTTTTTAAAAGATGAAGCCTCTATGAAAGCTTACTTGCCACTTAAAGAAGAAAAATTCACATACACAGAGAATAATTTCAAGGACAAAATAGAACTACACACAAATATTTACAGCATACACAAACCCTTTAATGAAAAAAACATCAAAAAAGAATGGCACACTATAAATGCACTAAATTTAAAAGACTATGAGTTAAATTCAAAAGAACTTATAATACCTAAGGCAAAGCAAGATAGGCTAGGCATAGGGTATGACGAGCTTTGGGAGCTAATAAATAACAAAAAGCAGACATTACTA
>NZ_QHLI01000255.1 GCF_006864425.1 Campylobacter troglodytis | reverse complement strand
TCTATATCAAGTAAAATCTTATCTGCAATATTTAATATAGGCTTGCCAAATATATCAAGTGCCTTTATTTTAATTTGCTGCAAGAGATGTCCTTGTTTTTCATTGGCTTTTCATACCTTAAAATTATACTGTATCAACTTAAATTATTTTAAGCTATTATCTATTAATCCTCCCTATCCACCTAACAACCCTTCCTTCATCATCAATTTCAACTTCTAAATCTTTGTATTTGTTATAAAATTTAGGAGCTAACACTTCCTTGAAGTATTTTGTGCCTTTGGGGGTTCTACAAACCCAAAAATGATACCTATCCCAAAATTTTGGAGTATCCCAGTTAGAATATTGATAATCCTCATCACTCATATCCTTATATCTTTCTTTAAGATCTATCATATCATCCCAGTAAGCACCTGTATAAAAGAAATTATCCCTAAAATGTATCCA
>NZ_QHLI01000254.1 GCF_006864425.1 Campylobacter troglodytis | reverse complement strand
AAGCGTGGGCGTGGGGCTGGCAAGAAAACGCCTGTGTTTGGTATGCTAAAACGCAACGGCTACGTTTATACGCAAGTGGTAAAACACTGCTCTGCCAAAGAGTTACAGTCCATAATCAAGGAATTTTCAGAGCTTAAAGAAAGCGAAATTTACAGGAAAGCTTCAAAGCCTACGATGGCTTGGTGGATTTTGGAGCAAAGGCACATTATAGGGTAAAACACAGCAAAAATGAGTTTGCAAATGGGCGAAGCCACATCAACGGAATAGAGAATTTCTAGGGCTTTGCGAAGTTTAGACTTGCTAAATTTCGTGGCATAAAAAAAGAAAATTTCGTGCTTCACTTAAAGGAAACAGAATTTAGATATAATACGAAGAATTTAGGACAAAATCTTTATCAAAATTTTCTGAAATTGATAAGAGAAAATCCTATTAAAGTATCTTGAGCC
>NZ_QHLI01000253.1 GCF_006864425.1 Campylobacter troglodytis | reverse complement strand
AAAAATCACTCACATTTCAGAGCTTACTCTATAAAGAATCTTTAAACAAACTAGAATCTTAATCACAACAGAATGTGAAAATATTTCAAAAAGGTGAAATAGAAATTGTTGAGAGTTATTTTTTGCTTCGTTTCGCCTTACAACTGCGTAGTAGAAGGTGCAAAGGCCAATTATAGAGTAAAGCATTCTAAAAATGAGTTTGCAAATGGCAAAATCACATTCTGCCCTGCACTGCCTTTTGAAGCTATGTGGCAAGCTTTTGCGAGGCTTTAGTCTGTCCGCTACGCAGCGAAAACACCTAAATCGAAAATTTCTGAGATTTTACTAAACATAGCTTAGCTAAATTTAAAGGAAATAGAAATTTTATGCTTCATTTAAAAGAAACCGAATTTAGATCTAATGCCAAAATTAAGCAACAAGATTTGTATAAAATCTTGCTAAAAATGAT
>NZ_QHLI01000252.1 GCF_006864425.1 Campylobacter troglodytis | reverse complement strand
TTACATATTAGATTCCACCCTCTATCCTAACAAAATCTACTCTACCTTTGGCATCAAATTAGAGCTTAATCGCCCCCAAGATACTTGTAGCAATGAAGGCAACTTTGAAATTCACATAAATAGTATAAATTTACAAGAAATTGAAAAAGAAAGTAGAGGCAAGATCACAAAAGATACACCTATTTTTTGTTACAATCAACACTCACAAGAAACAAGCGTAGCAAAATTAGAAGATAGCACTATGACCATCAAAACAAATTTAAGCAAAGATCTTATAAATCAAGCCAAAGAAAGCTTAATCAAGCCTTGCTTTTTGAATTTATCCTTTATTCCCTTAGCAAATAAGAACGAAGCAAACAACAAAGCCTCACAAAAAATTCAATTAACAAGTGATGATGTAAATAGAGGCTATGTAAATGTTGAATTTAAACTGCCTTTGAGGTTTATAGGA
>NZ_QHLI01000251.1 GCF_006864425.1 Campylobacter troglodytis | reverse complement strand
GCTTAAAATTCACACAAACACAAGAAGCAATGAAACAAAAAAGCTTAAAATTCAAAGAAGCACAAGAAAGAATGAGGTATGAATTCTTTAATCATCTCTCAGATGATGAGCTTTTTAATCCCTTGTTAGCTGATGATGAAAATTACGCTTATGTCCTAGAAAAAAATGGACCATGTAGCATAGCAGGGGAGTTGAAATTAAGAATACCTGAGGGTAGATATGAGGTAAGTTGGCATAATGGGACAAGGAGAAAGCAAACACTTAAACTACATAATGCTTACATCTCAGCACAAAGATATATTTTAATACACGAGGGCTATACAAAGGAAAATAGTAAGGATCAAGAAGGAAGCTCCCCTCGTAACACCTTTGGTTGCTTGATTATAGCCAAGGATAGAATAAGGGATAAAAATAATCCAAGGCTTTTTGCCGATAATATCTTAAAAGCAGATTCTAG
>NZ_QHLI01000250.1 GCF_006864425.1 Campylobacter troglodytis | reverse complement strand
AAAAGCTACGAGGCTGCAAGGGCGAGTATAGAGCAGTCCTTGGCAAAACTTGGGCTTGATTATATTGATTTAATGTTAATCCACGCACCTCAGCCTTGGAACGACTTTCGCGGGGGCGATTATTTCGAGGGTAACGCTGCGGCGTGGAGGGCTTTAGAGGAAGCCTACAAAGAAGGCAAGGTCCGTGCCATTGGGGTAAGCAACTTCTTGCAAAAGGACTTGGCAAACATTTTTGCAAACTGCTCCGTTAAACCGGTGGTAAATCAAGTGCTGTGCCACATAGGAAACACGCCCTTTGAGCTAATTAAGCATTGCAAAAATGAGGGTTTGCTTATTCAAGCTTACTCGCCCATCGCACACGGCGAGCTTTTAAAAGACGAAAGACTTATGAAAATCGCCGCAAACTACGGCGTTTCAGTGCCTCAGCTTTGCATTCGCTACTGCTTAGAACTTGGAGTTTGCCC
>NZ_QHLI01000249.1 GCF_006864425.1 Campylobacter troglodytis | reverse complement strand
ATAATAGGCAATAGCTCTTTGGTAGGGCAGTGTTGACGATCTGTGTATAAACTCCTGCGATTGCGTTTTAGCAAACCTTTTGCTTACAGTTACAAGAGGTGTAACGAAGTAAAAACACAGGAGTTTTCTTGTCAGCTCCACGCCCCCTTTTTCCACGCACCCTTTTTGCACCTTCTACTACGCAGTTGCAAGACGAAACGAAGCAAAAAATAACTCTCATCAACTTCAAGCGCTCATTTTCTAAAGAAACTTTGTTTTGCTGTTTTTTTCACACTCTTTGGCTATCAAAAGCCTTATTTGATGCACAATTGCATTCACGCAAGCACGAGTTATTTTGCAAAGTTTGGCGATTTTTTGCTTCTAAATCAAGGCTTCTTGCAAAGTTGCGAGTGTAACGAAGCAAAAAAATGCTTCGTAATTCCCTAAATTATATCTGCGAAATTCAGAAACGAATCTTTGTTTTTCATAGGACTT
>NZ_QHLI01000248.1 GCF_006864425.1 Campylobacter troglodytis | reverse complement strand
GTAAAGGAAAAATAATGTCTGTAAGCAAGTCTTTGTAAGCCTTGGTTTGAGGTGGCTTGGGGGTTTAAAGCATCTTGCAAAGAGTTTGAATTCAAGCCCTCCAAGCCAGCTTGCAAGGGGTTTGAAGAGCTTGAATTTAAATTAGCTTGTGAGTTTGAATTCAAGCTTGTCAAGCTTTCTTGTGAATTTAAAGCAGCCTGCAAAGAGTTTGAATTCAAGCCTTTTAAATTCTCTTGTGAGTTTAAGCCCTCTTGCAAGGGGCTTGAAGGGCTTGAGTTTAAGCTTGTCAAGCCTTCTTGTGAATTTAAAGCAGCCTGCAAAGAGTTTGAATTCAAGCCCAAAGTGCTTAAAGAGCTTGAATTCAAGCCAACTTGTGAGTTTAAGCCCTCTTGCAAGGCAGAGCCTAGCTCCTTTGAATTCAAGGAGTTTTCATTTTGAATGGGGCTTTGAGTTACTCCAAGGTATTGTATCTTGCTTATG
>NZ_QHLI01000247.1 GCF_006864425.1 Campylobacter troglodytis | reverse complement strand
TTGAAGACACAAAAGATCAACAAGAGTATGAAAAAGCCTTTGAAGAGCTTTTGCAAGAATTTAATCAAGGCTTGAATTTTAAAGAAAATATCCAAGATGAAAATTTAAAAAGCTTAGAAGAAACACTTAAAGGCATTGAAGAGGATCTTAGCACAAAAGAAGTTAAATTCAAGCCAAGCCTTGCCTTTGAGCTTCTTTTGAAGGATTTCATTAACTCGTTTTTCCCTTTTAGTGATCTGCTTTTTGATCTAAGTGGCTTTGATCTAAGTAAAAGGCTTGCAAAAGCCATTATAAGATCAAAGCTAGGCTCTTTTAAAGAGCTTTTATGTGAGGAGCTTGGCTTAGCGTATATAATATATATTCTTGGCTCTCAAAATATAGATCTAAGAAAACAAAAAGCACATAAACTAAGGCTAAATCAAGCAATAAACCAAAAGGCTTTTTCACAAGCCATAGAGCTGATACAAAAAAATGAGCTTGAAACCTC
>NZ_QHLI01000246.1 GCF_006864425.1 Campylobacter troglodytis | reverse complement strand
TTGAAGACACAAAAGATCAACAAGAGTATGAAAAAGCCTTTGAAGAGCTTTTGCAAGAATTTAATCAAGGCTTGAATTTTAAAGAAAATATCCAAGATGCAAATTTAAAAAGCTTAGAAGAAGCACTTAAAGGCATTGAAGAAGATCTTAGCACAAAAAAAGTTAAATTCAAGCCAAGCCTTGCCTTTGAGTTTCTTTTGAAGGATTTCATTAACTCGTTTTTTCCTTTTAGTGATCTGCTTTTTGATCTAAGTGGCTTTGATCTAAGTAAAAGGCTTGTAAAAGCCATTATAAGATCAAAGCTAGGCTCTTTTAAAGAGCTTTTATGTGAGGAGCTTGGCTTAGCGTATATAATATATACTCTTGGCTCTAAAAATATAGATCTAATAAAACAAAAAGCACATAAACTAAGGCTAAATCAAGCAATAAACCAAAAGGCTTTTTCACAAGCCATAGAGCTGATACAAAAAAATGAGCTTGAAACCTC
>NZ_QHLI01000245.1 GCF_006864425.1 Campylobacter troglodytis | reverse complement strand
CCTCTAATTTTATCATTTCCTCGCAAAAGCTAAAACAAATTTCAATGATTTTTTTGTGAATTTTGCGTGGAGTGTTTGAATTTAGATGTGAATTTAGGCGTGAATTTAGGCTTGGATTTGCACTTGAATTTAAGCTTGAATGTGTCTTAGCCTTTTTTAAATGTAAGCTTGAATTTTAAACTAGCCTTGTTTGAATTTAAGCGTGAATTTAAGCTTGAATGTGCATTTAAATTTGCTTTGTCTTTGTTTGAATTTGAATTTAAAATCTTGCTAGATTTTGCATAGGCTTTGTTTGAATTTACATTTAAGTTCTTGCGGATTCTGAGTTATATTTATTTAAATTTACATTTAAAATCTAGCTAGATTTTGCCTTATCTTTATTTGAATTTAAATTAAAATCTAGCTAGATTTTACACTAGCTTTGCTTGAAGCCTTTGCTTAATTCTTTGCCATCAATGGCTAGTTTCTAAGTTGATAAATTCCTAAAGCTG
>NZ_QHLI01000244.1 GCF_006864425.1 Campylobacter troglodytis | reverse complement strand
AATATAATCTTTTTTGCCTACACAAAAGAAAATGGCAAGGTGCATAATCTTTCTTACACACAACCACCCCTACCAGCTAGGATTAAAACAGTTCAGTGTATAGAGCTTAAAATCCTAAAAAGTAGATTTCATCTAAGACTTTATGATGAAAGGCTAACACTCTTAGAAAATGAAAGGATTATTTTAAGTTTAGCTTATACAAAAGAAGTGGCTAGCTTTATCCTTAAATACACAAAGACAAGGGATTTTAAAGAAGATCTTGCTTATAAGCTAGATATTATGGATAAAGAAGAGTTTATAAGTGAGTTTATCAGCCTCTTGTCCTTGAATTCACAAATAAATTCACAAAACAGCTTGCAAGAAAATTCACAGCACAGCTTACAAAATGCTTCACAAACAAATTCACAAACAAATTCACAAGCAAATTCACAAATAAATTCATATAACAGCCTACAAAACAGCTCACAACCCTACACTCACCAAGCAAATTCAACAAACACC
>NZ_QHLI01000243.1 GCF_006864425.1 Campylobacter troglodytis | reverse complement strand
CAGCATAGGGCAGATTACACGAGTGTTTTCCTTTGGTGAAATGAGTGAATTAGTCGCTTCTGGGAATTTTAAAGCAAATGGCGGACAACTCTTTCCTAGTTTTTATAATGTCTCTAAAAATAGTGAAAACGACAAGCCCTCGCCTACACCTTTTAACCCCGACATTTTACACAGCAATATCACCAAAGGGCGAGAAATGAACTACTCGTTTGACACGACAAGTGATAAATATACAAACAAAGACGGCTCTATCACAAAAGGAGGACTTTTAATCGGCTTTTTAAGTAACAACGCCTTTACCACGCAAAAGCCACTTATCGAGGGTGAGGCGACTATTTGGGGTAAAATTCAAGGACTTGACAACACAAGCGAAAATGAAAGTGTCCGTCTACAATCAGCACTGAATTTTTCTATCCCACTTAAGGGCTGGGGCGATTATATAGGATTAATGAATGCTAGCAGTTTAGATGAATTTAACGAAAGATTAAGTAATTTTATGAAT
>NZ_QHLI01000242.1 GCF_006864425.1 Campylobacter troglodytis | reverse complement strand
GGGCTTGAATTCAAACTCTTTGCAAGATGCTTTAAACCCCCAAGCCACCTCAAACCAAGGCTTACAAAGACTTGCTTACAGACATTATTTTTCCTTTACCCTGCACTCTCCTCTTGTAAGACTAAGCCTAAATAAGGCCAATAAATTATACACAAACAAAACTGTTGTAGAGGTTATCAAGCATACTTTAAGCCTTTATGAGCTTCACAAAAACTTGGATTTTAAGGACATACAAGGGGTGTATCAAAGGCTTGAGCTTATCACTCAGTATGAGGAAAGCGATTTGGCTTTTATCACAAGATTAGCTCATAATAATGGCATATATTTTTACGAGGATGAAAACAGCATATATTTTAAGGATAGCTTCATAAATGAAAATCTGAGGCACATAAATTTCAATGCAAATCAAGCAAACAATGCTCTAAACTCTCCTTGCATATTTTCTTTGTCAAAAGAAGAAAGCCTAAGAGCTCTTAGCTTTACTCACACAGCTGCTAATGTGCT
>NZ_QHLI01000241.1 GCF_006864425.1 Campylobacter troglodytis | reverse complement strand
TTAATGCTTTTAAGCCCTTGTTTTTATCTTTTTAAGCTTTATGAGGATAAGCAAGCAAGGCTTAAACTAGCCTATGAGGAAAAAAGAAGGCTAGAAAAAAGGCTAGAACTTGCTTACATAAATGCTAAAAAGGCTGAGCTTCTTAGGCAAAAGGAGCTAAAAGAACAAGAAGCATTGCAAGAGCAGCTAAACTCAAAGGAAAAATTTAGCATACTTGCATATGATTTAAGCACAAAGAAGCTTGAAAGAGAGTTTAAACAAAATGCCTCCCTTAAAACAGCCCTGCTACTAGCTAGGCTACACTTTGAAAATAAGGACTATGAAAACGCCCTTTTTTACAGCCACAAGGCAAATGAGCTAGATAAAAAAGAGACAAGCACTTGGCTAATTTATGCAAAATCCAAATTTGCCCTTGGCAAAAAAGAAGAAGCAAAAAGAATCTTGCAAGGCTTTATGAGGCATTATGTGGGGGATTTTAATGAAGATATAAGCTATATGCTTGAATAAGCTA
>NZ_QHLI01000240.1 GCF_006864425.1 Campylobacter troglodytis | reverse complement strand
TACAAAACAATGAAGCATTTAAACAATGACAAGCAAGAGCGAAGTGTTTGGAATATAGGCATTTGCATAGGAAATGAAAGGCTTAAAGGGCTTGATGGCAAAAAGCTGCATTCTACGCAAAAGCCTGAACTTTTGCTTGAAAAAGTGATTTTATCAAGCTCAAAAGAAGGCGATATTGTGCTTGATCCGTTTTTTGGCACAGGCACGACAGGGGCTGTGGCAAAGCGTTTTGGCAGACATTTCATAGGCATAGAACAAAATGAAAGCTATGTTAAAATCGCTAAAAGCCGCATTCGCCAAGTAAATGTTATTCAAAATGACCTTAGCAAGGGTTTGCTTGAGACAAAGCCCCCAAGAGTAAGTTTGCAAGAGCTTTTAAATGCAAATTTCTTGCAAAAAGGGCAAAAACTTTATGATAAAAATAAAAACTTCATTTGCACCCTACTTGAAAACGACAAGGTAACGGACGGACAAGAGACATTAAGCATTCACAAAATGGCAGCAAAGCATTTAAATAA
>NZ_QHLI01000239.1 GCF_006864425.1 Campylobacter troglodytis | reverse complement strand
TTCTTTAAGCATAGCATTTATGCCCCCAGCATTTCCCACATCCTCCATAGCTACCTCAGGCAAACTCGGTGCTACCTTTGCTATGTGGGCGATTTTGCGGCTTATGTCGTTTAAATCCCCTATTTCAAGCGGGCTTTGTGCCTCTCTTGAAATGGCAAGCATATGCAAGATGGTATTTGAACTACCCCCCATAGCCATATCAAGCACCATAGCATTGCGTATTGAGTGTGAATTTATAATCTTTTTAATGACAAATTTTTCCCTATCCTTTTCATTTAGGGCTATCTCGCAAATGCGTTTTGCTGCCTTTCTTAAAAGCTCTTCGCGTTCCTTACTTTGAGCTAGCACCGTGCCGTTGCCACTTAGAGCAATGCCAAGTGCCTCGCAAAGTGAATTCATAGAGTTTGCAGTAAAAAGCCCCGAGCAAGAGCCCCCTCCCGGACAGGCTTTGCACTCTATGTCGTTTAGCTCTTTTTCATCGATTTTTTTAACCTCATAAGCACCCACAGCCTCAAAGACG
>NZ_QHLI01000238.1 GCF_006864425.1 Campylobacter troglodytis | reverse complement strand
AGTAGATTCTGTGCCACCATTTAGCAAAATTGAATAAAGAAATATCTGTGTATTTGCAGAATGCAATAAATCCAAATTAATTCCATATTTACCATAATTTTTTGCTAACTCATAAATATCAACCGTGGTGTTGTGTTTTGTAAAAATATCAATCTTGTTATTATGAATATGAATCAGCTTAGACAGTGAGAGTTTGGAATCTAAACTATAATTTGCATTTGTTTTCAATGTCAAACCATTGGAGGCTAAAAATATAACTGTCCTTGTTTTATCGTTGGTTTGCAAGATAAAGTCCTTTGTGGAATGTGCGTTATTTTTATAAAAACTATTTTGAGATTTTCTTGCCTTTTGCTTTCTTTGAATCTCGTTTAATTTCGATTCTCTTTGTGCGAAATCTAAATCTTTTAATTCTATGTTTATGGAATCTATTTCTTGCTTTTGTGCTTCTGCTTTTTCCTTTTTTATCTGCATTATGGATTTATAAAGGGCTTTACGCGAAGTTAAATAAGAGTTGCTTAAA
>NZ_QHLI01000237.1 GCF_006864425.1 Campylobacter troglodytis | reverse complement strand
TTCATTGCTTAAAACAACTTTTTTGCTTTCAATTAAGGCAAAAAGAATCTTTAAATGCTTTGAGTTTTTAACTATGAAATCAAGGCTAGTTTGAGAGAGAGAGAGAGTGAGGCTCTTAATTCAAGTAGGGCATCTTTTATGTCTTTGAAGTATTTAAACTCTTTTTTTGCTTCTTTTATATAAGAAAAAAGCTTGAAATACCCTCCCTTGAAGGCTTCTTTGTTTGCTCTAATTAAAGCCGCACCAAGCAAGAAAGAAAGATGCTTTTTTAAAAACACAGCCTCATCATAGTCTTTCAAGCTTTCAAGGGGTTTTCTTTTAAGCTGGGGGAAAACTTTAATAGCCTTTTTATAAAAGGCAAGTTCTTTATAATGCCTTCTTTGTATGAGATAAAGCTTAAAAGGAAGTATTAGAGCTTTTAGAGGCTTAAACTTGCTTTGATTAAAGCTTAGCATTTGAGATCCTAGCTTGTAGGCTAGGGAGTTTTTAATCCTTTCTTTTGCATTCATTTGTGTCCTTTTT
>NZ_QHLI01000236.1 GCF_006864425.1 Campylobacter troglodytis | reverse complement strand
AAAGTCAAGCTACAAATTCACAAGTTACAAAAGAGCCTAAAATAAGTAAAAAAAATAACACTTAAAATTCAAACAATTTTTTTAACCCTTTTTTTTATTTACAAATTTTTTTATAATTCTTTTGCCTTTTTTAAAAAGGTTTTTTTCTTTCTAGCCTTTTTAAGGCTTTTTCATCCTTACTTTGAAGCGCGGTTTTAGTGCCTTTAGCCGCGCTTTTATCTTTTGAAAGGCAAAATAAAATGTCTTATTATCACACTGACAAACACTATCAATACAAAAAGCCTCCTTTAAAAGACAAGTGGGTACATCATAGTTTTTCAATTGAAGTTCACTATATAAGAATGCCAAGGGGTGGAAAAATTATGACTCCGATCTCAAAAATGAGAATGAGACGGTTTAAGGGCTTACTTGATCGATGGTGTGAAATTGATTCAGAGTATAGTTTAGGGCTTACAACACAAGAACTAGAATTAATAGCTAGAGAAGTCGCACACATTAAAGCCTATGCGGATGTGAGTTGGTA
>NZ_QHLI01000235.1 GCF_006864425.1 Campylobacter troglodytis | reverse complement strand
CGAGTAAAACATAGCAAAAACGAGTTTGCAAAGGGGCATAACCACATCAACGAAATTGTGAATTTCTAGGGCTTTGCGAAGTTGACACTTGCCAAATTTAAGGACTAAGAGAGAAAATTTTGCCCTTCACTCAAAAGAAACAGAGTTAAAACGAAAAATTTAAGGCGATATTCTCATTAAATTTTATTAAAGTTGATAAGAGAAAATTCTGTTAAGTTTAATTGAGCCAAATTTTACTTTGTGGGATTTTCTTGCAAAAAGATCTAAGTTGCTTCTAGTAATGACATAGAAGTTATGCTTTATGGAAAAAACCTCGTTTGCAAAAGAAACTTCGTTTTGAAATTTTTCGCACACGGTCCATATGACAAATTTCGCTAAAAAAGACAAAGAGTCTCACCCTTGTCATTGCGAGTTTGCAAAGTAAACGAAGAATCCCTTTTCTTGTCATTTTGAGATACTTCGGGCCTTGCTCTCAGAATGACAAATGAATGACAAGATAGCTTGTCATATTAAGCCACAATATCTCTATTTGCT
>NZ_QHLI01000234.1 GCF_006864425.1 Campylobacter troglodytis | reverse complement strand
TGGCATTTTAGTCTCTTAGTTTTTTAATTTTTGGCATTGTAATTTGTTAAATTCAAGTTTTGAATTTTAGCAAGATTTTTGTGTTTTAGCTTGAATTTTTATAAGGCTTAGTTTATGAAATAAGATCTTTGTAAGAGAAATTCTTTGTAAATTTTAAATAAAGGATGAGTTTATAAAATGCTTAGTGCTAAAAGAACTTGTTTTAAAGCCACAAATTATCTTTTGCAAAAGCCTTAAATACTCCATCAACCCCCCCCTTACCTCGTAAATTCAAGCTTTCTTAGCATATTTGTGCTCCAACCCTCAATGGCATCTGGATAGATCCTTTGCAAAAGCTCTACAAAGGTGTCTTTGTTGTCATAATATAGCTCAAAATAGATCTTTTTTCTCATTGAGGGCAAGAGCTTAGCCCTATTAAAGCCAAGCCATAGATAAGCCTTATGCATAGCCATTGGAGGAGGCACACTTGCTTTGAAGGGCTGTGGCTTTTCTTTGTTGGGGGATTTAAAGCTTAACTCCTCAAATCTTTTATCAA
>NZ_QHLI01000233.1 GCF_006864425.1 Campylobacter troglodytis | reverse complement strand
TTTGAAAGCCTTTTAAGTTTGGCTTCATTAAACTTAAGGGTTTTTAAGACAAAGCCTATGAAAAACAGTTGTGAAAAGGGGATGGCTGTTTATTTTATTACTTGGTATTTTTGCCTTTTTAGCTACAAATTTTCAAAACACAATTTTAGCAAAAACTCGCTTATTTTATGCCCATTTAAATTCACATAAATTCTATGCTAAATTTATGTGAATTTACTTGCATTCCTTGCAGTATTTTTTAACGATGCGTTTTATTTCTAAATTATATTTTTCTAGCTTATATATAATCATACAAACTTTAAAGCGATGAGTTGCTATGGTGTTTGGCAAATATTTGTGATGTTTATCAAAATATTGTTGCAAATCCAACCTACCCTGAGCCAGATCTTTGAGTAATTAAAACAATTTATATTCGTTGTCTTTAAAAGCCCAATAAGATCAAACACCCCCAAATATAAATATCTTTATCCTCTCCTTGATAAGTTCTTTTTGCAAAATAAAAGAGCTTGAAAGCTACAATTTTGCTTTAAAAGCAG
>NZ_QHLI01000232.1 GCF_006864425.1 Campylobacter troglodytis | reverse complement strand
CTATAAGCCACTCTAAGGCTAAAAATTCTATAAGCAAAATGTGTCTTATCATAAAGCTGAGTTAATGATTCTAGCATAGATTTTAAGGCATTATTTGCATTTAAATCATTTAAAGAATCATCCTTGCTTATAGCTTCAAAATTAATATCTAAAAATTCATCTGCCTTATAAAACTTAGTAGCTATGACACTAGCCTTTCTATCTTCATAAGCACTGGGAGTAAAATAAAATTCATCAAGCCCATCAAATGCTGTGATAATAGCTAAGCTAGGTAGGCTAAAATCAATATGAGCCTCTAAGTCTTCTTTGAATTTTATCTTAGAATTTGTCATCTTTGCTGCTTGAATTTTAAGTGTATTTTCTTGTTTGGTGCAAATGACAGCAAAGCCTTTATCGCTAAATACCCCACTCATACATAAATCTTGCATTATAGGATAATCTTCATTGTATTTTTTTAATCCCCTTGCACTTGGTAAGATTAAAGCAATTTGAGTGCAAGGATTAGCAATTCCAGCAATGCTATTAGGACAGTTTAA
>NZ_QHLI01000231.1 GCF_006864425.1 Campylobacter troglodytis | reverse complement strand
ATCCTACAAGCCCATTTACTTAGATCCTACCTTAAAAACAGGAGCTAGCTCAACGCTACTTGAATTTAAGGCTTGGCAAGATTTATATCTAAATGATCCACCAAGAGGCAAGATAGCTCCTTGGACTAAAAAAGAAAAGGCTTATTATGAAAGCTTAAAGACCAAGAGGGAAAGATATAAGTATTTAGTGATACGAAGTGGCTTAAGAAGTGCTGTTATAGACATACCTTATGAAGCCTATGCAGGAGTAGATGAGGATGGTAAGCTTATAAATAAAGATCTTGCTTATTTATATGAGGAGGTAGAAAAAAATAGGGGCCTAGCTCATTTAAGTGATGGGTTTTTAATTATGGCAGAATGGGAATTAGCAGCTGGGATCCTAGGGGATCTAAGAGGATTTTTGAGTTATGATAGATTGCATGGATTTAAGGCAAGATTGCGTCAGGTTGAATTTCTAAGCTTACAGCTTACAGGTGGTATGTATGAAAAGAATTCAATAGGAATGTCTTATGAATTTAAAGCCTATGCAGAGCGATCTGAG
>NZ_QHLI01000230.1 GCF_006864425.1 Campylobacter troglodytis | reverse complement strand
GGTATTTTTTCTTAGTCCGTAGCTGTGCCACTGTGCCTCATATCTACCCTCAGGTATTCTTAAATTTATCCCGCTTTTAATACAGTCAGGTCCAGGTCTATCAAGTATATAAGCATAAGGAAAGGTTTCATCATCTATGGATTTTATGCCTTTTTCGTTTTCAATGCTTCCATCTTGTTTTACTCTTTTACCATCTATATAAATATTCATTCTAGCAAGTGTAGCTTCAGTAGTTTCTTTGAATCTTTCAATTAGAATTAAAATGCGTTTTGTTTCTTTTATCCTTAATGAAATTTCACTTTCCTCTTTTATATCAAAGGCTTTAAACAAAGAACAAAGCTCATCCTTTTGATTAAATTCTATGCCTTTTAAATCAAGCTTGTCATAACTCACAAGTATATCAAAAATTTTTTCTCGCTTTTTTTCTTTTTGTTTTTCTTGCCTATTTTCTTGTAAATCTTCTTTTAAATTCATTAAAGCCTCGCCACTTCTTGCCTCCCACTGTTTTATTACTCTTTCATTTTCCAAAAATGCTAGCATTTGT
>NZ_QHLI01000229.1 GCF_006864425.1 Campylobacter troglodytis | reverse complement strand
AAGTTATCGCTTAAAGCACCATTTGTAAGCTTTGCAAGAAAATCATCAGCCAAAGATAGGCTTGAGAGTAAGGCACTAAGAAATGCAATTTTAAAGAATGTTTTTAGCATAATTTGTTTCTTTAAAATTAATTTTGTGAATTTAATACAAAATTTCTTAAAAGACATTTAAAGTTTAAATTAAATATCAAAAATATAAAAAACTTTTAAGCTAAAACATCCCAACTTTATTTAAATCGGCAATTTTTCTTAAGAGTTTAGAATTTTAAACCTTTATACCAACCCCGTTCAGCAAACTCATAAAGTTTTTATTTTTACCACTCTTTATAGACTCAAAAAGTATAGATAATGTATCTAAGTCTTGTTGGTTTTTAAGTAAGTCTTTGAATTTAGAGTATGTTGTATCTTTGTAAATTTCGTTTTTGCTTGTGGCTTGTATAGGTGAGCGTTTTTGAGCTGAGCTTTGCTCTGTTTGTTCGTTTTGTGAATTGAGATCTAACTCTTTTTACAACGCATCTTGTGATTCTTTGTGCCAACGCTCTTGTT
>NZ_QHLI01000228.1 GCF_006864425.1 Campylobacter troglodytis | reverse complement strand
CTCCCACTTGTGCCAGCAGCTGTGTGCTCCCAAATGACCTTTCTGTAATTCATAGAAACCCTGAAAAGCTCTGTTTTGTCGTTATTGCTTTTATCTTGGGCATTTGGCATTAAAAGCTCTATGCTTGTGATGATGGCATCTTCGAGTATGGTTGTGAAAAAATGCTCCCCACCTCCGCTTGTAGAGGTTCTAAACCAATGCACCTCTACCTTGCTAAGCTTTTCACCCTTTGTAAGTGCATTGTAAAGCAAGGGAACTGCTTTATTTAGTGAGCAAGTAAAAGAAAGAGGCTTATGCACCCTTTGTCCTGAGGGCTGTCCGCTTTGAGTGTCTGTGGGAACTTCTACTATGTGAGATATTTCTTGAGCCATAATCTCATCCTCATGCCCTGCTTGATAACGATTTCCTATGCTAGCCTCTGTTGATGCCCCACTTGAAATAAGTCCTTGAGAGGCTCCTTCTATCCTAATATATGCTGGTTGTGCCATAGTCTTCCTTTCTTTGAGTAAATATGGCTTTGATTATATCATTTTTATTTATAATTT
>NZ_QHLI01000227.1 GCF_006864425.1 Campylobacter troglodytis | reverse complement strand
ATTCCTTTAAATTTAGCTAAGCTATGTTTAGTAAAACCTCAGAAATTCACAATTGCATTTATGTGATTCTTAGCTAAGCTAAACTCATTTTCCCTGTGTTTTACTCTAAATGCTCTTTAGTACCTTCTTACAAAGGGACGAGCCTAGCGTTGTAAAAAATCTACAAGTTAATCATAAGCTTTCCAAGTATCACTATAAATTATGCTAGATTCTAATTCTGCAAAGCCTGATAAAATTGGCAAAAGCTCACTAGCAGAACAATTTTTTACTACTTGGGTATAAACGCTAGCCTAGCGTTTTAACATACCTTCTTGCAAAGTTGCAAGACGCGTAACACGAAGCAAAAACATAGGTGTTTTTTTACCTACTCCCCTACCTCTTTTGCCTCTGCCTCTTTTTGCACCTTTGGCTAGCAGTTGCAAGCCTAGCGTTGTAAAAAATAGCTTTCATCAATTTCTATTTCACCTTTTTGAAATATTTTCACATTCTATTGCAATTAATACTCTAATATTTTTGATGATTTTATTGATACTTTGGCAAGAATTGTT
>NZ_QHLI01000226.1 GCF_006864425.1 Campylobacter troglodytis | reverse complement strand
ATCATTCATAGTCCTTAGCTCATCAAGGACTAGGTAGGATAAAAGTTTATTTAAAAGAAAAGATTTTGTTTGTGTAAGGGTGCTATTTTGCAAGGAATAATACAAGCCGTCAAGCTCCTTAAAGGCTCCTGTGCAAAGTTTGCCACCAATTATGATATTATTAAAATTAAAAGAAAAGAAGTTATTGTTTATAAACATAGGATAAAACACCCCATCTTCTCTGTTTATTACATAGGGGGCAAGATATTTATAAGTAAAGTTAATAAAATTTAATCTTTCATATTCTTTCTTGATTCTTTCATAATGGGTTGTGTAGCTTTGATTAAAGATATTGAGTGCTAGGTTTTGAGTAAGGCTTTTGGCAAGATCTTTTATGAGATCCTTGCTATAATTTTGCAAGAAAGAAAGGCTATTAAAATTTAAGCCTCTTTGCTTTGTTTCATCACTTGGAGCTTGCGAGGTTTCAAGCTCATTTTTTTGTATCAGCTCTATGGCTTGTGAAAAAGCCTTTTGGTTTATTGCTTGATTTAGCCTTAGTTTATGTGCTTTTTGTTTT
>NZ_QHLI01000225.1 GCF_006864425.1 Campylobacter troglodytis | reverse complement strand
TCATAAAGCGTAATTGCCTTATCATCGCTTAATGCTACAAAAGTGCTTATAATGCTGTAATACTCATCGTTTATATTATTTTTCTCTTGCAAACGCATCCTTGCTATGGCTTCATAGATATTTAATCTTTTCTCATTATAGGTAAAAGTAAAATATTTTTGCATAAAGTCTTTATAAGCTAATTTAGCATTTTGTGTGAATTCTTTGTGCCTTTCATAAAGCTTTATGCTTTGCCACTGAGAAAAGATTAGTTGAGAAAAGGGATACTGCTTTACTAAGAGAGAAAACTCATCATTATGATCTTTATGAAAGGAAAGCACTTCTAAGATGATGCGTTTGGGTAAAGGGATACCAAAGGCATTGTAATCTTTGTCTTGTAAAAATGCTAATTCTTTAAGCAAGAGCAAATCTTTTTGTTTAAATTCAAATCTTGTGTGTATTAAATTAAATTCAAGCGAAGCCATAGATAAAACCTCTTTATCAAGGTAGAAAAATCTATCCCACTCATACCTATCATTTATATTGCTATGCTTGCGTATATAAGCTAGAGTCATTTGTTTTTC
>NZ_QHLI01000224.1 GCF_006864425.1 Campylobacter troglodytis | reverse complement strand
GCTTCTAATTCTCTTATCCTTTCAGCTTCTAATTCTCTTATCCATTGTTCCATAAATTCAAAGGCGATTTGTCCGTTTTTGAGAGTGGGGAGTTTGATTTTGCATTCTTTGACTTTATTCCAAGTAGGCTTATTTTCATAGCCAAAAAAATCAAAAATAGCCTTTTGTAAGGCACACGCCAAAAATAAATAGTTTTGTCTTGTTTCAAATGTCGGCATTTTAAGCATAATTGCGTAGGCGTTATGAAGTATAGTAAATTCTTGCCCTTGATAATAAACTAAACCCGAAGCCACAGCACCATCGCCGATAACAACTAGCTTATTTTTGGTTGTTTCAAAATCATCTTTGCCGACATAATACATAATGCCATTATCGCCTACTTTTGCTACAACGGCAGGGATAGGGTGAGATTCGTCTTGTTCTTTTACTCTAAATTCTCTTGTGTCAAGTGGATTAAGTTTTTTAAGTTCAAATAATTCAAACAAATCCCCTATTCTAAATTCCTCCCATTTGCCCCCATTTTGCTTAAACTCATTTTCAAGTTTGGCGAGAGTGGATTCTTCGC
>NZ_QHLI01000223.1 GCF_006864425.1 Campylobacter troglodytis | reverse complement strand
AAAATACAGCTTTGGCAATCTTTTCAAACTTTGTATCAAACAAAAGCAAAAGAAAGGATTAAGTTTAGACTATATTAGAAAAGCAACTTAAATACACCAAAAATATCTCTTGCCAAGCCTTGCAAAAGCACTGTCAAGGGCAAAGCGATTTGCTCGCTATCCTAAATGCCATTTTCAATCAAAACAACCCAGCTACAAGTAGACTTCACACCAACTCTGCTTGATTAACTTTTTGCACGAGATTTTTAGCCTAGCCTTGAAAGATAGGTATATAGACTTTGATCAAAGCTATGGTTTAAAGCAAGCATTTCCAACGAGGGTAAAATTTAATCAAATTTAAGAGTTAAACGGCGATACCCAGCTTTGACAAAGGACGGTGATTTAAGAGAATTCATAAAAGACTTAAAAAACGACAACGGGCTAGAACTTCAAACAAAAAGGGCAATTTATATTCAAATTTTAAACGCAAATCGCCATTTTAACACGGTTTTAACAAGGTAGAAATACATAGACTTTAAAAACGCACTTTGGACTATACCAGCAAAGGATATGAAAACTAAAATGCC
>NZ_QHLI01000222.1 GCF_006864425.1 Campylobacter troglodytis | reverse complement strand
AAGCATAAAGGCAAGATTAAAAGAAGAAACAAGAAGCTTCATACAAAAAAGACAGGTGTATTATAAGGAAGTATTTAAGATTGATGGCAATTTACTTGGCAAGAAAACCCACTTAGTAATTGATCGTTTAGCCCAACTAAACATAGCCTTAGAGCATAGATCTGCCTTGGTGTATGATTATAGAGGCTTGTTTTTGTATGAAAATAGAAAAGAATTATGCAAGCTTTATACAAAGCAAATAGAGGGCTTAAAAGATTATATCGAGTTAAGGGATAAAAAGCATACCTACAAAGCACAAATTACAAACAAGGACAAAGGCAAAGTTTATCTTCATATACACAAAGAAGCTGAGGCAAAAAGAGCTTTGTGCTTTTCTTATGATGAAAAGGATGAGCATTTAATAACTAAGGCTTTTAAGCAAACTAACTTGCCTCTTAGATACTACAAACCCACACAATATGTCATCTTCATAAATCGTCATACACAAACACCAAAATATACTTTGTCGGATTATCAAATATTAAAACGACAAGAAAATGGAGAATATGAATTAGTGGCACAAGAGAAC
>NZ_QHLI01000221.1 GCF_006864425.1 Campylobacter troglodytis | reverse complement strand
AAGCATAAAGGCAAGATTAAAAGAAGAAACAAGAAGCTTCATACAAAAAAGACAGGTGTATTATAAGGAAGTATTTAAGATTGATGGCAATTTACTTGGAAAGAAAACCCACTTAGTAATTGATCGTTTAGCCCAACTAAACATAGCCTTAGAGCATAGATATTCCTTGGTGTATGATTATAGAGGCTTGTTTTTGTATGAAAATAGAAAAGAGCTATGCAAGCTTTATACAAAGCAAATAGAGGGCTTAAAAGATTATATCGAGTTAAGGGATAAAAAGCATACCTACAAGGTGCAAATGACACACAAGGACAAAGGCACAGTTTATCTTCATATACACAAAGAAGCTGAGGCAAAAAGAGCTTTGTGTTTTTCTTATGATGAAAAGGATGAGCATTTAATAACTAAGGCTTTTAAGCAAACTAGCTTGCCTCTTAGATACTACAAACCCACACAATATGTCATCTTTATAAATCGTCATACACAAACACCAAAATATACTTTGTCGGATTATCAAATATTAAAACGACAAGAAAATGGAGAATATGAATTAGTGGCACAAGAGAAC
>NZ_QHLI01000220.1 GCF_006864425.1 Campylobacter troglodytis | reverse complement strand
ACAAACTGTTCTTTCAAGCCTTCTATGGTGCTTGCTTCAAGCGAGCTTAACTTAGACAGTCTAAAAGTTAGTAAAAAAAGCCCCAAGGCTAGATCCACTGCCTTATTTCTTTTAAGCCCACTTAGCTCGGTACTTAAAAGTAAGCTTGGTATGTTTAAATTCTGAGTGTTTTCTTCTTCCATAGTTTGTCCTTGAATTTAAAGCCTTCTTTGAATTTAAGTTTTATGTCTTGCCTTTGAATTTAAGTTATTTGCTTTTAAATTCAAGTTTATACACCGTCCTTGAATTTTTACTTTTAAATTCAAGCTTTTTTCTCAGAGCTTGAATTTAAATCTTTCTTTGAATTTAATTTCTTTTAAGCCCTTGTTTTAAATTTAAATTCAGCTTGCTAGTTCTAAGACATACAAAAACAGTTTAACACCCCTTAAAAGAGTTTAAAACACAGCTAAGTTTTAAAATGCCCTTAAAGCGCCCTTGAATTTAGCTAAAACACAGCCCAAAATTTTAGATCAGCTTCTTTTATATTATTGGTTATATACAAGCTTAACACAGTTTCTCCCTTAAATTC
>NZ_QHLI01000219.1 GCF_006864425.1 Campylobacter troglodytis | reverse complement strand
TGGATTAAAATATTTCTATCCTTGTGTATATACTTGTTGTGTAAATTTAAAAGAGGCTTATAATACCTTTGCCTTCCCTTATTATCCTTATGTGGCTCATCCTTTATGCCTAACTCATTTAAATAAATTTGTAAAAGCTCTTTGTATTCCTTGCTTTGTGGTATTAAATACTTAGCGCTTTTATGCCAACTAAGCTTGTAACTTCCCTCTGGTATTCTTAATTCTAAATTTGGGGTGATACAGTCAGGTCCGCTTCTTTCTAAGAAGTAGTGATTATCCCATTTGGCAAAGGCTTGTAAGCTTTGACAAGTTTTGCAAGCTTGTATTGTATTATTATCTTTAACATTTATATGTTCGTTACATTTAGGGTTTTCACTGTCTTTTCTTAGTATGCGAAATTTTGACACTGTTAGCTCTAAGTCCTCATAGATCCTTGATATTTCTATGTTTATTTCTTTTTTTTCTATGAATTCTAGGTATAAGGAGTTTGGATTAAGTTCTTTTATAAAGCTTGCTAGCTTTTCTTTTGAGTTTTTGTTTAAAGATAGGGAGTTTTTTGAATTTGTTT
>NZ_QHLI01000218.1 GCF_006864425.1 Campylobacter troglodytis | reverse complement strand
TCAAGCAAACAATGTTCTAAACTCTCCTTGCATATTTTCTTTGTCAAAAGAAGAAAGCCTAAGAGCTCTTAGCTTTACTCACACAGCTGCTAATGTGCTTTCTCCTTTGAGTTTGCAAAGTATGAAGGCTGGCTTGAATTTAAACTTGAATTCAAGCTTGAATTCAGGGGATAATTCGCAAAATGGCTTGAATTTAAATTCAGCACAAGGCTTGAATTCAAATGCCCTCAGTTCTAATGCCTCGCTAGCTAGTGGCACAGCACAAGCCTTAAATTCAAGCTTGAATTCACGGACTTTGAATTTAAATTCGCAAGCCTCTTTAAATTCACAAAATGCCTTAAATTCAAGCCCTGCTGTGAATTCAAACGAACAAGCCCCCTCAAATTACGAACACCTAAATCCCCTCTACAACGAACACAGCTTTGACAGTGCCTTTTCTCCTACTCAAGCTAGCCAGCCCCTTCTGTCTTTGAAGGAAAGAAGGCTTAATATGCAAGGCTTTAAGGCAAGAAGCAATGTCTTAACCCTAAGCCTAAATGAAAAAATAGCCTTAGATAATTTAAATGATAACTTG
>NZ_QHLI01000217.1 GCF_006864425.1 Campylobacter troglodytis | reverse complement strand
TAAAGTTAATAAGAGAAAATCCTATTAAAGTATCTTGAGCCAAATATTTTTTCATCATAGAAGCTTCCAAAATAGAATTTTTATATAGATTTACTTGCATTTTTTCACGATTCGCTACACTTTGACGTTGCATTCTTTGAATTCATAGATTTTTAAGCATTGTGCGACATTTTCAGAGGTTAATTTGCTAGCACTTTTATGTTTAAGAGTTATCTATGTAGGATTTTAGCTCTTTTAGTGGCACATTAATATCAAACAAAATCCAGCACATAGTCTTTGAAAGCGCCATATATCTTCCCTTGTATCTGTTGCTACCGACCAGTCAAAAGTAGGGGCTAGATTCTTGGCTTCTTTACCTGCTAGGACGATAGTTGGTTTAGATTTACATTTAGGCACTGTGCGATGCCATAGATTTTGAAATGATTGTTTATCTTTTTTGTTGTGAGGCATTCATCTACATTGATAGTCGTGCTTGGAACAAATGTCTTGCATATTTTTGAAGCATTCTGCTTCGTCAAATCTTATAACCGTGCAACCATATACGTTTAGCATGCTACACGGTAAAATAAGAGCAATAAG
>NZ_QHLI01000216.1 GCF_006864425.1 Campylobacter troglodytis | reverse complement strand
AAAATTTTTCTAGCATTGAGATTAAAATCATTGAAAATCCCTTTAAAATCTTACTTTCGCTAAAAGATATATTATCAAAAGCTAGTCCCCAAAAATCAAAAATCGCTGGGCTTGATTTTGTGATTTTGCCACTTTTTAGTTTAAAGGGCGGTAAAAATGTGCCACTAAAAAGCGGGCTAAATCAATGGAACGCTGGGGGACGAAAACGAAAAATAGATGAAGTTTATATATCCGTGCCTATTGAAATTCATAAACTTTACCCTAAATTTTTTCCGCCAAGACAACAAGAATTTGCATTAAAAACGCCTTTGGGCGAGATATTGAGTGCTAAAATTTGCCAAAACAATAAAACGAACCCTTATGGCAAAGCCTTGATGAGTAATCCAAATTCAGCCCTTGCAAAATGGCTTTTGCGTGGAATTTTAAGGCTTAAAGAGGGCGAGTTAGCCACGCTTGAAAGGCTTGAAAATTTGGGCTTTGATAGCGTTATAATCGAAAAAATTAGCCAAAATGAATTTAGCATTGACATAATGCCTTTGAATTCTTATGAAAAATTTATAACTGATAATGCAGAATAAAATG
>NZ_QHLI01000215.1 GCF_006864425.1 Campylobacter troglodytis | reverse complement strand
AATATTTTAGAATGTATGCTAGATACAAAAAAGCCCATCCCCTTTGTCTTTACTGATGCTGTGAATTTAGCCTTCATAGGAGCTATCAAGGCTTATAAGTTAAATGACTTAGACAGGGCTCATTTTTACAAGAACACTTATAAGGCTAGGTTTGATAATACTTTAAAAAGCTATCAAAGCAATTTTAAGGATGAAATTTACACCATAGATACAAATCAAAGCATAAGCTTGCAAGCCTTTGTAGTTAAAAGCTCGGTTAATAAAAGCCTAAATGAGAATTTAAAGGACTTGAATTTAAAGCAGATTAAATGGGGCTATAAGATCATTAGTAGCACACTAAAAACAAGTCTTAATAACTATGCTAAAATAAACACAGAAAAAGATCTAAGCTTACTTAAAGATAAAGAAGGAGCAAATATAAGCTTGAATTTAAATGAAATAAATCAAAACTTCAAGGCAAATGAGCATATCCTTGATAATAGTGGCAATAATATAATCTTTTTTGCCTACACAAAAGAAAATGGCAAGGTGCATAATCTTTCTTACACACAACCACCCCTACCAGCTAGGATTAAAACAGTTCAGTGT
>NZ_QHLI01000214.1 GCF_006864425.1 Campylobacter troglodytis | reverse complement strand
CTTAAAAGCATTAAGCCTAATCTTTTAAACAAGCTTTTTAATTTATATGCCTTAAACTTGCTTTCTAGTTCTAAGATCTGCGTCCTTGTCATCTTTTGCCTAATAAATTATGATAAAAAAGGCTCATTTGTAATAGCCTCTTTTGTGAGGGGTCTTTGTTTTCCTTTGTGTAAAAAGTGTGTAGGGTTAAAAAGCTATGCAAGATCTTATCAACAAGGCGTAAATTTGCCCTACTTAACTTTAAAAGGCTTTTTAGAAGGTTTGTTTTTAAACTTAGCTTGAATTTTTCCCTCACATAAAGCTCAAACTCCTTTAAATTCAAGGGATTAAGCTCAATTTCCTTGATAATCCTACTTGAAAAATGCTCCTTTAAAAAACAAGCTTGTTTTTTGTGTAGGCTCAATACAAAGCAAAGATTTGATAGCTCGCTTAAAAGGCGAATCCTTTCAAGCAAGCACTCATCATAAACCCCAACCTCATCAAGCAAGAAGATTAATTTTTTGTTTGATTCTTTTAAGCTATCATATAAAAGCTCAAAGTCTAGCTTGGTGTTTCTTAGCTTGGCTTGAATTTGACGGTCTTCTTTGTGCTTAGCTTGAATTTGATGATATTCTTTGTGTTTAGTGTGAA
>NZ_QHLI01000213.1 GCF_006864425.1 Campylobacter troglodytis | reverse complement strand
CTTTAATTTGATACAAGATCATTTTAAAGTATGGAGAACAAAATGAAAAACAAGTATATGATTTATTTCCGAATTGTCTCAAAAGAAATTTAGGGAAATTTTGAAGTATTTTTTTGCTTCGTTAAGCCTCTTGCAACTTTGCAAGAAGCCTTGATTTAAAGGCAAAAAAATCGCCAAACTTTGCAAAATTTCTCGTCCTTGTGTGAATAGGATAGTGCAGCAAGCTTTTAACCCTTAAAGAGTGTGAAACAATCAGCAAAATGAAGTTTCTTTAGAAAATGAGTGGTTGAAGAGGGCTAGAGTTATTTTTTACAAGGCTTTGCTCGTAACTGCGTAGTAGAAGGTGCAAAAAGAGTTCGTGGAAAAAGTGGGCATGGGGTTGGTAAAAAGACATCTGTGTTTTACTTTATTAAGCCTCTTGTCCCTTTGCGAGAAGGGATGTTTAAGCGAAACGGCTGCGTTTATACCCTAAAACATTTGCTCTGCCAAAGAGCTATTGTCTAGGACTTTGCAGAGCTTAACGAGTGTGAAATTTATAGTGATAGCTTCAAAGCCTACGATGGCTTGGTTGATTTTTTACAACGCTAGGCTCGTCCCTTTACAAGAAGGAGCAAAGGCGCATTACAGAGTAAAACAC
>NZ_QHLI01000212.1 GCF_006864425.1 Campylobacter troglodytis | reverse complement strand
AATTGTCTCAAAAGAAATTTAGGGAAATTTTGAAGTATTTCTGCCTTGATTTAGAGGAGAAAAAATCGCAGAAATTTGCAAAATAACTCGTGCTTGTGCGAATAGAATTTTACAAGAAATTCGCATTTTGATAGCCAAAGAATGTGAAAAAATCTCAGCGGTGAGATTGAAGTTGATGAGAGTTATTTCGGTGCAAAGCGTGTTCGTGGCAAGCGTGGGCGTGGAGCTGGCAAGAAAATACCTGTGTTTGGAATGCTAAAACGCTAGGCTAACGTTTATACGCAAGTGGTCAAACATTGCTCTGCCAAAGAACTATTACCTATCATAAGGGATTTTGCGGAGCTTAAAGAAAGTGAAATTTACAGCGACAGCTGGAAGGCTTATGATGGCTTGGTGGATTTTTTGCTTCGTTTTGTCTTGCAACTTTGCAAGAAGGTGCAAAGGCACAAGATTTTGTAAAACACTATAAAAATGAGTTTGCAAATGGACGAAATCATATCAACGAAATTGTGAATTTCTGGGGCTTTGCGAAGTTTAGATTAGCTAAATTTAGGGGCATAAAAAAAGAAAATTTTGTGTTTCATTTAAAAAAAACAAAATTAAGACGAAAAATTTAGGACAAAATTCTCATCAAAATTTGCT
>NZ_QHLI01000211.1 GCF_006864425.1 Campylobacter troglodytis | reverse complement strand
CGATGAAAAACAAGTATATAGTCCGTTCCCGAATTGTCTCAAAAGAAATTTAGGGAAATTTTGAAGTATTTTTTTGCTTCGTTTCGTCTTGCAACTTTGCAAGAAGCCTTGATATTAAAGCTTCTAAAATTGCAAAAATTACTCAAATTTCAGAGCTTACTCTATAAAGAATCTTTAAGCAAATTAGAATCTTAATTGCACAAGAATGTGAAAAAAACTCTAAATTAAATGGTGAAATAGAAATTGTTGAGAGTTATTTCGGTGCAAAAAGAGTGCGTGGTAAAAGAGGCAAAGGAGCATTTAAAAAAACGCCTGTATTTTTACTTCGCGTTACACACTCGTCCCTTTGCAAGAAGGTATGTTAAAACGCTAGGCTAGCGTTTATACTCAAGTAGTAAAGAATTGCTCTAGTAGTGAGCTTTTGCCTAATTGTGAGATTCTAGCAATTTGCAAGAATCTATCATTCATAGTGATACTTGGAAAGCTTATGATTAACTTGTAGATTTTTTGCTTCGTTTCACTTGCAACTGCGTAGTAGAAGGTGCTAAAGAACATTTAGAGTAAAACACTCAAAAAATGAGTTTAGCTTAGCTAAGAATCACATAAATGCAATTGTGAACTTCTGAGGTTTTACTAAACATAGCTTAGCTAAATTTAAAG
>NZ_QHLI01000210.1 GCF_006864425.1 Campylobacter troglodytis | reverse complement strand
TTAAAATCTAGCTAGATTTTACACTAGCTTTGCTTGAAGCCTTTGCTTAATTCTTTGCCATCAATGGCTAGTTTCTAAGTTGATAAATTCCTAAAGCTGCCTCACTCCACCTCAAACACATCCTTTGCACTTGGCTCACCTTTTAAGCTAAGAGCTGAGCCTTTATCAGTTATAAGCTGCGAAACAAGCTCGGCTAAAATTATCTTTTGCCCATCTACTTCAAGTAATTTTGAGCAAATTGCCTCAGAAAGATTGATTATCTTAACACAAGGACTAGGCACACCTAAGACATTATTAACGCAGCCTACTATGCTAGATCTGGCTAGATCATTTATGCTTATAAGCCCTGCTTCATTCACTGTTACAAGCTCCTTTGTGCTTGATTTTAAGATAAGCTTGCCCTTATGAGCACATTCCACACAGTCTGTTTCTAAGAGAGGATGAGGCATTTTCTTCCTTTGTGAATTTATCTAAAACTTAGCCTTGATTTTATACGAGTTAAAATTTTATCTTATTTTCTCTAAATTAAGCCTTGAATTTTTCAAATACCTAGCTTCATTTTGCTTTATCAAAGCCTTGAATGTTTTGAATTTAAAAACTTGAATTTTTAATGCGTTTAAATTTTATCTTCTAAGCTTTGAGCTTGTTTTGAATTTAAAGGCTTTT
>NZ_QHLI01000209.1 GCF_006864425.1 Campylobacter troglodytis | reverse complement strand
TCCTCCCTCATCGCCTTTTTCAAAGCTTTGCCAGCAAGTGCGAATGGCGTGAGAACAAATTTTAAGCTCGGTATGGTGCATTAGGCTAACTTGCATTTTATATCCTTATTTTTAGCTTAAATTTTTACAAACAAAAATTAAATATTCATATGAATTCACAAAGAAATTATAACCCCTCTTTGTGAATTTTAAACAAATTTTAGCTTAAATTTAAGATCTTCATCAAATCCAAGCAAAGAACATAGCAATTTACAAAAACAAAGTATAATTAAAGCCAAGTTTTTAAAGCAAAGAGGCTAGGATTTTTGCTTGTTTTGATAAACCGGAGTATAGCGCAGCCTGGTAGCGCACACCCTTGGGGTGGGTGAGGTCGTGGGTTCAAATCCCGCTACTCCGACCACTTAAATTTTTTTAAGTTTCTCACATTTACAAACACTTCTTTTAAATGCCTATATAATGGGCTTTATGCCTTCTTTTATTTATTTTTCTTTTGTGTGGTAAGTTTTTCCAAATAATTAATGATATAATTAGGAGATTAGTCATTTTATTAAGGCACTAGCTCTAATTAACCCTTAAAATAAGGTGAAAACTATGGCAAATGTGGCAAAAACCTATTTGAGTGATAAGGATATAAGAAATCTGCTGACAAAAGAGAAAAAATACTGCAA
>NZ_QHLI01000208.1 GCF_006864425.1 Campylobacter troglodytis | reverse complement strand
ACATTTCGGAGCGAAAATTTCGGCAAATTTTGGAGTGCTTTTGTGCTGATATTTGCGTGAGCAAAATCGCCGTTTTGTGTAAGGTTTCTCGTCCTTGTGTGAATAGGATAGTGCAGCAAATAAGGCTTTTGATAGCCAAAGAATGCGAAAAAATCAGCAAGATGAGTGGTGAAATCGAAGTTGATGAAAGCTATTTCGGTGCTCGCAGAGTGCGTGGAAAAAGGGGGCGTGGGGCTGGCAAGAAAACGCCTGTGTTTGGAATGCTAAAACGCAACGGTTGTGTCTATACGCTCAAACACTTGCTCTGCCAAAGAGCTGTTGTCTATTATAAAGGACTTTGCAGTGCTTAAAGAAAGTGAAATTTATAGCGATGGACTAAAATCCTACGATGGCTTGGTGGATTTCGGTGCAAAGGCTCATTATAGGGTAAAGCATAACAAAAACGAGTTTGCAAATGGGCGAAGCCATATAAACGGAATAGAGAATTTCTGGGGCTATGCAAAGGCTAGATTAAGTCAGTTTCACGGCATTAAAAGGGAATTTTTCTATTTACACTTAAAAGAAACTGAATTTAGATATAATGTTAAAGTTAAGAATGAAAATTTGTATAAAATTTTGTTAAAATTGATTAGAAAAAATCCTATAAAATTTTAGCTAAAAGTATCAATCGCCT
>NZ_QHLI01000207.1 GCF_006864425.1 Campylobacter troglodytis | reverse complement strand
TATTTCTTTTAAATGAAGGACAAAATTTCAGTCATTAAATTTGGCAAGTGTCAACTTTTAAAACTTTTACTCTGCACAGTTGCAAGACGAAACGAAGCAAAAAAATTCTCAATGTCACTTATGTGATTTGTGTCCTTTGCAAACTAGTTTTCCCCGTGTTTTACCATATAACTTTGCTTTGCAAAGTTGCAAACAAAGCGATAGAAAAGTATATCAAAACCAAAAAGGGATTTTTCGCCTTGTGTTTTGCACTCCGCTCAAAATGACAAAATTATTGTCACTCTGAGCAAAGTAAAAAATCAACCAAACCATCATAAATAGCTAAGCACTAAAATTCCATCTTACTCATACCGCTTAAATCCCATATAATAGCTCTTCTTAGCAAAGCTAATTTTTACAAGCTGAGTATAAACATAGCCATTTCGTTTTAGCATACCTTCTCGCAGAGTTATAAGTGTGTAGTACGAAGTAAAAATACAGGTGTTTTTAGCCCCATGTCCACGCTTAGCTCGCATTCTTTTTGCACCTTCTACTACGCAATTACGACAGAAGCGAAGTAAAAAATAACTCTCAGCTATTTCATCTTGCATTTTTGAATTTTTTCACATTCTTTAAGGCTTAAAATTCTAATATTTTTGATTATTTTATTGATGCTTTGGCGAGAATTTTTGCTTAATTTTGCAAGTTT
>NZ_QHLI01000206.1 GCF_006864425.1 Campylobacter troglodytis | reverse complement strand
TATAATCTTTCAAAAGAAGAGTATAAGCAAAGAAGAAAGCTTTGCAAAATCTTTAAAGAATGATTTTGCGAAGAAAATACTTGGTAAAAGCATAAATAATCTAAACGATTTTGTTAAAGAGTATGTTGAGGTGAGGATTAGGAATAAGTTTAAAAGACATAAAAATTCTCTTGCCTTAAAATTTGATGGCAGATCTTTGTCAATACTACTAAATGATAAAATAGCACATTCGTTTCAAGCTGTAAGTGGAAGGGCACAAAAAATTGATGACAAGCATTATTTTACATACGAAAAAGAAAGACAGGCATTAAAAAACGAAGGTCCTATACCTGAGGGGGAGTATTATATCACTCCATTGAGCGAAAATGTAAATGATGGGGTTCAGTATTGGGACAAAGCTGGGATTTGGCAAAAACTTTTTGCTTGGTTATCTTTTGTTGATATAAAGATGGGTTCTTGGGCAAAAGCGACACCAGCTTGGGGCAAAATTCGCATACCTATACAACCAAAAACAAAGCTTGTTATAAATTCAAAAGGAGAAGAGGTGCTTAGATCTAATTTTTTTATCCACGGTGGCATTCAAGCTGGAAGTGCTGGGTGTATTGATTTATGGAAAAATAATGATGAGTTTTTTAAAGTATTTTTAGAATATGTAGAAAAATACAAAGATGAGATCTTGCAAAATCAAGG
>NZ_QHLI01000205.1 GCF_006864425.1 Campylobacter troglodytis | reverse complement strand
TTTTCTTGTAAATCTTCTTTTAAATTCATTAAAGCCTCGCCACTTCTTGCCTCCCACTGTTTTATTACTCTTTCATTTTCCAAAAATGCTAGCATTTGTCCGTCAAATTCAAGCCTAAATCTTGTTTGAATGATTTTTAGAGTTACGGATATTATGCGATCGGCTTGAATTTGCCTTTTATTCCAATCGTCTTTATAGTTAGATACACGGTATTGTGCATAAGCATTATCAATGCCTATTTTTACTTCTTTTCTAGTTTGATTTAAAGCACTATCATAGATCTTGTATGCTTTCTTGCTTTGAGCCTCGTTTGTGTTTATGCCAAGTGCTTCATCATAAGCAAAAAATGTAACTGTTTTACCCACCAAGCTTTCTAACCTTGCATCTTCTTTAAAAAGCTCTTTGACTGTGAATTTAAAGCTTTGTCCTCTTTGTTTAAGCTTAACAAAGCCCTTATCATCTTTTGTAAGTGTTGAATTTAAGCTTATCTTATCATAGCTTGAAAGCTTAAAAGCCCATTTAATGCTCTTTGCTTCATAGCTATTTAAAACTTTGATTTTCTTGGTGATATTTCCTTGTTTTAATCTATCTATGTTTTCTTGCCCTTCCTCACCTTTTTGATATGTATCTTTTACTTTATAAGTGCTTTGCTCCTCATAAACAAAGGCTTTAAGCATTATTTCTTGCTCTAA
>NZ_QHLI01000204.1 GCF_006864425.1 Campylobacter troglodytis | reverse complement strand
GTATGTAAGCGTAATTTTTATCATCAGCTAGCAAGGGATTAAAAAGCTCATCATTTAAGAGAGGATTAAAGAATTCATATTTTATTCTTTCTTGTGCTTCTTTGAATTTTAAGCCTTCTTGTTTCATTGCTTCTTGTGTTTGTGTGAATTTTAAGCCTTCTTGTGAATTTAAGCTGTCCTCATTGCTTAATGTCTGTGAATTTCTTTGTGTAAGCCTTGCTAAGCTAGTTTCGTTTAAGCTTATAAGCTTATTAGTATGATAAGCTTGATTTAAAAGGCTTTGTGAATTTTCTATGAATTTACCATTTTTATCCACTCTTTTGCCGTCTATATAAATATTCATCCTACTCAAGGTTGATTCAGTAGTTTCTTTGAATCTTTCAATTAAGATTAAAATATGTTTTGTTTCTTTTATACTTAATGAAATTTCACTTTCCTCTTTTATATCAAAGGCTTTAAACAAAGAACAAAGCTCATCCTTTTGATTAAGTTCTATGCCTTTTAAATCAAGCTTGTCATAACTCACAAGTATATCAAAAATTTTTTCTTGCTTTTTTTCTTTTTGTTTTTCTTGCCTATTTTCTTGTAAAGTTTCTTTTTTCTTTTCTTGTAAATCTTCTTTTAAATTCATTAAAGCCTCGCCACTTCTTGCCTCCCACTGTTTTATTACTCTTTCATTTTCCAAAAATGCTAGCATTTGT
>NZ_QHLI01000203.1 GCF_006864425.1 Campylobacter troglodytis | reverse complement strand
TTGTTGTAGGTTCTTTCTTCTTTTGAGTTGTTGTTTGTTGTGCTTGTTGCAAGGGTGTTTGTTATGGCTGTGTTCTTTGCTGTGTTTATGAAAGCTACGGTAGTTGCTGTGTTGTTTGTTGAGTTGATTTGTGTTGAATTTGCTGTGTTTGTAGTTTTGCTGAGAGTGTTTGAGGCTGTGTTTGTTGTATTTATAAGCGAGTTTGTGTCTATGCTTGTGGCTGTGGTGTTTGAGGCTGTGTTTGTGGTTTCAAGGATGTTTGTTGTGGCTGCACTTTTTTCTGTGCTTGTGTTGAAAGTGTTGATTGAGGCATCGCTCGTATTTTCAAGTGTAGCTGTGCTTGTGTCGATTGTGCTGATTGAGGCTTTATTTATCACCCCTCTGGTAATTTGGCTTAAACCTATGAATACCTTGTTAAAGAGATATTTTTCATAAACTCTATCTTCTATGCTAAATTCATAAAGCCCATCCTCATAAGCCTTGACACAGTTTATGATTTCATAATTATCTTTTGATTTTTCAATATATAATTTTAAATTATCCTTTAAGCCTGTTATAATATAGCTTTTATTCTCTTTGTCATTAACTTTTAGTGTAATTTGTCTTGGCATTTTAGTCTCTTAGCTTTTTAAATTTTTGACATTGTTATTTGTTAAATTCAAGTTTTAAATTTTAGCAAGATTTTTGTGTTTTAGCTTGAATTTT
>NZ_QHLI01000202.1 GCF_006864425.1 Campylobacter troglodytis | reverse complement strand
AGTGGATCTAGCCTTGGGGCTTTTTTTACTAACTTTTAGACTGTCTAAGTTAAGCTCGCTTGAAGCAAGCACCATAGAAGGCTTGAAAGAACAGTTTGTAAATGAAATTCTAGCTTGGAGTGCAAAGCTAAGTAGCTTTGAGGAATATAGCGAAAAAGACATTATCAAGCTTAGATACTGTCTTTGTGTCTTTATAGATGAAAGCTTGATGAAAAATGAGCTTTTTATGGCAAGTTCTTGGGCTAATAATACCCTTACCATCAGGCTTTTTGATGAGAGTTTAGGAGGGGATAAATTTTATGATATAGCCCTTTCTTGGCTTAATAATCCAGCTAAAAACAAAGACTTTTTGGAATTTATTTATGTATTGCTACTTTTAGAATACAAGGGCAAATACTCAGATAGCAAGGATGTAAACGAAAGGATACTTTATCTTTGTAATAACATAGCCTCAAGCCTAGTGCCTCTTTTAGATAGCACAAAAGAACTTGCCTTTACAAAGGCTTATGTAGGGCAGAAAAAAGAAGGCTTTTGGCAAGGCTTTCAAAGAAGATATCTAAAAACTAGCCTCATAGCACTGCCTTTGTTTGTAATCTTTGTCTTGTATTTTTATGCTCTGCTTGATCTTAAAACGAATAATACCAAAATTGAAACCAGGCTTGAAGCCTTGATAGAAAGAGGCGTTGATGAGGGGACAAGATGAGGGGTGAAAA
>NZ_QHLI01000201.1 GCF_006864425.1 Campylobacter troglodytis | reverse complement strand
TTTGGCATATAAATCATATATGTTTCACTCATAATCTCATCCTATCCATAAGCCATCTTTCATTATGATGGTAACAGCCAATCTTCCTATGAATTTAGGGCGGAGATCTTGCTTTGATTGTACTGTGTTATCATTTATAGATGATCCTTGCTCATCATTATATTCACAGTTGCTTTGCGAATTTACATCCTCATCACTTTGAAGCCAACCCACATACAAGGCCTTGATATTATTTTGTCCTATGATATGCAAGGCTCTTAAAAAATTTCTATGCTTGTCTTGATTTGCTGTGTTATTTGTAAGATCAGCATTAAAGCAGTTATTATATATATCATCTAAATAATTCATAGCTGTATGATAAGCATCTATGGCTGAGGGCTGTGAAGGATCTTCTTTTTTTATACCCTTACTTTCTATATACTTATACTCTTCATAAAGTGCCTTTCTTCTTTCATCTTGTTGTATATTTTGCATAGCCTCATTAATATTAGCTATATGCATTTTTTGAGTCTCACTTGCCTTTGATGAGTGTTTAAAGTCCTCTTCATCTTGTATAAGCTTTAAAGATCTTGGCCTAACTAGCAAATCCTGCTTATAATTTCTTGCATTAAAAAATGCTAGATCATCTATTTTTTCAAATTCATCATTCATAGTCCTTAGCTCATCAAGGACTAGGTAGGATAAAAGTTTATTTAAAAGAAAAGATTTTGTTTGTGTAAGGGTGCTATTTTGCAAGGAATA
>NZ_QHLI01000200.1 GCF_006864425.1 Campylobacter troglodytis | reverse complement strand
CAAGAAAATCATCAGCCAAAGAAAAACTTGTTAGTAAGGCACTAAGAAATGCAATTTTAAAGAATGTTTTTAGCATTTTTAATCCTTGTAATTTAATATGGCTCAAGATACTTTAACAGGATTTTCTCTTATCAATTTTAGCAAATTTTGATGAGAATTTTGTCCTAAATTTTTCGTCTTAATTCTGTTTACTTTAAGTGAAGCACGAAATTTTCTCTTTTTATCCCACGAAATTTGGCAAGTCGAAACTTCGCAAAGCCCCAGAAATTCTCGATGCCGTTAATGTGATTTCGTCCATTTGCAAACTCATTTTTAGAGTGTTTTACTCTGTAATGTGCCTTTGCACCTTCTTGCAAAGTTGCGAGTGTAACGAAACAAAAAATCCACTAAACCATCGTAGGCTTTGAAGCCATCGCTGTAAATTTCGCTTTCTTTAAGCTCTGAAAATTCCTTTATTATGGACTGTAACTCTTTGGCAGAGCAATGTTTGACCACTTGCGTATAAACTCGTGCGATTGCGTTTTAACATACCAAACACAGGTGTCTTTTTTCCAGCTCCACGCCCACGCTTTCCACGCACCCTTTTTGCACCGAAATAACTTTCATCAACTTCAATCTCACCGCTGAGATTTTTTCGCATTCTTTGGCTATTAAAATGCGAATTTCTTGCAAAATTCTATTCACACAAGCACGAGAAATTTTGCAAAGCCCAGCGTCTTTTCGCCTCTAAATCAAGGCTTC
>NZ_QHLI01000199.1 GCF_006864425.1 Campylobacter troglodytis | reverse complement strand
TTGGCAAAAAAGAAGAAGCAAAAAGAATCTTGCAAGGCTTTATGAGGCATTATGTGGGGGATTTTAATGAAGACATAAGCTATATGCTTGAATAAGCTAAAGCTCTTAGCTTGATGGCTTTTTAAGAAGCATTTTAATTCTAAAGATTTAAAGAAACTACTGAATCAACCTTGAGTAGGATGAATATTTATTTAGACGGCAAAAGAGTGGATAAAAATGGTAAGTTCATAGAAAACTCACAAAGCCTTTTAAATCAAGCTTATCATACCAATAAGCTTATAAGCTTCAATGAAACTAGCTTAGCAAGGCTTACACAAAGAGCATTGCAGGCATTAAATGGCGATGAAAGCTTAAATTCACAAGAAGACTCACGAACACTCAATAGCTATGATAAGCTAATAATAAATTCACAAGAAGGCTTAAAATTCACACAAACACAAGAAGCAATGAAACAAGAAGGCTCACAAGCATTAAATAAAGATGAGTTTTTAAATTCACAAGAAGGCTTAAAAGCATTAAATAAAGATGAGAACTTAATGATAAATTCACAAGAAGGCTTAAAAACACTAAATAATGATGATAGCTTAATAAATTCACAAAGAAATTCACAGACACTCAACATTGATGAGAACTTAATTATAAATTCACAAGAAGGCTTAAAATTCACACAAACACAAGAAGCAATGAAACAAAAAAGCTTAAAATTCAAAGAAGCACAAGAAAGAATGAGGTATGAATTCTTTAATCATCTCT
>NZ_QHLI01000198.1 GCF_006864425.1 Campylobacter troglodytis | reverse complement strand
AAAACTTTAAAAATTGAAGCTTTTAGCTTAAATCAAACAGATTGAAAGGGGTTAATTTAGCCTTTTGAAATGCTTGAATTTAGCCTTAAAGTCCCAACTTTAAACATTAAATTCACAAAGAATGTTTAAATACCTCACTCAAAGCTTAAATCACAAGGTGCTTTTGTGAATTTATGTTTAAAAATTAAGGCTCAAGATACTTTAATAGGATTTGGCTTATCAATTTTAATAAATTTTGATGAGAATTTTGTCCTAAATTTTTCGTCTTAATTCTATTTCTTTTAAGTGAAGGACAAAATTTTCTTTTTTAGCCATTAAATTTGGCAAGACGAAATTTAGCATAGCCCCTTCTGCTTACAGTTGTAAGACTAATAACACGAAGTAAGGTGTTTTTTCAGCCCCACGTCCACTCTTAGCTCACACCCTTTTTGCCCCTTCTGCTTGCAGTTACGAGCCGTAAGGCGAAGTAAAAATAACTTTCATCAACTTTGATTTCACCGCTCATTTTAGATGTTTTTTGCACTCTTTAAGGGTTAAAATGCGAATTTTTTTGAAAATTTTACACAAACTTTGATGAAGAATTTGACAAAGTTCAGCAATTTTTTTCGCTTCTAAATCAAGGGTTTCTTGCAAAGGGACGAGCCAAAAGTCGAAGTGACAAATATTTTAAAATTTCCCTTACATTTAGCTAAATTCGGAAACGGATTTTTTGTTTTTCATAGGCGTCAACTTAAAAATCCTTTGGTTTAAGTTTAA
>NZ_QHLI01000197.1 GCF_006864425.1 Campylobacter troglodytis | reverse complement strand
TAAGATTTTGGCTTATTGATTTTAGACTCAATTTAATTTAAGCGAATTTTGCTTTATCAATTTTAATAAATTTTGATGAGATTTGTGTCATAAATTTTTTGTGTTATATCTAAATTCTGTTTCTTTATAAGTGAAGGATATTTTTTATTAACACCACTAAAGTTGGCTAAGCTAAATTTCGCAAACTTTTGTTTGCAGTTATAAGACGCGTAGAAAAAAAGCACAAACATTCACAATTTCGTTTATGTGCCTATATCCCTTTGCAAACTCATATCTTCGCTATGCTTTATCCTATAACGAGCCTTTGCTACTCTACGCAGTTGCAAGCCTAGAGTGGTAAAATAACTCTCATCAACTTCTATATCAGCACTCGTTTTAGAAGCCTTTCTTGCATTCTATTGCAATTAAAATGCGAATTTTTTACACACAACTTTATGAAAATTTGACAAACTTAGAGGCTTTTTTCGCCTTTAAATCGATTCTTGCAAGATTGCGAGTGTAAGGAAGCAAAAAAATATTTAATAATCTATCACAAATTTTGCTTCTGAAATTTTGAAACGATTAATATGTTTGTTTTTCATCGATACAATCATAACTTAAAACTCATTTGTTAGAGTTTAAGTTGTCTTGATTTAAAATTTATTAAAGTTAATGAGAGCAAATTCTATTAAGTTTAATTTTATTTAGCTCTTTTGTAAAAAACAGTTATTATTAGCTATCAAAGCAAAGGCATCTTAAAAAACTTTGTTACATTTAGACTTTGT
>NZ_QHLI01000196.1 GCF_006864425.1 Campylobacter troglodytis | reverse complement strand
TCAAAAGATTGCTAATAATAAAAACTCTTTTGTTGAGGGAAGCTATGTGGAGAGCATTCAAAAGACTCATACTCAAAACATAGCCCTTGCTAAGATGGTGAATGTAGGAGGAGAGTATCTTGCCAATGTAGCCTTAAGCAAGGATACTCAAATAGGGCTTAGTAATACCCTAGACGGAAAAAGAGTGGATAAAAATTGTAAGTTCATAGAAAATTCACAAAGCCTTTTAAATCAAGCTTATCATACTAATAAGCTTATAAGCTTAAACGAAACTAGCTTAGCAAGGCTTACACAAAAAGCATTGAAGGCATTAAACAGTGAGGACAGCTTAAATTCACAAGAAGACTCACGAACACTCAATAGCTATGATAAGCTAATAATAAATTCACAAGAAGGCTTAGAATTCAAAGAAACACAAGAAGCAATGAAACAAGAAGGTTTAAAATTCAAGGATAGCTTAATAAATTCACAAGAAGGCTCACAAGCATTAAATAAAGATGAGTTTTTAAATTCACAAGAAGGCTTAAAGGCATTAAATAAAGATGAGAACTTAATTATAAATTCACAAAAAAGCTCACAAACATTAAACAGCGATGAAAGCTTAAATTCACAAAGAAATTCACAGACACTCAACATTGATGAGAACTTAATTATAAATTCACAAGAAGGCTTAAAATTCACACAAACACAAGAAGCAATGAAACAAAAAAGCTTAAAATTCAAAGAAGCACAAGAAAGAATGAGGTATGAATTCTTTAATCATCTCT
>NZ_QHLI01000195.1 GCF_006864425.1 Campylobacter troglodytis | reverse complement strand
TTTTTATCTTGTTTTTATCTTGTTTTTATCTTGTTTTTATCTTGTTTTTATCTTGTTTTTATCTTGTTTTTATCTTGTTTTTATCTTGTTTTTATCTTGGAAACTTAAAAAAAGCTAAATTTCAAAAGCCTTTTAAATTCAAGCCTTAAGCTTTTAAGTTTAAATTTATTTTTTTAGCTTAGTTGCTATTTTAAACGGTTACTTTTTTGCAAGTTGTTTTGCACCTTTTTAACACAAAGCATTTTATGAGATATTTTCAGCCTTTAAGGCTTTTTGAATTTAAAGGCAAACTTGTCATCTTTAAACCAGCTTTTTGAATTCAAGGCTAAATTTAAACTTGATCTTGTTATGAGAATTTAAGTCTCTAAGTTCTTTAAATTTGCTTGCTTGTGTGGTTTGCTTAATAAGCCTTGTTTGCAAGACTTACTTACAAAGCCTTGCTTAGTTGAGCTTTGCAAGTTTTGTCACATAAAATTTGTCATAAAACTTGTGCTATACCTTAAAGCTAAGTTTTGCTTAACGCAAACAATTAAGATTAAAATTGCATTTTTTAAAAGCTAAATTTAAGCTTGAAATTTAAAAAATATTTGCTTAACTTTTAAGGCTCGTAAATGTAAAGCTTTTATAATCTTTGTTTAAAAGCTACCTAAAAATCAGTCCTCTTTCAAGTATTTCTCCTCCTAAATTTAAAATATATTTGCTATAAATTTATTTTTGTTTATAATTTGTTTTTTTTTTTTTTATAAAGCTGAATTTTTCATTAATTTTAATAAAA
>NZ_QHLI01000194.1 GCF_006864425.1 Campylobacter troglodytis | reverse complement strand
GATGATAAAGATAGCTTGTCAAATTCACAAAATGAGATTTACACCATAGATACAGAGCAAGAAATAATGCTTAAAGCCTTTGTTTATGAGGAGCAAAAGATTTATGTGGCACAAAATAAAAACAAGGTATATGCTAGTAATGAAAAACCCACCAATATTCTTGCCCAACAAGGAAACATAAGCAAAGATATAGAACTTAGTGCGCAAAATAGCGATAATATTCGCTGGGCTTTTAAGATAGTAGATGGAAGCTATCTGGCAAAAGATAAAAAGCACAGAAGAAGCAAAGCCTTTGAGTCCCTTGGCAAGCTCATAAAATACAATGAAAATTTACAACAAGGCTTTGACGAGACAAGCTTAGAATATAAAAATATCAAAGAACTTCCCCTAGAAATAATGCTAAAAAATTGCATACAGCTGCCTTATAAATCGCAGACTATAAGGCTTAGTCTTAGTTCTTTATTCGATGAGGATTTGCTTGGAAATTCAAAGAAAGAAGATGAGTCCGAAAAAGAATATGAGGCTAACAAAGAAACAAAACAAGAAGAAAATGCCAACAAGGAATCAAATAAAGAAGAGAATACTGGCAAGGGAATAAAGACAGAAGATAAGAAAGAAACAAAGAAAGAAGATAGAACGGATAAAGAATCAAAGAGCGAATATGAAACTAAAAAAGAATCAAGCAAAGAAGAGAGGGCTAAAGAAGAAATAAAAGAAGAAACACAAAGCAAACTCATAAACAAAAATATAATCTTCTTTGCCTACGATGAAAGCCTTGGGATA
>NZ_QHLI01000193.1 GCF_006864425.1 Campylobacter troglodytis | reverse complement strand
GGGGTAGGGAGGCTAGGTTTGTAGAATAGGACTTATGTTTATGAGCTTTATTTTAAGAGAAAATTTTGTTTCAAAGGCAAAGTTGTTTAGCTTGTATTTGAGTAGGATAGGGGGGGGGGTTATTTTTAGTGGATTGGTTTTTGGTAATAGTGGGAGTGGTTTTATAGTAGTGGAGACTGTGCTTAAAGAATAAGACTTATGTTGAGTGTATGAGCTTTTTGTCGGAGTGGGGGGCTTATGTTTCTTTTGATGAGATTTTTGTAAAAATAGCTAACTTGGTTTAAATTTAACTAGCTTGGAATTTAAGCTAAAAAGGCTTTGAATTCACGCGAGATTCAAAAGCTTAAATTTAAAGCCACAAAGGCTTTAAGTTGCAAGGCTTTCAAGCTTAAAAACTTTTCAAGTTTTTTAATGAAAGAGAGTAGGGAGCTTGTGTTTGTGGAGGATGAGGTTTGGTTGTAAGAGTAAAGAAACGATATTTACAAAAGGGTGCTTTGTTTGAGAACTTGGCTGCATTAACGGTAGAGGCTGTGTTAATGAGAGGCTATGTTACTAAGATGCTTTAAGCTTTGAGTGCTTGAGGCTTGAATTTGGCTTTGTGGGGTTGGTTTTTTGGGGGGGGGTGTTTGTGGTTTTGCTGATGAGATTAAGGCTCTTTGAACGAACTTGGCTTTAATTTTAGGACAGTTTTTTGAATTTAGAGTGTGTTTGATTTAAATTTAAGTTTCTTTCTAAGTTATCAAAGAAATGAGGCTAAATTTAATTTAGCTCAAGATACTTTAAT
>NZ_QHLI01000192.1 GCF_006864425.1 Campylobacter troglodytis | reverse complement strand
AATTATGGTAAATATGGAATTAATTTGGATTTATTGCATTCTGCAAATACACAGATATTTCTTTATTCAATTTTGCTAAATGGTGGCACAGAATCTACTTTGCCACATAATGAATGCTTCTTTGAGAGCTTGAATTTAAATGAGAATTCAAGCTTTAATGCAATAAATTCAAACAATAATTTAAACTTTAATGTTTTAAATTCAAGTGATTTAAATTCAAGCAAGGCATATTCAAACAACGATTTAGACGAATCCAAACCTATTTATTATTTAGAATATGATGAATTTGATTTAAATTCAAGGGATTCTAGCAAATCTTTAAATTCAAACAACTCCACCCAAATCCTCCAAGTCTTTCTAAACAAGCATAAATTAACAATATTAAATTATTCAATTTTAAATTCAAGCCTAAATATAAAATTAGAATGCAAAAGCAAAGAGGCTAATAAAATTAAAGAAAATGAAATAAATCAACAAAAAGAGCTTGAATTTAAGAAAAATAACATAAATTTAAGCAGCACCGCCCTTCTTTGTCCCATCCTAGAATGCGATGAGTTAAGATGCATTCACGGAGGCAGGGTTTTATTAAAAAGCAATTTAGGCAAAAGCATCAAGGCAAAGCTAAAAGATGATTCAATAAAAGATGCACCCATAATGCTTGAATCTGACTTGCTTTATTCGCCTATATTAAACTGTCCTAATAGCATTGCTGGAATTGCTAATCCTTGCACTCAAATTGCTTTAATCTTACCAAGTGCAAGGGGATTAAAAAAATACAATGAAGAT
>NZ_QHLI01000191.1 GCF_006864425.1 Campylobacter troglodytis | reverse complement strand
TTATCAACCTTATAGCCTAAGACTTCATTAGCTGAATTTGAGATTTTAGAATTTGAATTTACAGCGTTTGAATTTGTTTTTTCTCTAACTGAGAGTTTTATATTTGAGAAAGGATTGTTTGAAAAATTTGTGTTTATCATTGAAGTGTCCTTATTTTATCCCTTAGTTAAAAAACTAAGGGATAAATCGCTAATTTATCTTAAGAGTTTATAAGCAAGGTGGTTTTTCATCGCCTTTTCATATGTTGAGCGAACATACATTGTCATTTTATTGCCATAAGTATTTCTAAGCTTATAGATACTTCCTTTATTGCTCACTCCCAAAACTACATTATTGACTACATAGTTAAGAGTTGGACGGTAAGGATTTGCTTTACTGAAAATTTGAGTTACACTCACAGCCAAGTATTCTCTTTTTTGAGGGTCTGCCACAGAAGCTAATTCTCTATAATTATCTTTAGCACTTGAGGTAAAAAATTTATTCCCATCTGCACCTATTATTCTGCAATCAGATACGCCCATATAGCAAACACCTTTGCCTTCAAATTCAGCTCGGCTTAAATCAATTACAGCAACCATTTCACTTATAGAAACATTCCAAAGCTTAGTGTCTCTAAGTGTATAAAATTTCACTAAATACCCACCCACAACCTGACTTGCTTCATCAAGTGTAAGTTTTTTAACCCCAGCCAAGTTATCGCTTAAAGCACCATTTGTAAGCTTTGCAAGAAAATCATCAGCCAAAGATAGGCTTGAGAGTAAGGCACTAAGAAATGCAATTTTAAAGAAT
>NZ_QHLI01000190.1 GCF_006864425.1 Campylobacter troglodytis | reverse complement strand
TTGGCTCAAGATACTTTAATTTGATACAATATCACTTTAAGGTATAAAGAGTTAGATGAAAAACAAGTATATGATTCATTCCCGAATTGTCTCAAAAGAAATTTAAGAAATTTTGAAGTATTTGCGCCTTGATTTAGAGGCTAAAAGACGCTCAAATTTGCAAAATTTCTCGTGTTTGTATGAATAGACTTCTACGGAAAATTCGCATTTTGATAGCCAAAGAGTGTGAAAAAATCTCAGCGGTGAAATAGAAGTTGATGAAAGTTATTTCGGCACAAAGCGTGTTTGTGGCAAGCGTGGACATGGAGCTGGCAAGAAAACGTCTGTGTTTTTACTTCGTGCTACACACTCGTCCCTTTGCAAGAAGGGATGCTAAAACGCTAGGCTAGCGTTTATACGCATGTCGTTAAACATTGCTCTGCCAAAGAGTTGCAGTCCATAATAAAGGACTTTTCAGAGCTTGAAGAAAGTGAGATTTACAGAAAAGCTTCAAAGCCTACGGTGCCTTGGTGGATTTTTTGCTTCGTTTTGTCTTGCAACTTTGCAAGAAGGAGCAAAGGCACATTATAGGGTAAAACACGCCAAATTCGAGTTTGCAAATGGGCGAAATCATATCAACGAAATTGTGAACTTTTTTGCTTCGTGCTACGCACTCGCAACTGCAAGCAGAATGGGCTTTGCAAAGTTTAGATTAGCCAAATTTAAAGGCTAATAAAGAAAATTTTGTCCTTCACTTAAAAGAAACAAAATTAAGATGAAAAATTTAGGACAAAATTCTCATCAAAATTT
>NZ_QHLI01000189.1 GCF_006864425.1 Campylobacter troglodytis | reverse complement strand
ATAAGCTATATCCACTGTTTCAAGCTCTTTTGCTAGCTCATTTGCCTCCTTTTGCACCACTTCGTAATCACAAAAAAAGTTTGAAAAAACAGGCATTTGCAAATGAATTTCGCCTAAAATGCGTGGCAAAGCATTTGCCCCGCTTCCTCCAAATTTACCAACGCCATCCTTATCCTTGTAAAAGCCCTTGAAAACCCCGCTAGTATTTGAATGCACGCTTGCTTCGTAGATTAAGGGTGCTATGAAAAAGTGTTGCAAATCTTTTGGAACCTCACGCTTGATTTTAGCTCTCATAGTGTCTAAATATGCCGCGTTTCTAGCTGTGAAAAACACCCTCTCATCCTTTGCAATGTGCTTGTCATCCTTTGGGGCGTAAAGCTTGCTGATAAAGCCTTTTTTTAGCTCATTTTCGTTTATTTGTAGGGCTTTGTGAATTTTTTGTAATTCTTTGAGCTTATTTTTATCAACATTTGCAAGATAACACTCATTTATAATGCACGAGTAATCCTCCAAATCATTTGCTATGATCTTTCCTGCAAAGCCCTTTGCAAAGCGGCTTACAATGCCTGAGCCACTAAACATATCCAAAAAGCTAGGCTTGTCCTTTTTTAGCTCACTTTTGGCGAATTTTAGCCCCTCTTTTAGCCCCTCGCCTATAAAGCCAAGCAAGGCTCTTTTGTTGCCAAGATAGGTGATGATTTGCTCTTTTAAGAAGGTGGGGTTTTCGTTTTTCATTGTTTTAGGTGATGTTTATTGTTGTGATTTAAGCTCATATTTGTCCTTTAATTTTGCCCTT
>NZ_QHLI01000188.1 GCF_006864425.1 Campylobacter troglodytis | reverse complement strand
TATTTGATTTGCCTTGTTTTTTCTTTTTGTGTTTTTCTTGTTTTTGCGTCTTTTTGTTTATTTTTGTTTGGCTTTTTGAATTTAGGGCTGGGTGGTTAATAAAATTCATTATATTTGAATTTTTCCTTGCTAATTATACAGTATCCTTTAAAGATTTCAAGCTTAAATTTAGCTGTGATTTAAGCTTTTTAAATTTAGGCTTAAAGCAGTGAAACTACTGTATGCGTAAGCTTTACCTTGAATTTAGCTAGTTTAATTTCAAGCTTCTAAGCAAATAAATCAATTTATCTTTAAACTTTTTGCATAAGCTTTTTTAAATTTAAGCTTACTTGAATTCAAGCCTTTAATTAAATTCATTAAATCAAACTTAACCTTAATCTTTTAATACAAGCTTAAATTCAAGCTTTCTTAACTTCAAGCCCACTTCAACCCCCCTTTAAATTCACGCACCTTTCCTAAAAACCTTATGTTTTAAATTCAGCTTTTTTAACTTGAATTTAAGCTTGCTTAAATTTAACCTTACTTGAATTTAAAGCTCACAAGCTATTTTAAATTTGGCTAGTTTAAATTCAAGCCTTCTTAAATTTACTCTTATTTAAATTTAAATGTCCAAATTCAAGCCTTTGGCTAAATTCAATCAACTTCACCCTTCATCTCTTCGCACAAGCCTTGCTTGAGCTTACTTAACTTAACTTCAAGCTTTCTTAAAATTCAAGCTCACTTCAACCCACTTAAATTCAGCCTTTCTTAAATCCAAGCCCACTTCAACCCCCCTTTAAATTAACGCACCCTTTCTTA
>NZ_QHLI01000187.1 GCF_006864425.1 Campylobacter troglodytis | reverse complement strand
GCCTAAATTCACATCTAAATTCAAACACTCCACGCAAAATTCACAAAAAAATCATTGAAATTTGTTTTAGCTTTTGCGAGGAAATGATAAAATTAGAGGGCGATTCAAAGCATAGCTCTGATTTAAATTTGCATATAAACACAAGTGGATATAAGTATGGGGAAATGATAAGATTAAACATTGAATTTAAATAGCAAAACCTTAACATTCAAGTTGGTATTCGTGGAAGCGGTTATTAAGAATGTATTACATAAGGAGTTGTCATCAAATATATGCAAGGTAAAATGTGAAGATAAGAAAGTAGAAATTAAAATTCAAAGACCTAGCTTTAAAAGTGTAGAAAATGGGTATGTAGATATAAGCAAATTTGACATAAATATTTATAATGCTAGAAAACAAGCACTATATGATGAATTATATAATTTAGCTCAAAGTCGAGGACAAAATAATGAAGAATCACATAAGTTTGCTGAAATAGAATCCCTTTGGATTGTATCAATAGAATTTGCCAAGCCAAGATATAAGCACATTGGAGGACAAGTAGAAACATTATTTAATAGCAACAAAAGAACATATGTAAATATCTGCGCCTTGCGTATAAGTTATGCACTTAATCATAGCACCCACCCCATAAATACTATGGATAAACAAATTTTAAAATTTCCTTCGTCTGTTTTTCTCTTTCTTTTAGCATATTGTTATCTGCTTTTAAAGCAAAATTGTAGCTTTCAAGCTCTTTTATTTTGCAAAAAGAACTTATCAAGGAGAGGATAAAGATATTTATATTTGGGGGTGTTTGAT
>NZ_QHLI01000186.1 GCF_006864425.1 Campylobacter troglodytis | reverse complement strand
ATAATAAAAGCAAAGGCACATTTGCATTTAAAACTCGTCTAAAAGGATTATTGCTTTGATATTTCATCATACAATTTAAAAAGATATTTGAAATTTTTTCCTCATTGCTTGGAATTTCATTGATGGCATCTATGAGTAAATGCCCTGTGTTTGAGATAAGCAAAGATTCATTCATTGCATAATAACAAAATCCAAATTCCATAGGTAGTTTATACCAAGTATCAAACCTTGAGTCCCAACCCCCATCAAAGCCTTTTTCCTTGTGCTTTTGTGGTGAATTTTCAATGATTTCTTGTGTTTGACTCGTGCTAAAAATTTCATCGCTATCCAAAATTTCTTTAAAATTCCTACTTGCATACAACGGCACATAGAGTTTATTTGCGATTAAATGTGCTACAACTTGCATTATCACTTTGTGGCTTAATTTTTGATTTTCAAAAGGCAGTAACGCCTTTAAAAACTCCGCTATTCTTTGTGGATTTCTCATCGTTGTGCTAAATGATAAGATTTTGTATTCAGGCTTTCTTTCTTTACTCATTTTTTACCTTTTAAAATTGCTTACATAAAGTTCTTTTGAGTCTTTTTTAATGCTATTATCATTAAAGCTAATATAATTACTCACAATGTTCGTGCAGTGATATTTTCGCGCAAAATGTTCTAATAGGGTATTGTGTCTGCCTTTGTGGGTTAGCAAGTTGGTAAGTCCAAAGCACACACCTTTTAAATTTAAAGCGTCTAAAAATGCGTAAAATTCACGCTCTTTATCCTCACTCCAAAGTTTGTTATACTCGCCATCGCTGATG
>NZ_QHLI01000185.1 GCF_006864425.1 Campylobacter troglodytis | reverse complement strand
ACAAACTGTTCTTTCAAGCCTTCTATGGTGCTTGCTTCAAGCGAGCTTAACTTAGACAGTCTAAAAGTTAGTAAAAAAAGCCCCAAGGCTAGATCCACTACCTTATTTCTTTTAAGCCCACTTAGCTCGGTGTTTAAAAGAAGGCTGGGTGTGTTTAAATTCTGAGTGTTTTCTTCTTCCATAGTTTGTCCTTGAATTTAAATTTTTCTTTGAATTTAATGTTTATGCCTTGTTTTTGAATTTAAATTGTTTTTTTAAATTCAAGCCTTTCTCTCAGAGCTTGAATTTAAAGCTTTCTTTGAATTTAAGTTTTTATACACTGCCTTTGAATTTAAATCTTTTGCTTTTAAATTCAAGCTTTTTGCTCAGAGCTTGAATTTAAATCTTTCTTTGAATTTAATTTAATCCCTTGTTTAAAATTCAGCTTAATGCCCAGCTTGAATTTAAAGCCTTCCTTGAATTTAAGTTTTTATGCACTGCCCTTGAATTTTAAGTTATTTTCTTTTAAATTCAAGTTTATACACCGTCCTTGAATTTTTGCTTTTAAATTCAAGCTTTTCTTACACAGCTTGAATTTAAATCTTTCTTTGAATTTAATTTAATCCCTTGTTTAAAATTCAGCTTACTAGTTCTAAGACATACAAAAACAGTTTAACACCCCTTAAAAGAATTTAAAACACAGCTAAGTTTTAAAATGCCCTTAAAACGCCCTTGAATTTAGCTAAAACACAGCCCAAAATTTTAGATCAGCTTCTTTTATATTATTGGTTATATACAAGCTTAACACAGTTTCTCCCTTAAATTC
>NZ_QHLI01000184.1 GCF_006864425.1 Campylobacter troglodytis | reverse complement strand
TTTGAATTCAAGCCCTAATTTTAAGCTTCTTTCTTAACACCTTTTTTAAGTGCTAATTTTAAAGCAAACGGTTTAAAGCTGTGAATTTTGCTTTGTAGCAAATATCCTCTAAGACATTTTGCTATGCAAAATACCCACCCCACCCAACGGGTTGCAAGCCTTGCGAAGCAAAACCCCCTCCGCAAGATAGGGGGCTTTAAAAGGCGAACTTTCCGCACAACAGAGGGAACCTTGCTTTGTTTGCAAAACAAAGCCTTGTTAAAATTCAAAACTCAGTTTAAAAGGCTTAAATTTAAGTTTTTGATTTTTAAAACTTAGATTTAAACCCTTGCTTGTTTGCTTGAATTTAAAGCTTTCTTTGAATTCAAGCCTTTGATTTTTAACTTTTTTCAAGCCTATGTTTAAATTCAAGCCTTGAAATTTTTTTGCTTTATTCTTTGTTTTAAGCTTGAAACTTTTAAAGTTCTAATCCTTTGAATTTTTAAACTCAAAGCTTGATTTAAATTCAAAGCCCTTGCTTAAAATTTTCTTTAAGGCTAATTTTTGAATTTGCAAAAAAGAGTTAATTGTATTTCATTAAGGTTAAAACATGATAAATTTTAAACAAAAATGAACTAAAATTTGACAAAAATTCACATTAAATGAAAATAAAATGTTTGATTTTTGTTAGGCTTTTTTCCATTGCAAATGCGAGATTTTAGCCTAAGTTGGCTTAAAATTTTATTAAAATTAATGAAAAATTCAGCTTTATAAAAAAAAAAAAAACAAATTATAAACAAAAATAAATTTATAGCAAATATATTTTAAATTTAGGAGG
>NZ_QHLI01000183.1 GCF_006864425.1 Campylobacter troglodytis | reverse complement strand
TTATTTTTCTTAAATTCAAGCTCTTTTTGTTGATTTATTTCATTTTCTTTAATTTTATTAGCCTCTTTGCTTTTGCATTCTAATTTTATATTTAGGCTTGAATTTAAAATTGAATAATTTAGTATTGTTAATTTATGATTGTTTAAGAAGACTTGGAGGATTTGGGTGGAGTTGTTTGAATTTAAAGATTTGCTAGAATCCCTTGAATTTAAATCAAATTCATCATATTCTAAATAATAAATAGGCTTTGTTTCATCTAAATCGTTGTTTGAATATGCCTTGCTTGAATTTAAATTTAAGTCATTTGAATTTGAGTTGTTGTTTAAAACTCTTGTGCTTGAATCCGAATCATTTGCACTTGGATTCTTGTTCAAATTTCTTGCATTTGAATTATTGCTTGAATTTAAATCACTTGAATTTAAAACATTTGATTTTAAATTTTTAAAGTTTAAATTATTGTTTGAATTTATTGCATTAAAACTTGAATTCTCATTTAAATTCAAGCTCTCAAAGAAGCATTCATTATGTGGCAAAGTAGATTCTGTGCCACCATTTAGCAATACTCCACAAAAATAGATCTTAGATTGCAAGGTATCTATATCTTTAGAATCTAAGATTTGTATGTCGATAATCTCTCCATCATAGGCAAATATATTTTCTATTGTTTTATTTTTAGACATTTGCAAGCTTTTTATTTGATTGTATGTTTTTGCTAAGATTTTTATTTAGCTTGTGGTAGCTACTACTCCAATATTTATCACTTTGTATTCTTGCTAATACATTTTGATAAAATTCATTTCTAGCTATTTGATATTCACTTGACACATTTCCGTA
>NZ_QHLI01000182.1 GCF_006864425.1 Campylobacter troglodytis | reverse complement strand
AGAAGCAAAAAGCCTATAAATTTAAAGGATCTAAGACCTGATTATGTTAAATTCAAAGGGCTTTGGGCTACTACTAGATATGTGTTTAATTTTGATTTCTTTGCTGAGTGGTTAGGGGATTTAAATGAGGGATATTTTACAAGGCTAGATGACCGCTCTATCAAGCAAAAGGTCTATGAAACAAAGGATTATTTTTACATAATTTTAAATGGCAAAAAATATAAAAAAGATAAAAAAAGATCTGATCCATTTGAATACTATACTTGCGAGGTGCCCATTTTCAGCAAGCCTTACGGGGCTTCAAAGCTAGTAGCAACTATGCTAATAGCCCTGCCATACATTATGGACTTTAATCATGTTGGCTGCAATGACTTTGATGGGGACTTTAATCTGCATACCTGGCGCTGGTGGATGGATGCAAGAGAAGCTTTTATAAAAGAACACCCAAATGCTTTAAGCCCTAATCATTACGCCATCTTCATTCATAACATACTAGAAAATGATATGGCTGAAATTTCTATCTGTGCTTATGATGTTTTAAATCCAAAGGAGCCAAATTACAAAAATTTAAAAAATCCCCTTCATTCTAAATGCTATATACCAAGTGCTTATCTCATTCCTATGCCTGATTTTAATAGAGATGAGGGAGGCATAATGTATCCAAGTGCTAAATTTGCCCCTTTGGCTGTGGAGTATGGAAATGGTGATATATGTTATGAAGAAGAAGATTGCCACCACTACCACGGACGAGAGGAAGCAGATGAGGATGTGTATAAATACTTTATCAAAAAACTCACTAAGTAAGCTTGTTTAAATTCACTTGTTTTTTAAAGCTT
>NZ_QHLI01000181.1 GCF_006864425.1 Campylobacter troglodytis | reverse complement strand
CAAATGCCTGTTTTTTCAAACTTTTTTTGTGATTACGAAGTGGTGCAAAAGGAGGCAAATGAGCTAGCAAAAGAGCTTGAAACAGTGGATATAGCTTATTTTGATCCACCTTTGCGAGGGCCTTGTGAAAAAGAAGGCTCAATTAAACTTAAATCAAATTAAAAACTTATTAAATTAACGACTATGAAAAACAAAGGTCCGTTCCATAATTTCGCAGATATAATTTAGGGAAATTTTGAAGTATTTTTTACCTTGCCTTTCGTCTCCTCCCTTTGCTAGAATTGATTTAGAGGCGAAAAACATTGCTGATCTTTGCAAAATTTCTCGTGCTTGTGTGAATAGAATTTTGTGGGAAATCCACATTTTAACACTTAAAGAGTGTGAAAAATTAGCAAAACGAAGTTTCTTTAGAAAATGAGCACTGAGATTGAAGTTGATGAAAGTTGCTTTTTGCTTCCTTGCATTAGCAACTGCGTAGTAGAAGGTGAAAAAAGGGTGCGAGGTAAGCGTGGGCGTGAGGCTGAAAACGTCTATGTCTTTACTTCGTGTTATACACCCATTCCTTTGTTAGAAGGTATGCTAAACCGCTAGGTTAGCGTTTATACGCAAGTGGTAAAACAGTGCTTGATCAAAGAGCTATTGCCGATTATAAAGAACTTTTCAGAGCTGATAGAAAGTAGGATTTACAGCGATAATCTCAAATCCTACAGTGATTTGGTAGATTTTTCACAACGCTAGGCTCACAACTTTTCAAGAAGAAACAAAAACACATTATATGGTAAAGCACGCCAAATTCGAGTTTGCAAAGGGACGAAATCATATCAATGGAAATTGTGA
>NZ_QHLI01000180.1 GCF_006864425.1 Campylobacter troglodytis | reverse complement strand
GGCGAGATCGAAATAGCTGAGAGTTATTTCGGTGCAAAACGTGTGCGAGCTAAGCGTGGACTTGGGGCTGGTAAGAAAACACCAGTTTTTTACTTCGTGTTACACACTCGTAACTCTGCGAGAAGATATGCTAAAACGAAATGGGCAAGTTTATACTCAGATTGTAAAAGCTTGCTCTGCTAGCGAGCTATTACCTATGGGATTTGAGTGATATGAGCAAGACAGAATTTTATAGTGATTGCTTGGCTATTTATGATGGTTTAGTTGATTTTTTACTTCGTGCTACGCACTCGTAACTTTGCAAGAAGGAGCAAAGTTATAGAGTAAGACACAGGGAAAATGAGTTTGCAAAGGGCACAAATCACATAAATGCAATTGAGAATTTCTGGGGCTTTGCCAAGCATAGATTAAGCAAATTTAAAGGAATTAAAAAGGAAAATTTTGTCCTTCATTTAAAGGAAACAGAATTAAGACGAAAATTTTGAGACAAAATATTTATCAAAATTTATTAAAGTTGATAAGCCAAAATCCGCTTAAGTTGTCTTGAGCCTTGATAAAATTTGATGAGAATTTTGTCCTAAATTTTTCGTCTTAATTCTATTTCTTTTAAATGAAGCACAAATTTTTTTTAGTCCTTAAATTTAGCTAAACGAAACTTTGCAAATTCTCTTCTGCTAGCAGTTACGAGTGCGTAGCACGAAGTAAAAAAATTCTCTATGCCGTTGATATGGCTTTGTCCATTTGTAAACTCGTTTTTATTGTGTTTTACTCTGTAATGCGCCTTTGCTCCTTCTTGTAAAGGGACGAGCCTAGCGTTGTAAAAAATCAACCAAGCCATCGTAGGCTTTGAAGCTATCAC
>NZ_QHLI01000179.1 GCF_006864425.1 Campylobacter troglodytis | reverse complement strand
AACTCATTTAGGACAAGAAGCTAGTGGAGAAATAATCCCCTTGCTTTCTCCCTTTGAGCTTTTTTCTTTTAAAAGAGCTTTTGGTAGGGGGTTTGGGGGGAAAAAATCTAAAAAGGCTTTAAGGTCTAAATCTCTTACAAGGCAAGAAGTTTTAAGCTTGATACAAAATTTGAAAAAAGGAAGTAGCGAAAACATCCGCCTTGTTGATGATAAAAAAGCCTTAGATTTGCTATGGGAAAAATTGACAAAAAATGCTACAAAAATAGACGAAACACCAATTTCTATAAGAAACAAAAATACACACAAAATCACCCAAGAAAGACTAATTAGATACAAATTAGGCGATGGCACAAATCTTATTTATCGCACAAATTCTAGCAGAGACAATTAATATTTATGGTAAAAATCCAAAAATCAATAAAACCATACATATTAAGCCCAAGGAGTGAATAAATGGCAAAGCTTAAGGTAATTTATAAAATAGGAAATCCGATTTTTTTTTATAAGCAATCACAAAATGAGGTGGGGTATTGCAGTGAGCCTTTGCTTGATAAAATTTTAAATATGGATAAATACAATTATGAGATGGATTTATTGCTGGATTATTTACAAAATGAGACAAAAACAGAGATCTTATTTGCTTTTGAGTATGTATTTTTAAAACTTGTTGATGATGAGTTCTTTCCAAGATCTGAGCTAAATTCAAATATAATTCAAGAATATCATATAAACGGTTCTAATATAAACTCACCAAAACCCTCATATATCAGCGAATACATAAACACAGTAGGACAGCTTTTTTTGGCTGGATATATAGAATTTGGTATGTGTGGTTTGCAAGATAAGGAGGAAAATTTATTATCTAAA
>NZ_QHLI01000178.1 GCF_006864425.1 Campylobacter troglodytis | reverse complement strand
TAGGGATTATTTTGTGGAAAAAATATTAAATCAATGTTTTTGTTATATTTCACATCAAAGCTCCAAGAGATACGAAGCTTGCCTTTGAAATTTAGGGTGTCATTTACTTGTGGATACATGGAGTAAATTTTAAGATCTTGTTTGCAAAAATACTCTGCTAGCTCATTAGGACTTAAATTTATATATTTAGTATCATTAAATTGATACCTACTTAGTAGTAGCCAAAAATTATTCCCATCAAGTTCTTTTAATTTCAAAGAATGTAGTTTTTTCATTTTGCTATCCATATTTTTGTGTGTTTTTCATATAAAATATCTAATCCATATAAATAACAAGTTAGCATATAAAAAACTTATAATAAAAGTAAGCTAATTTTTCCTTGTTTATTTTCCTTATCCACGAATTTTTTATTAAAATATGATTTGCCCCACGATAAGGCCAAGAATAATAGCAATATAGGCAAGGTCCATAGTAAGCTTATGCTAAAAATATATCCACAAACCCAAATCGCACTCTCATCTGTAAATCTATTTCTATCTCTAATATCATCATAAATAGCAAGGCAAAATGGCACAAAACAAATCACATTCCAAACGACAAAATTACCATTTTGCGCCTTGCGAATAGTGTGGTTACAAACATTATAAAAATCACACATGCAAAGATTTCATCACCCCTCATTTAGAATCCTCTAGTTGATTGTAGTATTTTCATCTATAATCACACTAATAATATCTACTTACCTTATTGGGAATAGAGCAATAATAAATATAGATGAAAATTCGCACATACTTATAGTTGCAAATTCTAATATTTTATTTCTATAAATAAAGTGAAGCTTTATAAAAGCTGACATATTTAATAAAAATGCCA
>NZ_QHLI01000177.1 GCF_006864425.1 Campylobacter troglodytis | reverse complement strand
TCACAAACAAATTCACAAGCAAATTCACAAATAAATTCATATAACAGCCTACAAAACAGCTCACAACCCTACACTCACCAAGCAAATTCAACAAACACCCCACAAATAAATTCACAACACACCCCACAAACAAATTCAAAAACAAATTCAAAAAACTCCCTATCTTTAAACAAAAACTCAAAAGAAAAGCTAGCAAGCTTTATAAAAGAACTTAATCCAAACTCCTTATACCTAGAATTCATAGAAAAAAAAGAAATAAACATAGAAATATCAAGAATTTATGAGGACTTAGAGCTAACAGTGTCAAAATTTCGCATACTAAGAAAAGACAGTGAAAACCCTAAATGTAACGAACATATCAATGTCAAAGATAATAATACCATACAAGCTTGCACATCTTGTCAAAGCTTACAAGCCTTTGCTAAGTGGGATAATCACTATTTTTTAGAAAGAAGCGGACCTGACTGTATCACCCCAAATTTAGAATTAAGAATACCAGAAGGAAGTTACAAGCTTAGTTGGCATAAAAGCGATAGGTATTTAATACCACAAAGCAAGGAATACAAAGAGCTTTTACAAATTTATTTAAATGAGTTAGGCATAAAGGATGAGCCACACAAGGATAATAAGGGAAGGCAAAGGTATTATAAGCCTCTTTTAAATTTACACAACAAATATATACACAAGGATAGAAATATCTTAATACACAGCGGAGGAAAAATCAAAGACTCAAAGGGATGCCTTTTAATAGGCTCTAAGCTTGATAAAGATGATAAGGGCAATATTATGAGAATATCAAGCGGACAGCATACTCACGGCCTTGCAAGTGAAGTTATGGCTTTTTTAATGCAAAATGATGACAAGGATAGTGCTAGCCCAAACATCTACTTGCAAAGAATAAT
>NZ_QHLI01000176.1 GCF_006864425.1 Campylobacter troglodytis | reverse complement strand
AAAATGCAAGTTAGCCTAATGCACCATACCGAGCTTAAAATTTGTTCTCACGCCATTCGCACTTGCTGGCAAAGCTTTGAAAAAGGCGATGAGGGAGGAGATGTCGATAAGGAGCTTATATATAGAGTTGGCAATAAATTCAAGCACGCTTCTACCTTGGAGCATTTAAACTACACCTTTTATATTCAGGGCATTTCAAGGGCTTGTTTGCAAGAACTTGCCCGCCACCGCCACGCCAGTCTTAGTGTAAAATCCACCCGCTACACGCTTAAAGAGCTTAGAAATGAAAAAGAATTTGCACCCTTTGACTTTAAAAGGGCTGAAAAATACCTAGTTTTGTGTAAAAACGAAGAGGTTGATAATGCTAGCATAGCCGCACTTGAAAGATTAAGGCTGATCTTGCAAGGCACTATAAGTCTTGATCTTGCTAAGTACTGTTTAGTTGAAAGCTATAAAACAGAGCTTACATGGACAGCAAATGCTAGATCCTTGCAAAATTTCTTAGAACTTAGAAGCTCAAAATCAGCTCTTTGGGAGATTCAAAACCTTGCCCATGCTATCTTTGAAGCCTTGCCAAAAGAACATAGGTTTTTATTTGAGGACTTCGTAAACAAATGAGTTTTGCTGTTTTATATGCAAATTTTGTCATTTTGAAACTTATTTGTAAGCTAGAATCTCTAGCTTACAAGCTGAAATTTTCTTTTTTTTAAAGAAGCTGTGTTTGCTAAAGAGGCTATTGCTTTGCTGATAAACTTCGTTTTTGGGAGAAGTTGCGTTTTGCAAAATAAGCTATATTTTTAAGAGAAACTACGCTTTGAAATACTTCACAAAGTCTAAATGTAACAAAGTTTTTTAAGATGCCTTTGCTTTGATAGCTAATAATAACTGTTTTTTACAAAAGAGCTAAATAAAATTAAACTTAATA
>NZ_QHLI01000175.1 GCF_006864425.1 Campylobacter troglodytis | reverse complement strand
CTACTCAATCTACCGCTCTTTGTATATAAACCCCAATGAGCTTAAATCCTTAAAAGAGCTTTTAAGCTTTTATACTGAGTATTTAGACGAATTAGTTCCAAGGGCTAAGTTTGAAATTAGAAGAGACTTTGAGTATTTTACCTCAGAAAATTCAAGATCTCATAATGATAAAAATATAAACTCAAAACACCGTTTCAAGCCTCACAATATCTACTTCATAGATAACACAAATTACAATGAAGTAAAAAAGACCTTGCAAGCTCGTTTCAATCAAAGCCTTGCAAAAAGTAAAAACTCATATAACACAAATGATTTAAACGGTTTTAACTATGCCTTCTCTAATGAAAGCGCAAAATTCAAGCAAAACATCTTAATCATCATCGCCCAAAAATTAAAAGAGCAAATTCAACTAACAAAGCCAAAGAATTCTTATCTGTATCTAGTAACTGTAAAGGGAAATGAAATAGATGCTTCTTTTTGTAATGAGATCTTCTTGGATAACACAGAAGAAAATGATGAGAGTGAATTGTTTATGCTGAATTTAGAAGCAAATAATAATTCAAATCCAACCACACAAAATAGCCAAAATAACACAAACAATCCAAATAATCCAACCATCACTTCCCTAGCCACAAAAGAAGTATTGAAACTAGAATCTAATAATTCTACAAATAACCCCACAGAAAAAAGCACAATGTATAATAAGCTCATATACTCCATAGCTAATAGCAATGATTTATTTATCAAAGATAAAGCTTCTAATACAGCACTTATTATATTAAGCAACTATAAATGCTATATTAAAGCATTACAAACCAAGCGCTGCAATAACACTGCTTACATATTAGATTCCACCCTCTATCCTAACAAAATCTACTCTACCTTTGGCATCAAATTAGAGCTTAATCGCCCCCAAGATACTTGTAGCAATGAAGG
>NZ_QHLI01000174.1 GCF_006864425.1 Campylobacter troglodytis | reverse complement strand
ATTTATCATAGAAGATAGAGTTTATGAAAAATATCTCTTTAAGCAAGTCTTCATAGGCTTAAGCCAAATTACCAGAGGGGTGGTAAATATAGAAAAAAACAAAGCCGCAGCAAACATCCTTGAAAATACAAATACAAACATAGCCTCAAGCGCCATCAACACAAATACAGCCTCAATCAACACTATCGACACAAACACAGCCACACTTGAAAATACGAGCGATGCCTCAATCAGAACTATCAACACAAACACAGAAAAACACACATCCACAACAAACATCCTTGCAAATACAAGCACAGCCTCCAAAGCCACTCTCAGCAAAACTACAAACACAGCAAACAGCACAGCCTCTGTCCGCACAGCAAAGATAAACAATACTTCTCTTAGTAGCACAAACGCAATAAATAACACAAATTCAATAAATTCAACAAACATAACAAACACAGCCCCCATCAGCACAATCAACACAAACACAGCCTCAAACACTTTCAGCACAAATTCAGCAAACACAGCAAATTCAACACAAATAAACTCAGCAAACAACACAGCAACTACCGTAGCTTTCATAAACACAGCAAAGAACGCAAACACACTTGAAAGGACTACAACAAGCACAGCACACAAGCACTCAAAAGAAGAAAGAACCTACAACAAAGGCTTTGTGTCCTTGTTTAACAAGCTTTATCAGGTTAATACCCTAGCTGCTATGTGCGACTGTGAATTTATCCCTTGTGAGCTTAGTCCTATGAAAAAAGCTTTAAACATAGGGCTTATCAAGGCTTATAAAAAGGATAAAGAAGGCAAATTCATAGATGATAAAGATAGCTTGTCAAATTCACAAAATGAGATTTACACCATAGACTTAGAGCAAGAAATAATGCTTAAAGCCTTTGTTTATGAGGAGCAAAGCACTTATAAAGTAAAAGATACATATCAAAAAGGTGAGGAAGGGCAAGAAAAC
>NZ_QHLI01000173.1 GCF_006864425.1 Campylobacter troglodytis | reverse complement strand
ACAGGGCTAAATTTCCTTGAAGATTACTGCCCTAATGGGTTTTATCTTAAAAACGAGCATTTTGATCCTACCTTATACAAGCTAGGCTTATATCTTGGCAAGTTAAGCTTTGAAAAAAAGCAAAACTTCTTTGTGCTTAACTTCACCCCAACTTCCTTGCTAAATTTAAAAGATGAGCTAAATAAAATAAATGAGCTTTGGCTTGATGAGGAAAATAAAAACTACACTTCAAGCATAAAAAGCGAGCATCCTTGCTTTAAAAGCTATCAAGCAAAGAACATAAAAACCCTTTGTCAAAAAACAAAGGCTAATATTATTTTAAGCAAAGCACAAGCCCTTGCTTATATCACAAAGCTTCACTCCTTAAACACAGCTCAAATTCAAGGCTTCGCAGACACCATTAACAAAAAACAAGGCTTAATAGCCTATGCTCCAAGCAATGAGGATTATTTAAAGCTTTTAGAGCTTAAGATCTTAAACAAGGAAGATTTTAATTGGTTTAAAAACGAGGATTTTTTGCCAAAAAACGAAGCCACATTAAGAGTGCTTGATTATCTAAGCTTAAATGAAAAAAACACAGTTATTTTTAATTTTGACGAGCTTTTTTATGCCTATGTGGTGTGGTGTTTAAGCGAATACACCCTTTATGTGCATCAAGGACTTTTGCAAGATAGGCTTAAAATGCTTTTTAACCCAGCTTCTTATATGAAGCCTAGGCATTATGATGAGGTAGAGGAAAAAATGAAGCCATATTTTAATCTTTTATCAAAGGAAGTGGCAAATTTTAAGGATAATATCTACTTAAATCTTGACAATCATCAAGGCTTTTTTAGTATGAATGCAAGTTCTTATCTTTTAAGCGATGAGGGGGGCTTTTTTGATAAAAGATTTGAGGAGTTAAGCTTTAAATCCCCCAACAAAGAAAAGCCACAGCCCTTCAAAGCAAGTGTGCCTCCTCCAATGGCTATGCATAAGG
>NZ_QHLI01000172.1 GCF_006864425.1 Campylobacter troglodytis | reverse complement strand
ATCTTTGAAAGAAAAATTTAAATGCCCAAAGTAAGCAAGAATTCAACATCTTTGAAAGAAAAATCTTTAAATGTCAAATCAACTAAGAATTCAAAATATTTGAAAGAAAAATCTTTGAAAGAGAGCTTTAAATGCCAAATCAAGTAAAAATTCAAGCCCTAGATACTCAAGGACACCCTATAAACAAGCTTAAAGATTTCATAAAGCTATACATAAATAGCCCCAAGGATGAAATGCTTAAAATTGATTGCACAAAAGAAAAAGAAGATGGCATTTATGTCTTTGATATAGATGATTCTATGGATACACTTTCTCGCATTTTTGTGCGATTAACACAAGATCTTAAAAAAGATAAAATCATTTATCTAAAAGAGCCTCATTTTTTACACCCAACTTGTGCACAAATAAATATTTTAGAATGTATGCTAGATACAAAAAAGCCCATCCCCTTTGTCTTTACTGATGCTGTGAATTTAGCCTTCATAGGAGCTATCAAGGCTTATAAGTTAAATGACTTAGACAGGGCTCATTTTTACAAGAACACTTATAAGGCTAGGTTTGATAATACTTTAAAAAGCTATAAAAACAATTTTAAAGATGAAATTTACACCATAGATACAAATCAAAGCATAAGCTTACAAGCCTTTATAGTTAAAAGCTCGGTTAATAAAAGCCTAAATGAGAATTTAAAGGACTTGAATTTAAAGCAAATCAAATGGGGCTATAAGATCATTAGTAGCACCTTAAAAACAAGTCTTAATAACTATGCTAAAATAAACACAGAAAAAGATCTAAGCTTACTTAAAGATAAAGAAGGAGAGCTTATAAGCTTGAATTTAAATGAAATAAAGCAAGATTTTATGGCAAATGAGCATATCCTTGATAATAGTGGCAACAATATAATCTTTTTTGCCTACACAAAAGAAAATGGCAAGGTGCATAATCTTTCTTACACACAACCACCCCTACCAGCTAGGATTAAAACAGTTCAGTGT
>NZ_QHLI01000171.1 GCF_006864425.1 Campylobacter troglodytis | reverse complement strand
AGTTAAAACTCCATATCTTTCAAAAAACTCGCCCTTTCATTGACATTCTTTGGCAAGTATTTCGCATAAACCTTAAATGTTTCAGTAAGGCTAGAATGTCCTAGCATAACCCTACTTATCCACATAGGCTCTTCGCCTTTTGAGAGCATTACACTAGCAAAGCTATGCCTTGTATCATAAAGTCTGCGTTTGGGCGTGATATTTAGCTCTTCTTTTAAGGCATAGAATTCAGCACGCAGTTTTTTCACAGGACTTTTAAACAAAAAGCCACTATCAGTGCTTTTCGCCTTGTTTTCAAGCTCTTTTACCACAAGGGGTAGTAAATCGATAGTCCTGTATGAGCTTCTTGTCTTTGGGACATTTGTCGTTTTGCCGTCATTTAGTAAGGTGCGTTTAATGTGAGCCTTGCTTTCAAGCAAATTCAAATCGTCCAAGCCCTAAAAGTTCGCCTGTTCGCAGTCCTGTAAAAAAGGCTATGATTAAATAGCTTTTTAACTCGCCCTTGCTTTGCTTAATCAAACTTTGAATTTGTGCTAAATCAAAGGGTTTTTGTTCGCTGTTTTCAAGCTCTTGCTCGCTTTGCGTGAATTTGGGGACAAAGAAAGGATTTTTAGCGATTAAATCACATTGCACGGCATATTTAAACACGCTTTCAAATGCCCTAATTTTCTTTTTAATCGTGTTAGTGCAGTTGTTTTTAGCCTGTAAAAAGCCTATGAATTCAACGCTGTCTTGCCTTGTAAAGTCCTTGATTTTATCTAGCTTTTTGTAATTCACAAAGTCTAAAATTTCCTTGCAAATGCTTTTAAAATTGCATTTTGTTTTGAATTTTAAAGTTTGCTTTTCTTTGGCAAGTGCCTTTAAAATCCTTATAAAATCATTACTCGCCTCTTTTTCCTCGTCTTTAAAATCTAGGGTAAAATTCGCATTTTTCAAAGCGTAAAATTCTTGTAAGGCTTTGGGCTTGTTTTCTACAAAAAGCCTTGAATTTTGCTCTAT
>NZ_QHLI01000170.1 GCF_006864425.1 Campylobacter troglodytis | reverse complement strand
CCAAGTAAATTGCCATCAATCTTAAATACTTCCTTATAATACACCTGTCTTTTTTGTATGAAGCTTCTTGTTTCTTCTTTTAATCTTGCCTTTATGCTTAGTGTGTCTTCATTTTCAAAGCCTAGGTCTTTGGGTCTAAAAAATATGGGGTTTCCTTGAAGGAAGACTTGTTTGCCTTTTGTTTCTATGCACCACTGCACCTTGTCTAGATCAAGGCAAGTCTTAGCACTTTCATTATCTAAAAGCTCTCTTTTCTTGTTAGCTAAGTTTTTATCCCTTTCTAAGTCCTTATAAAAATAAGCCTGAAAGGCTAATTCTTGCTCACAGTCAGCCACAAAAAGCTCATCCTTGCTATCAATAAAATAATCATAGCCCTCTTGTTTTTTTCTTTCTTTTTCTAGCTCATCATTTAAAACCTTGTAGCATTTAATGATGGCTACCTCATACTCGCTTACAAGCTCCTTGCACTCTTTAAAATATAACTTAGCCTTGCTTTTTTCATAGCTTCTAGGAGTAAGAATCTTTTGCGTTGTGTAACTAGGTGCTTGTTTCCCATCTTCTTCTTTGAATTCTTTTGCTAGATTAAAGGCATAGTGCTTGCTTTTATCCTCAGCTATTAAATAAGCTAGATAAAAATCTGCTATGTTTTCCTTGTCTATAAGTAGATTAATCTCTCCGTTTATCAAGGTCTCAGTGTAAGTCTGTTTGCTTTGGATATTAATGATTTGTGCCTTTTTATTTGTGAGTTTTTTCTTGGATTTAAGATCTAAAAACTGCAAGCAAAAATTTGTTTTGTTCATCTTTTTTCTTTTTTTGTTTATTTGTGCATTCTTGTATCTATTTTATTTACTGTTTTAGTTTATTTGTGTTGTTTTTTCTTGTTTTGTTTTTTCTGTTTTTGTTTATTTGATTTGCCTTGTTTTTTCTTTTTGTGTTTTTCTTGTTTTTGCGTCTTTTTGTTTATTTTTGTTTGGCTTTTTGAATTTAGGGCTGGGTGGTTAA
>NZ_QHLI01000169.1 GCF_006864425.1 Campylobacter troglodytis | reverse complement strand
AAAGAAGAGAGGGCTAAAGAAGAAATAAAAGAAGAAACACAAAGCAAACTCATAAACAAAAATATAATCTTCTTTGCCTACGATGAAAGCCTTGGGATAAATTTAAGCACTGATACAAAAGACAATGCTTACCGTGTGTATGATGATAAAGGAACAGGAGCTAGCAAAGTAGTAAAAGCAGATCGCATAACTTCAATAGAACTAAAAATACTTCAAACAAGATTTAGGCTTGAATTTGACGGACAAAGTTTGCAGTTCTTAGAAAATGAAAGAGTGATAAAACAGTGGGAGGCAAGAAGTGGCGAGGCCTTAGTGAATTTAAAAGAAACTTTACAAGAAAATTTGCAAGAAAGACATAAAGAAAAACAAAAAGAAAATAAGCAAGAAAAAATTTTTGATATACTTGTGAGTTATAATAAAGCTAGACTTGATTTAAAAGGCATAGAATTTACTCAAAAAGATGAGCTTTGTTCTTTGTTTAAAGCCTTTGATATAAAAGAAGAAAATAGAATTTCATTAAGGATAAAAGAAACAAAACGCATTTTAATCTTAATTGAAAGATTCAAAGAAAGCACAAAGGCTACTATGGCCAGGATGAATATTTATATAGACGGAAAAAGAGTGGATAAAAATGGTAAGTTCATAGAAAACTCACAAAGCCTTTTAAATCAAGCTTATCATACCAATAAGCTTATAAGCTTAAACGAAACTAAGCTAGCAAGGCTTACACAAAGAGCATTGTAGGCATTAAATGGCGATGAAAGCTTAAATTCACAAGAAGACTTAGAATTCAAAGAAACACAAGAAGCAATGAAACAAGAGGGCTTAAAATTCAAGGATAGCTTAAATTCACAAGAAGGCTTAAAAGCATTAAATAAAGATGAGAACTTAATTATAAATTCACAAAAAAGCTTAAAATTCACACAAACACAAGAAGCAATGAAACAAAAAAGCTTAAAATTCAAAGAAGCACAAGAAAGAATGAGGTATGAATTCTTTAATCATCTCT
>NZ_QHLI01000168.1 GCF_006864425.1 Campylobacter troglodytis | reverse complement strand
ATTTCCCTAAATTTCTTTTGAGACAATTCGGAAATAAATCATATACTTGTTTTTCATTTTGTTCTCCATACTTTAAAATGATCTTGTATCAAATTAAAGTATCTTGAGCCTTTATTTTATAAAAATTCAAAAAATTTCAAGGCTTTTGTAATTTTTTTAAAAAAAATTTGTAAATTTTTTTCAAAATTTTTTCAAAAAGCCCTTGACAAACACTAGGTGTAATGCTTTATAATGTCCTTACAAATTTTAAGATTTTTGCCAAAAATGTGAAAAATTTGGCATTTCAAGCATTTGGCAAAAAAGAAAGGAAAAAAATGAGTAGTAAAATTAAGGGCAACAAGTCCCTAAATTTAGGCGAAACTGCCTTGAATTCAAATAAAATTCAAGCAGATTTTCAAGGCGAAAATTGCGTGAGCTTAAACACAACTTCAAGCAATTTTCAAAGGCGAGAATTTTTAAGCAAATTCGCAAAAATCGGTGCTGGTTTTGGTGCTTTAAGCCTAATGCCTATTTTTGTTGCTTGTAGCGAAAATAAGAACAATGCCACAAATTCAAGCGACAAGGCAAAATCAAGCTTGAAATCAAGCGAAAATTCAGCTCAAAATTCAGCAAATTCAAGCGAGAATTTGGCAACTTCACAGAAAGGACAGGCTATGACAAATTCAGTTCTAAACGAGTTTTTTACCCTATCAAATGGCGTCAAAGTGCCAAAACTAGGGCTTGGGCTTTGGAGAATCGACAATGACAAGGTAAGTGCAGCCATCGAAGCGGCTGTAAATGTGGGTTATCGCCACTTTGACTCCGCACAAGCCTACGCAAACGAGGCTGGCACGGGTGATGGCGTGCGAGCTGCTATGGCAAAGGGCTTAAAGCGAGAGGAGCTTTTCGTAACTACCAAAGTAGCAGCAGAGCATAAAAGCTACGAGGCTGCAAGGGCGAGTATAGAGCAGTCCTTGGCAAAACTTGGGCTTGATTATATTGATTTAATGTTAATCCACGCACCTCAGCCTTGG
>NZ_QHLI01000167.1 GCF_006864425.1 Campylobacter troglodytis | reverse complement strand
CAGGTTGAATTTCTAAGCTTACAGCTTACAGGTGGTATGTATGAAAAGAATTCAATAGGAATGTCTTATGAATTTAAAGCCTATGCAGAGCGATCTGAGCTTGGACTTGATGGCATACATAAAAATCAACTAAGGGCTATGCAAATAAAAGAATTTGCCAAAAATCCTCCTTATGATAGCTTTGGTATGCTTCCTTATTTAGATGAGATGATAGGGGTGGATTGGGTTTTTGACATGAATACCTATAATTTTGCTTATGATGGAAGAGGTTTGATTCCAAATGTGCTGTATAAAGATATAAAAAATGGCAAACTAAAGGATCCAAGAGATAAGGACTCTACACCTGAGAGTAGAAAGGAATTTGACAGACAAATGAGTTCTTACACAGGATCAAATTTATATAGATATGATGCTGATATACCTAATGAATGGAGCGAAGATGAGGCTAAATTATTAATGGATGTCTTGCTCTTAGAAGCAAATCTTGCAGCCTTAACCCCGCCTCAGGGCTATCCTAATGCACCGTTTTATTATACACCTGAAAGACTTGAAAGCATATACAAAAATGCAAAGCTTGATAAGCGTAAAAACCCTACCATACCAGCCATATACAAAGAACATTTCCCCCAATATCTTAGAGATGAAATAGAAGCTTACGCAAAAAAGCATAATATAAAGGATTAATCCCAATCAAGCAGATCTAAGATAAAAGCTGCTTTAAACTGTGATTTAAATAGAAAAAACAAATGGCTCAAAACAACTTAATCTCAAATAAATGAGTTTTAATTTATGATTTATAAGGTGAAAAACAAGTCAATCGTTTCAAAAATTTCAAAGGCTAAGCTTAAAGCAACTGCTAAATTTTGCTCACACCCTTGCAAAAAAATTCAAAACAACAAAAGTTGCAAAAATTTATCATACTTCACAAAAGGGACACATAAATTCACAGCAATACTAAAAATTTAAGCACAAAAAAGCAAAACAAGGATTTAAAATTCAAAAAGCCTTGCTTGGCTTGCTTAAAATGAATAAAAGCTTTTTT
>NZ_QHLI01000166.1 GCF_006864425.1 Campylobacter troglodytis | reverse complement strand
GTGCCTAATTTAAATGATGCCTTTGTTGTGCTTGATCTTGGTTTTAGGGTTGGTGAGGGAGAGGATGGGAGTGTGGTAGAAGGAAGTGGGGAGGGGGTGGTGTGGGATACTAACTATATAAATGAATGGAAAAATATTAAAAATATAGCAAATTTAAAAACTGCTTATCAATTTATAGCCATGCTTGTTTATGATCTAACAGTGAGTAAAAAATCAAAAAGGCTTAATCAAAACGATATAATAAACTATTTAGAATTAAATCCAAACCTCGCTGGTAAGCTAGCCTATATTTATTATAGATTTGATCTAAGTAGTAATATAAAAGAAAACTATCAAGCTTATAAAAAAGATCTGAAAACCTTTACTCAAACAATTAACTTTGCACTAAATGAGCCTTATCTTAATACAAGCCTCACTTTAAAAGAGGCATTAAGACAAGAAAATGATCTTAAAAAATGGTGTGATGAATTTTTGAAGCTCATAAATAAAGATCTTATCTTAGATCTAAATATATCATATAAAAAATTGGGCAATAATATTTATGGCACATATAATCCCACAACAAATGCCCTTGAAATAAATATAAACAAAGCATCAAACAAAAAGGAGTTTTTAAGGACGCTAATACATGAGCTTAGACACGCTTACATACACAAAAAACAGCCTATGGATGATGATTTGTTAAAATACTTATTTTATTCTAGTAAATATTTTTATTTTTCCAAAGAAGATAGGAACTACTATAAATTTAAAACCTTTCAAATGCAAGGTGATGATCTTTATTTCTTACAGCCAAGCGAAAGAGATGCTAGGCTTATAGAAAAAATGATAAGGATCTAAGATGAATGTTGAAGAAGCTATAAAAGATGTTGAGTTTGTAGATTTTTGTCGTTTGCCACCTAAACCTAAACTCAACTTCCAATCCCACGACAAGTTCTTGCGTAGTCAAAAAACAAAAGAATTATATCTAGGCATAAACACAGGGCTAAATTTCCTTGAAGATTACTGCCCTAATGGGTTTTATCTTAAAAACGAGCATTTTGATCCTACCTTATACAAGCTAGGCTTATATCTTGGC
>NZ_QHLI01000165.1 GCF_006864425.1 Campylobacter troglodytis | reverse complement strand
AAATAAAAACTTCATTTGCACCCTACTTGAAAACGACAAGGTAACGGACGGACAAGAGACATTAAGCATTCACAAAATGGCAGCAAAGCATTTAAATAAGAGCAATCACAACGGCTGGAGCTATTTTTATGTAGAGCAAGGACAAGGGCTAGCAAGCATTGATTCTTTTAGGTATGAATATGAAAGGGTGCAAAATGCAAACCGAGCTTGAAAAAATCGTATTTAGTTCTATTGACGCACTTATTCATCACGCAACGAGCGAAAAAAAGCTCAAAGAAATTCACAAAAAACACGAAGTAAAGGTGCATTTTGTTCCTATTAAATATAGGATTTTGGGCGGAATTTTGCAAAGTATGAACATTCAATTTGGCAATTTTATAGAAGAGCTGATGAGACAGCTTGTCGAAAATAGTGGCTATGAAATTTTGGCTGAATTTAGCGGAAAAAAGAGCAATAAATTCAAGGTGTCGCCCTTTGCAGACACGCTCATTGACAAATATATCACAAAGGCACAAAGCGAAAATAATTTTGACTTACAAAAAGAATTTAATGCTTTAAAAAACGCTATTTTGCAAGATAAAACTGAAAGCAGTATAAAAACCGACCACGATATTGACTTGCTTTTTAAGGACAAAAAGGGGCAAATTTATTACGCTGAAATCAAATACAATGACGATCACGACACCGATAAATTCGTGGGACTAAACCGAAAAATTATAAAAACCTATGCTTATTTGGTGCGTGAGCTTGGCGTGGATATAAAGCCGATTTTGTTTTATTTTAATAACAAAAAAATGAAAGGCAACATTTATCTGCCCGAAAGCGAGTGCATTTACCGTGGCGAGCGATTTTTTAGGGACTTTTTGAAATTTGATTACACGGCTTTGCAAAAGGTGTTTGAAAATTTTGCAGAATCAAGTGAAAATTTGGCTAAATTCAATGATTTATATAAAAAAATAATGAGATAAAACAACCTTTACGGCGTAGATATAAACGAAAATTCAGTTGAGATTTGCCGCCTTCGCCTTTGGATAGAATTACTAAAAAATTCATATTATTTACAAGATGGAGACGAGGGC
>NZ_QHLI01000164.1 GCF_006864425.1 Campylobacter troglodytis | reverse complement strand
GGGGGTTTTTGCTTCGCAAGGCTTGCAACCCGTTGGGTGGGGGTGGGTAAATTCAGCATTTGAATTTTCAATTTTTGAATTTTGCAAAATTTGTGAATTTTCTTTTAAATTCAAGGAAATTGTTGAATTTTGAGTGTTTTTTACTGACCCACCCCCTAAATCCCCTCCGCAAGGGAGGGGGACTTGTCTGCGGTTTCAAGCCCACTTGCAAGGGACTTTTGGTTTGAATTTTCAGCCTTTAAAGCCAAAATCTGCTCCACTAAATTCACAATTCTTTCTGCGATTTTTGAATTTTTGGGATTTATTTTGGGGATGGGGAGTTTTTCTACAAAGATTTTACTCATTTCATAACCATTTGCACCTAAAGTTGCCCCTATTTGCCTAAAATACCAAAAATTCAATTTAGAATTCAAAATTCCTGTTAAATACGCCAAATTTTCCCTTTCGCTTGTAATGATAAAACATTTTTGATTAGTATAAAAACTCGATTTATCAAGCGTTGCAATGAACTCTTTATTCATATTTGGATACACAATCTTTTCTTTCTCAAAGTCCAAAAGATAAGCACAGTCTCGCAAATTATAAGGACTTATGCCCTTATCGCTTCGCTCCCAAAAACCCTTGCCCTTGCCCTTGTTTGTTTTTGCCACCTCGTCAAAATACGTTTTTAAGGCTGGATAGTCCTTTATGTCAATGGGTGGGATTTTGATTGTGTCATATTGAGCATCAGTGTTGTCATTGCGAGCGAAGTGCGTAGCACGAAGCGAAGAATCTCTTTTTGAATTACGAGATTCTTCGCTACGCTCAGAATGACAAGTGGGGGCTTGAGATTCTTCGCTACGCTCAGAATGACAAGTGGGGATTTCATAGCCATTGTGCGTGTTAATAAGCCATAAATTCGCCCATTCATAGCCATATCTTTTAATGTCTCTGCCACGCAAGATGGGCTTTATGAGCCTTGCTGTGCGTTCTTTTTCGGTAAGCATTTCATACCCACCCCCTAAATCCCCCTCCGCAAGGGAGGGGGACTTTTGGTTTGAATCCATAGATTCCCCCTCACTTGCGGAGGGGTCGCCTTTGATTCCCCCT
>NZ_QHLI01000163.1 GCF_006864425.1 Campylobacter troglodytis | reverse complement strand
GATTTTTCCTTCCTTTGCATTTGGCTTATTTCTTAAATTCACAAAGAAATCATTTATTTTTGTCTTTGTGATGGCTAGGGCTGCTGTTGGAAGGGGGGTAAAAAGCTCTTTGTAGGATATATGCTTTGTAACGGTTTCATAATGTTCTTTTGTGTCATTATACTCGCTATCTTGCCAAGAGGCAATAAATTCAGGGAAATTCAAGGCTTGATTTTGAGAAAGGACTGTGTAAGATTTAATTACACCTATTAAAATAGGGCTAGTTAAAAAGCTATCAGATCGAACAATGCTAATTTCCTCAAAAGAAAATTTAGAATCTATAAGATACCATTCAAACTCCAGCTCCATAGGCACAAAAACGCTGCCAAAGCGGACATCAAAAAATCGCTGTTGTTGAGATTCACTAAATTCCGCTTTTGATAAAAGCTCTTTGACAAAGTCGTAGTTTATGTTGTAATCGACCTTAAATTTAGTGATTTTTCGCTCAGTGGTGCCATATTTTACCTGTTTGGCAAAGTCTTTAGCATAAAGAAACGCATAATTTACAAAGGGATTATTTTCAGGAAAAAATATTAAATCAATGTTTTTGTTATGCTTTATATCAAAGCTCCAAGAAATGCGAAGATTGCCTTTGAAGCGCAAGGTTGATGAAACTTTGGGATATTTATGCCTAAATGGGATTTGTTGAGAACAAAAATATTCCTTAAGCTCCTCATCACTTAAATTTACATATTTTTCACTGCTCATTGCATATACTTTAAGCAAATTGTAAGTGTAAAATTCATTCATTATAATAGATTTTATTTTTTTCAATGTCTGATCCTTTATTATTTAATCTACACATAAATTACCACCTTTCGTAAATGCCTTGGTTATAGAGCTTATATTCGGAATTTCTTTTATTGATTAATCTTTGCATTAAATTTTAAAATGATTTCATGATAAATTTACACCCTCCTAAGTGCTGTCATTATACCAGTAATAAATATAAATGAAAATTCGCACATACTTATAGTTGCAAATTCTAATATTTTATTTCTATAAATAAAGTGAAGCTTTATAAAAGCTGACATATTTAATAAAAATGCCA
>NZ_QHLI01000162.1 GCF_006864425.1 Campylobacter troglodytis | reverse complement strand
ATTTTAAATTTAGGAGTGATTATGAAAAAGGTATTTTCTCAGGTGTCAAAATGTGTGTCTGGTTTTCTTGTAGTAGGTGTGCTTACTAGTTATTCTCTAAGTGCAGCAACCCTTGATACCTCAAGCATAAAAGTAGGCTTTACAGGCTACAAGACCGAGGATATGGTTGAGACGAGTGGAATGTTTAAGAAAATTAAATTCACCTTTGGTAAGGATAAAAAAAGCATTACAGGGGTTTTAAAAGGTGCTAGTGCTGTGATTGTCCCAACAAGTAGCGTGATTCCTGAGTTAGATGATGCGACAAAGAATATGAATACAGTGTTTTTCCCTGCCTTAGCTGGTAAGGAATCTATTAATGTAGTGATACAAGAAGTTGTAGAAGGCGATGGAAAGGGTCTCATTAGTGCTAAAATAAGCATTGGCAATCAAAGCACAATTGTTCCCTTGGTTTATGAGATTAAAAATAAAAAGCTTATGGCACAAGGAAAGCTTGATCTTAATGCCTTTAGCAATGCCACACAAGCATTAAGTGCTTTAAGCAAGGCAGCCCCTGGCCATGCTGATTTTAGTTGGGCTGTTGTAGATCTTACTATGAGTGCAAATGTCAAATAAATCTTAGCAAAATTACCTTATAAGCTTTTTACTGCAAGATTTGATGTCTTGCACTGAGTAAATAGCTTATCTCTTAGCTTAATTGATTTTGGTTAAATTTAATTTAAGCTGATTTTGCCTTATCATTTGACTCAATTCAACTTAAAGCGGATTATTTCTTATCATTTTTAGCAAGATTTTATACAAATCTTGCTTTTTATTTGGCGATTGATACTTTTAGCTAAAATTACACAGAATTTTTCCTAAGCCATTTTAACAGAATTTTATACAAATTTTCGTTTTTAACCTTCTAAATTCTAAATTTCTTTTAAATGAAACATAAAAATTTTTTGTTTCAATGCCCCTTAAATTTAGCAAGTCTATGTTTGGCATAAGCTCTTTTGTTTGTAGTTACAAGAGGCGTAGCAAAAAATTCACAGTTTCCATTGATATGCTTGTGTCCATTTGCAAACTCATATCTTCCTTTATCCTATAACTAGCCTTTG
>NZ_QHLI01000161.1 GCF_006864425.1 Campylobacter troglodytis | reverse complement strand
CTAAATTTAGGGGCATAAAAAAAGAAAATTTTGTGTTTCATTTAAAAAAAACAAAATTAAGACGAAAAATTTAGGACAAAATTCTCATCAAAATTTGCTGAAATTGATAAGAGAAAATCCTATTAGAGTATCTTGAGCCAAAATCAATATTTTTATTATGCTTTATATCAAAGCTCCAAGAAATGCGAAGATTGCCTTTGAAGCGCAAGGTTGATGAAACTTTGGGATATTTATGCCTAAATGGGATTTGTTGAGAACAAAAATATTCCTTAAGCTCCTCATCACTTAAATTTACATATTTTTCACTGCTCATTGCATATACTTTAAGCAAATTGTAAGTGTAAAATTTGTTCATTATATATAGATTCTATCTTTTTCATTGTTTTATCCTTGGCTGTTGTTTGTTTTATGCCATTATATCCCAAAACTTATTATCTCGATTGGTGAGTGCCACAACACTGCACCATACAAAAATAAATATAACATTATATGTAAAACAACCAATGCCAAACAAATAGCCACATATTTTTTCTTATTTTTGTAAATAGCATAAATACCAAATAAAGATATGTAGAAAAAAGCAAAATTTACACAATAGTGAAACAATAAATCATTAAAAGTTAGATAATGTCCCTTAAGTCCTATTGGCTGAAGTAATCCAAAAAAAATAAGAGTTATATTCAAAAATAAAAAACAAGAAGTTACAAAAAATGAAAAAACAAAATATCTAATTATTATCCCTCTATATAACTTTTCTAAAGAAATGCTTAAAATACCACATACACCAATGATAAAGAAAAACAAAAACATAAAATCATTTGTCAAATAAAACAAAAAACTTCTACTTGAATCTATCACAATCATAATGAGCAATGAATTGCTTATAATCCAAAATAAAATTATAAAAATTTTAATGCAAAAAATAAACTTTTTAATTTTCATTATTGAACCTCACACACTGCTTCGTATAGTAATCGCTATCACATTCTATTTTTACTCCTTTTTTGTATTTAACACTCAATGTAACCCTACCTTGATTTTGCAAGATCTCATCTTTGTATTTTTCTACATATTCTAAAAATACTTTAAAAAACTCATCATTATTTTTCCATAAATCAATACACCCAGCA
>NZ_QHLI01000160.1 GCF_006864425.1 Campylobacter troglodytis | reverse complement strand
ATTTCCCTAAATTTCTTTTGAGACAATTCGGAAATAAATCATATACTTGTTTTTCATTTTGTTCTCCATACTTTAAAATGATCTTGTATCAAATTAAAGTATCTTGAGATATTAAAATGTGATGCTTGATATTTTTAGCTAAAATGACCTATGATTTTCCTAAGCCATTTCAATAAAGCTTTATACAAATTTTCATTCTTAACTTTGTTCTTATATATAAATTCAGTTTTTTTAAGTGTAAGTAGAAAAATTTCCTTGTCGTGAAATTGACCTAAGCTAGCCTTTGTAAGGCTTCTTATACTACACAACTGTAAGAACACGAAATAAAAACATTATGTCCTTGATATGATCTCGTCCGTTTATAAGCTCAAATTTGGTGTGTTTTACTAGCTAATGAACCTTCGCTTCTTTCTTTTTGTAGTAATTCTTTGCCATATTCAATCCCTTTTTGATTTGCTATTATATCAGCACAACTAAATCCATACAAACTAGCACCCTCACCAGCGGTTTTATAAGAAATTTTGTCAAGTTCATAAATATCACTCCTCATCGCTATACGCTCTTGGGTGGCAATTTCTAGATAAACACACAAGATATATGTCAATATCCTCATCGTTGCGTAGAGTAGTAAGCCCACCAACACTTTCTAAATCCCATATTTTATCATCAAATCTTACTTTGCCACGATATATACATCCATCTCCACTATAATAATGCAAACTCCACACAACGATGTGCTTGTGTAAATAATCTTGCATTTGTTTGGCATTTTTTGGCAAAGATTGCAAATCTTTACAATGTTTTAATGCTTCTTCATCGCTCAATCCGCTATTTTCCCAATTTATCTCTGTGTTTATCTCAAGTACTTCTATTGTTTCTTTGCTCCAATTTTTTGCATAAGGTGGCAAATATGGTGTTAAATTTTCAGCAAAGCTAAATGCGATACACAACAAAAACAATGCTAACATTTTAGTCTTTGTCATATAATCCATCTGCTTCACCTCCGGTTTTTTGTGGTGAAATATCGTTATGTTTATAAACATCATCATCGGTGAGGCCATATTCAGCTTTCAAAATATCCACCAAATGTTTTATTGAAACTTTTTGCTCTTGTGCTGCCTCTTCCCATTTTCCATTATATTGTGTATAATTAAGTCC
>NZ_QHLI01000159.1 GCF_006864425.1 Campylobacter troglodytis | reverse complement strand
AAAGTGCAACTTTAAAGAATGTTTTTGACATAATCTGCTCCTTTAAATTTAATCTTGTGAATTTAACACGAAATTTCTTAAAAGACATTTAAAGTTTAATGAAATATTAACAATATAAAAAACTTTTAAACTACATACTTTACTATTCTAAAACGACAAGTTACCTTAAAAATTTAGAATTTTTATGCCTTTATATCAAGCCTTATCTCATTTGTAAAGAGTTTCTTTTGTTCTTCTTCAAGTTCTTTTCTTAGCTCATCGCTTTTGCCAAATATAAGTTCTATATACTTTTTCATTTCTCTTATCATATCTTCGATAGAGAAAGAATTTTCTTCAAGTTCTTTTAGTCTTTTTTCTTTATATTTAGCATATTTACTCATAAATTCATCTAAGTCAGTTTCTAACATTAAGGGCATAAAATTTTCATCACCAAAGGGAAAGGTTTGAAACTGTTCATCATTAAACCATTTGCGTAAAGCTTTTGAATCTGCATTTTTATCATAGCCTTGCATTTTACCCCAAATTGTTGTTTCACCTTCTATGGCGTGAAGATTTGAATTTAAAACGCCGATTAAAAGCCCACCTTTTGAAATAGAGCCGTCTTTGTTTGTGTATTTGTTTGCTGTGGTGCTAAAACTTCCCACATTCAAATTTTCTTTACCATTTAGAGGTTCATCAGTATCGATAAAAAGAGATGAAAATGCTTCATTTTCTTTTAAACCCATATCTTTTACCTCAACATTTTCAAACCTATTTAAACTTTCAGTTTGCATTAGTTCTAATGTCTTTGTGTTATATGTAAATGCTTTTTGTAAAGACTTTATATCATCGCTTGTAAAATCATTTTTTGAATTTAAAACTTCATCGCCTACAACTTGTGAAAGGATTTTATAGGCATTGCCTATGCTTTTGGCTATATCTACACTTGTAAAAAATCTATAAAAAGGGACTAAGGTTTGAGTTTTTGCTCTAACCAAACTTTCCATAGTGCTTGAATGTATCTTATAATCCTTTGGAATTCCAGCAGCCTTGTTGAACTCTTCTGTGAAATAGCCCTCTTTATCAACCTTATAGCCTAAGACTTCATTAGCTGAATTTGAGATTTTAGAATTTGAATTTACAGCGTTTGAATTTGTTTTTTCTCTAACTGAGAGTTTT
>NZ_QHLI01000158.1 GCF_006864425.1 Campylobacter troglodytis | reverse complement strand
AGATATTCCAAGCCGCTTGAATGTATAAAGCCCTCATAAAGCTTAAAGCTTGAAACTGATGCATTAAAGTCTTTTGCATAGTTTTCAATGAAGGGCAAGAGGCTATTTTTTAAATTAAAGATAAATTCAAGCTTGTCAAATTCTTTGGCTTCACTAAAATTTGTTTCCTTATTTTCACTTGAAGGAGTATTTTTTGCTATCATCCTTAAGACCCAGACCCTGCACCAATCATTTGGAAGTATATCCCAGATTAAAATTAAATACTCGTCTTTAAAGAGTGCATTTGTAAGCTTGTTTTTTTCTTTTTTGTAATAAGCTTCTTGCATCTTGTAATTATAATAAAGCAAATACCCCTCCTCATCGCTAGAACCTAAATCATCTCTTTCATACCAAGCTTGTCCCTTTGTTATCATACTCTTATAGAGGGGATTTATATTATCTTCTAGGTCTAATTCCAAATATATATTAGGGATTATGGCTTCTTGAGAAAAAAGGGTGGCTATGATTTTTCCTTCTTTTGCATTAGGCTTATTTCTTAAATTCACAAAGAAATCATTTATTTTTGTCTTTGTGATGGCTAGGGCTGCTGTTGGAAGGGGGGTGAATACTTCTTTATAAGATATATACTTTCTTAGTTCAAAGCCCTCTGTGTCTTTGATGAAGTTTTGAGAACTTTGACTTTCCACAGCTTCTTTGCTAAATTTTTGTGATATTTGGCTTTGTTCTATCTTAGAGGAATTTTCTATTTTTTCATCAGCTTCGTAATTATATTCTTGCCAAGAGGCAATAAATTCAGAAAAATTCAAGGCTTGATTTTTAGCAAGAATTTTGTGATTTTTTATTATGCCTAGACAAAGTATTACGCCTCGAACCTCTGCATCATCACCTGCCCTTAAAATACTGCTTTCATAAGCTAAAAAGCTAAAATGTGTCTTTGCTTCAATTTGTGGTTCAAGGAGCTTTGTGTCGTTGTAATTAAACTTAGCATAAACAACAAACCACTCAAACTCCACCTCCATAGGCAAAAAAACGCTGCCAAAACGAGAGTTGAAAAATCTATCTTGTTGAATTTTAGTAAAATTTGCCCTTGATAAAAGCTCTTTGACAAAGTCATAGTTTATATCATAAGAAAGCCTTAAAAAGCTTAGCTGTCTTGGCATAGAA
>NZ_QHLI01000157.1 GCF_006864425.1 Campylobacter troglodytis | reverse complement strand
AGTTTAAAAGGCTTAAATTTAAGTTTTTGTTTTTGAAAACTTAGATTTAAACCTTTATTTTTTTACTTGAATTTAAAGTTTTATTTGAATTCAAGCCCTTGATTTTTAACTTTTTTCAAGCCCTTGCTTGTAAGCTTGAATTTAAAGCTTTCTTTGAATTCAAGACCTAATTTTAAGCTTGTTTCTTGACACCTTTTAAGTGTTAATTTTAAGGCAAACAGTTTAAAGCTGTGAATTTTGCTTTGTAGCAAATATCCTTTAATACATTTTGCTATGCAAAATACCCACCCACACCCAACGGGTTGCAAGCCTTGCGAAGCAAAAACCCCACCTCCGCAAGGGAAGGGGGCTTTAAAAGACGAACTTTCCGCACAACAGGGGGCTTTGGATAACGCCACTTCACAAGGGGCTTTGCCTGCGGTTGTGGATTGCCACGCCGATAAATCGGCTCGCAATGACGAGCTACCGCAAAATTCACAAAACGCCCAAAATACCCACCCCACCCAACGGGTTGCAAGCCTTGCGAAGCAAAAACCCCTCCGCAAGGGAGGGGGCTTACTGTGTTGCCCTCCGCAAAACAGAGGGAACCTTGCTTTGTTTATAAAACAAAGCCTTGTTAAAATTCAAGGCTCATTTTAAAAGGCTTAAATTTAAGTTTTTGTTTTTGAAAACTTAGATTTAAGCCTTTGCTTGTTTGCTTGAATTTAAAGCTTTCTTTGAATTCAAGACTTTGATTTTTAACTTTTTTAAGCCTATGTTAAATTCAAGCCTTGAAATTTTTTTGCTTTATTCTTTGTTTTAAGCTTGAAACTTTTAAATTCAAGCCTTGCTGTTTAAATACTTTAAATTCAAAGTTTTTGTTTAAATTCAAGCCTCGAATTTTTGCCTTTGAGTTTCTTTAACTTAAATTCAAGCTTAAATTTAAATCTTTACTTTGAATTCAAACCCTTTGCTTTTGGCTTTGAAAACTCTGTTAGAATTCAAAACTCAGTTTAAAAGGCTTAAATTTAAGTTTTTGATTTTTAAAACTTAGATTTAAACCCTTGCTTTTTTGCTTGAATTTAAAGCTTTCTTTGAATTCAAGCCCTAATTTTAAGCTTCTTTCTTAACACCTTTTTTAAGTGCTAATTTTAAAGCAAACGGTTTAAAGCTGTGAATTTTGCTTTGTAGC
>NZ_QHLI01000156.1 GCF_006864425.1 Campylobacter troglodytis | reverse complement strand
GAACAAACAGAGCAAAGCTCAGCTCAAAAACACTCACCTATACAAGCCACAAGCAAAAACGAAATTTACAAAGATACAACATACTCTAAATTCAAAGACCTGCTTAAAAACCAACAGGACTTAGATACATTATCTATACTCTTTGAGTCTATAAAGAGTGGTAAAAATAAAAACTTTATGAGTTTGCTGAATGGGGTTGATATAAAGGTTTAGACAAAATTTATGAAAAAAGTTTTTTCATTTATTTTGCTCGTTCAAGCCTTTTGCTCTGATGCTATCACCATAGATTCACTTTTTAAAAAACAAATAGGCTTACATCACAAGCCTTTCGCTTTTAAGCATGGGCAATGCAAATTCTTATAATCTTTACCCAAATATCAGCGTAAATGGAGACTTAACCGTTTGGAATGACACCAAACAACTCTCACTCAATCAAAGCTTAAGGCGATTGATATGTTTAGCTGAATATAATTAGAATTGAAAGCTTGGTAAAATCGAACTTAGTATATATTTTTGCCCTACATTTTTGAGAAAAAATTCAGACAAATTTTAGAGTGTTTTTATGTTGACATTTGCGTAAGCAAAATCACCATTTTGTACAAGGCTTCTCGCCTTTGTGTGAATAGGATAGTGTAGTAAGCTTTTAACCCTTAAAGAGTGCAAAAAATCAGCAAAACGAAGTTTCTTTAGAAAATGAGTGGTTGAAGTTGATGAAAGTTACTTTTTACAACGCTAGGCTCATAACTGTAAGCAGAAGGGGCAAAACGTGTGCGAGGTAAACATGGTCGTTAAGCTTACAAAAAAACGTCTATGTTTTTACTTCGTTAATCCTCTTGTAACTCTGCGAGAAGGGATGCTAAAACGCTAGCTTAGCGTTTATACACAGGTCGTCAAACATTGCTCTGCCAAAGAGCTATTGCCTATCATAAGGGACTTTGCAAAACTAGAAAATGCCACAATTTTATGAGAGCCTCAAGGTCTATGATGGCTTGGTGGATCTTTTGCTTCGTTTCGTCTTGCAACTGCGTAGTAGAATAAACAAAGGCACATTATAGGATAAAGCATAGCAAAAACGAGTTTGCAAATGGACATAACCACATAAACGAAATTGTGAATGTTTTTACTTCGTTAAGCCTTTTGTAACTGCGTAGTAGAAGTTTGCGAAATTTAGACTTGC
>NZ_QHLI01000155.1 GCF_006864425.1 Campylobacter troglodytis | reverse complement strand
AAGCCCAAAGGGTATGATAAATGCTTTCAAGGGAGATACTTTGCTTGCTCCACTTAGTAAAACAGGCTTTGAGGCAAGGTATTTTGCAGCTAGTAATTTAATGAGGATTGACAGCGGCAGATCCTTTGTGGGCTTGGAGGCAAGAAGGAGCAAGGACTTTTATGTCCAGCCTCTTGGAGCCATTTTAAGAGCAAGGGACACAAAGGGCTATGTAGCAGGGCTTAGCCTTGGTGCAAGCTATAATAGGGATGATTATATCAATAAAATTTACCTCTCTTATGCTTACGGGGCTGCTAGGCAAGATTTAAGCACACAAAGAACGCAAACAAAGGCAAATTTATTTCAAATAGGCACTATGAACCGCTATAAATTCAGCCTTTTAGAAAGCGATCTTAATGCAAATTTCTTGCTTGGTAATTTTAATATAAACAATGAGTGGCAAGAAGATCTTTTAAACTCTACCTCAACTTTTTCAAATTATCAACTCTTGCTTGGCTTAACTGTGGGGGCTAGGTTTGGAGAGAAGTTTTCTATTAAGCCCTTTGTAGGTCTTGCAAATTATTTAGAATGGCAAGAGGGCTTTACAACCGTGCTTGGCTTTGAATCAAATGCTTATAATGCCTATGTTTTGGATGCAAATGCTGGGCTTGAGGGGCATTATATGTTTAATGATCTTGCAAGCATATACTCAAAGGCTAGTTTTGAACAAAGACTTTATAACTCACACAAGCATCTTTTTTTAAGATCAAATGCTACTGAGCTAAGATATGAAAACAAAAGCTATGACAGTGCCATAAATGTAAGCCTTGGTGCACAAATACTAAGCTACAAAAGCCTTAGGCTTAATGTAGAAGGCTTGTTTAGGCACTACAACACAGGGCTTAATTATTATGGGGGAAGTTTGCTTTTTAAGTATGGGATAAATTAGTTTAAATATATTTAAAATGCAAGAACTTTGAGGGGCTTTTAAAATATATTTAAAATATATGGTATTTGAGGGGCTTTTAAAGGTGGTTAAAATGCTTTAAGGGATATTTAAATAGCTTTTAAAGGTGATTAAAATGCTTTAAAAGATATTTAAAGAGCTTTTGAAGGTGTTTTTAAAGTATTTAAAAGTGCTTACAAGTGTTGTAAGGAGCTTTTTAGGGGCTTTGAAAATCTTTAAATTCACTTGTGTTTAAATTT
>NZ_QHLI01000154.1 GCF_006864425.1 Campylobacter troglodytis | reverse complement strand
GTGCCTAATTTAAATGATGCCTTTGTTGTGCTTGATCTTGGTTTTAGGGTTGGTGAGGGAGAGGATGGGAGTGTGGTAGAAGGAAGTGGGGAGGGGGTGTGGGATGAAGAAGAAAAAAATCTTAAAGCACTTAATCAGCAAAGAAATATTAAAAACTTAAAAGAGGCATTGTTATTTTTAAAAGGCTGTGTTAAAACTCTAATTTACTTTTATGAGAAAAATAAAAGCTTTTATAACAAGCAAGATGAAGAAAAAAATCTAATTAATAATATTTGGCTTGATTATTTCAAGCTTTATCCTCAACTTGCTGGTAAGATAGCCTATATTTACTACAGTTTTGATTTGGCTGATGAGGATTTTCTTAAAAGCGTGAATGGGAGCGAGGCTTACATAAAGGAAAGAAAAGAATTTGCAAGAAAAATAGCAAGTCTTTATAAGCAAAAATATCAAAGAATCTTTGAAAAAGCATTTATTGATGAAAAGAACACCATAAACAAAGAGAGCTTAATCATAGCTTTTATCAAGGATCTAGGAAAAGAGTTTAACATAAATAGCTATGTTGGCCAAAATTCAGGCAAAATTACCTCTTTGTTTGATTTACAAATTCTTTCTATACCAGAGCTTAAAATTAATAACAAAATGCTTTTTAGTGGATTTTATGATAAGCTTAACAATAGCTTGAATTTAAAAATAGAAAAAATCTTTAAGGGGCATAAAACAAAGATCGAACTTTTAAGCTATATCTTAGATAATATCATACACGAATTTAGGCATTTTTATATATTTTTTAGCCACAAAAGGCAGGATAATGATCTTATGCGATATATTTATTACAATCTTAATTATTTTTATGATGGATATTTTGATCTTTTTCAAGCCTTTCAAAAGCCCTGCCTTTTTTTTGATGAAACTGTTTTTAACTGTGTAAATTCCAAGAATACGCCCTTATATTACATCCAGCCAAGCGAAAGAGATGCTAGAATCTGTGCTTATGAATTTAGAAAAGAGCTGAGAATGACGCTATGAATTTAGGAGAAATGCTCAACTTCCAATCCCAAGACAAGTTCTTGCGTAGCCAAAAAACAAAGGAATTATACCTAGGCATAAATACAGGGCTAAATTTCCTTGAAGATTACTGCCCTAATGGGTTTTATCTTAAAAACGAGCATTTTGATCCTACCTTATACAAGCTAGGCTTATATCTTGGC
>NZ_QHLI01000153.1 GCF_006864425.1 Campylobacter troglodytis | reverse complement strand
CAAAGTTGCAAGACGAAACGAAGCAAAAAAATACTTCAAAATTTCCCTAAATTTCTTTTGAGACAATTCGGGAACGGACTATATACTTGTTTTTCATCGCTGTAATCATAACTTGAAGCTCCTTTATTAGAGCTTAAGTTAAATTGAGCCAAGATTAAATCAATGTTTTTTTGATATTTCATATTAAAGACCCACGAAATTTGAAGTTTGCCCTTGTATTTGAGGGTGTGAGATATTTTTGTAAGGGTATGGAATGAAGAATAAAATATCTTTTAAGCTCTTTATCTAAGATGAGAGTATTTTGTGCTGTAATCCCACATTTAAGCTAAGATAACTTGTTAGTATTGATTTGTTTTCAAAGATTCTATGAAGGCATTGCTCATTTTTTGTCCCTTATTTTAAGATATTATTTTATAGCCTTTGTTATTTTACCATATATAATCTCGGCTAGTTTGTATTTTTATTCTTGTCTTAGACACTATCTTTTAGTGGCTTTGCTTAAATATAATTTATCTTTTCTATCCACAGTATCAATGCTCTTATCATCTACTTTTAGATCTCTTTGTTGTCTAATTTAACTCACGGTCTTTGAATTTGAAGGAGTATTTTCAAGCATAAAGAGTAGATGAAAACAGGCATATGTTTTATTCTAAATTTCACCAAAACTATTTTAGAAAAATTTTCAAATATATTTTGACAAGGCTTGGCTTTTAATGCAATGCTTATAATTTTAAGGTCTAATTTTAACAAACAGTAAGGTGTTTGCATTTTTTAAGAAGATGCAAAATTAGCAAATAAAACATAATAAATTCAAATTTTCAAAGAAATTAAACTAGATAAAGGCACAATGTGAATCCTTTTACCTCAGGCTGCGACTAAGTTTGCAAAATAAAAGAAGATTAGCAAGTAAAATACATTAAAATTCAAGTTTGCAAATGGACAAATCAGTTCAATGCAAACTGTGAATTTTTGTGCTTTTGTCTACGCGTCTTGTAACTGTAAGCAAAATATGCTTTGCAAATTTTAAACCTATCAAAGTTCGTGGAAAAGAAAATGTTATCCTTCACTTAAAGTAAGTAGAATTTATATACAGCAGCAAAATTGAGGAAAAAATTCTCATCAAAATTTTTGGCTCAAGATACTTTAATTTGATACAATATCACTTTAAGGTATAAAGAGTTAGATGAAAAACAAGTATATGATTCATTCCCGAATTGTCTCAAAAGA
>NZ_QHLI01000152.1 GCF_006864425.1 Campylobacter troglodytis | reverse complement strand
CTTTTGCTCCTCATAAACAAAGGCTTTAAGCATTATTTCTTGCTCTGTATCTATGGTGTAAATCTCATTTTGTGAATTTGACAAGCTATCTTTATCATCAATGAACTTGCCTTCTTTATTCTTTTTATAGGCTTTGATAAGCCCTATGTTTAAAGCTTTTTTCATAGGACTAAGCTCACAAGGGATAAATTCACAGTCGCACATAGTAGCTAAAGTATTAATCTGATAAAGCTTGTTAAACAAGGACACAAAGCCTTTGTTGTAGGTTCTTTCTTCTGTGTTGTTTGTTGAGTTTATTTGTGTTGAATTTGCTGTGTTTGCTGAATTTGTGCTGAGAGTGTTTGAGGTTGTGTTTGTGTTGATTGTGCTGATGGGAGCTTTGTTTGTTGTGTTTGTTGAATTTATTGAATTTGTGTTATTTATTGTGTTTGTGCTACTAAGAGAAGTATTGTTTATCTTGGCTGTGCTTGTGTTAATTGAGGCATCACTCGTATTTTCAAGTGTGGCTGTGTTTGTGTTGATGGTGTTTGAGACTGTGCTTGTATTTGCAAGGGTGGCTGTGTTTTTTTTTGTTGTGTTTATCACCCCTCTTGCAATTTGGCTTAAGCCTATGAAGACCTTGTTAAAGAGATATTTTTCATAAATTGTATCTTCTATGATAAATTCATAAAGCCCCTCCTCACACTCTTTAACACAGTTTATGATTTCATAATTATCTTTTAATTTTTCAATATATAATTTTAAACTATCCTTTAAGCCTCTTATAGCATAGTTTTTATTCTCTTTGTCATTTACTCTTAATTTAATTTGTCTTGGCATTTTAGTCTCTTAGTTTTTTTAATTTTTGACATTGTAATTTATTAAATTCAAGTTTTAAATTCTAGCAAGATTTTTGTGTTTTAGCTTGAATTTTTATAACACTTAGTTTACGAAATAAGATCTTTGTAAGAGATCCTTGTGAATTTTAATTTTTTAAAAAAATTCAGTTTGTCTTTAAATTTGGCTAAAACAAACTGATAATGTACTTGAAACTATAAAACTGTCAAATAAAAGCACACCCCAAAACGCCTTCTATCAACCCCACTTGATGGCTTTGAAATCTTTAAAATCAATTTAAAGGCTTAGCTTGTAAGCTAAAAACTCATTTTGATAAAAAGCAATGCCCTTTTCTTCATCATCAAGTCCATGCATAATCCTATCAAGCAAGGACATTTTATTCCTTATCTAGCTTGCCAA
>NZ_QHLI01000151.1 GCF_006864425.1 Campylobacter troglodytis | reverse complement strand
TTAAACTTTAAATGTCTTTTAAGAAATTTCGTGTTAAATTCACAAGATTAAATTTAAAGGAGCAGATTATGTCAAAAACATTCTTTAAAGTTGCACTTTTAAGTGCCTTACTCTCAAGCCTTTCTTTGGCTGATGATTTTCTTGCTAAAGTAAGCAATGGTGCTTTGAGTGATAACTCAACTGGAGTTAAAAAAACTTACACTTGATGAAGCAAGTCAGGTTGTTGGTGGGTATTTAGTTGCTTCTGGAGTTTTTAGCGATTATTCACTCGGTGGAGTGCGTATTACTGAATCTATGGCTATAGCTGTCCCTACTGCCCTTGAATTAGATATAGGTGGTATATGTGATATGGGGGTAAAATCGAGTTGCTTTATTCCCGGTTCTTACGAAGTATATGGAGAATTAAGGCATTATACTACAAGTAAAGAAAAATTTAAAGAGTTAATGTTAGTAACAAATAATGACCCAAGAAATAAATTTGTAGCTTTTACTGTCAAAAGAACCTTAAATCTTTCAAATCCTTATAGACCTAGTGTATATTATACCACAGGTGCTGCTTTAGTTGGCCTAAGTGGTGGAAGGATTTATAAAATAAAATCTAATATAGGTTCAAATAAAATGGTCAAAGAGATGGGTTGGGCTTATGAAAGGCAACTTAAAAATGAAATGGGATTTTAATAAAAGCCCCAAATTTTTAAAATGAGGAAAAGTAATGTTAAATGTTTCAACAAGGTTCAATTTCAATACCAATCTTAATAACTCTTTGTCAAATTTTAAACTTTCAGTTAGGGAAAAAACAACTTCAAATTCAACAACTTCCATAAATTCAAACAAAAGCTCAAATTCAAGTAATGAAGTATTGGGCTATAAGGTTGATAAAGATGGATATTTCACAGAGGAATTCAATGAAACAGCAGGCATTCCAAAGGACTATAAGATACATTCAAGCACTATGCAAAGCCTTGTGAGAAGCCAAACAAGTGGTGGTGTTTTTAATTCTTTTTCAAGCATAGACATAGCCAAAACTGTTCGCAACGCCTATGACATAGTTTCACAACTCCTTGAAAAAAGCCCTGAGTTAGCAAACAAAGAAAGTTTTAGCCAAGAGGATTTGGCGTCTTATTTCCCGCAAAGCTATGAGATAAACAGCATAGGGCAGATTACACGAGTGTTTTCCTTTGGTGAAATGAGTGAATTAGTCGCTTCTGGGAATTTTAAAGCAAATGGCGGACAACTCTTTCCTAG
>NZ_QHLI01000150.1 GCF_006864425.1 Campylobacter troglodytis | reverse complement strand
GAAATCAAAATTAAACACATATCTAGTAGTAGCCCAAAGCCCTTTGAATTTAACATAATCAGGTCTTAGATCCTTTAAATTTATAGGCTTTTTGCTTCTTATTTTTTTGGTATTACTCATTAGATCTATCCATAAGTCTTTGTCATTTTTAGGCATTACTTTGTGTGTGGCAAAGTCTTTGTGCTTGTATCTTGGCTCGTGTTCTTTATACATCCTAGTAGCTTTTACATTGTAGGGCTTTGATTTTTTAAATCTTGGAGCGAAATTGAATTTATCCTCTAAGACTATGTCTTTTTCGTTTAGCTCATCAAATTCTATGGCTTGGCCTAGTTTTTGTATGTCTTTTATGTAGGCGTAAGGGGTGCTTTCATCAATTTCTTTTCCTAAATTCTCCCCAGCCTCTTCATAGCCCATAATATAATGACTCCATCTTTGATCCTTTGATAACCAAAGCTCCCCATCATAATAATAATGTTCTTTTGGCTTTGCTAAACTTAAAGACACCCTCACAGGAATTTGCAAAAAGCCACTAATCCTTTCTTTGAAAAAGTATTCTAGCTTATGTGGGGCAAGTTTTTGCAATAATTCTCTTGCGTAGATGTGATTATAATTAATGAGATTAAGCTGAGTATCCTCCCAATCCTTGCGAAGTGAGAGCTTAGAGTCGCCAAATATAGCACTTCTTATAAAATATTTTTGCTCCTTTGTATAAATAATTATATCAACACTAGAATTATAAATGATATTAAAACAACTCTCACAAGCTTCGTCTGCATTGCAGGTATTTTCAAGATCAAAATAATCCATCCTATACCACTGCAAAACTAGCATTGCTTCTAAATCTTTTAATTCCTTTTCAAATTTTAATTCCTTGATATTTTTTTCATATTCTTCCTTGCTAGCCCACTCATTCATCATTTATCCTTGAAATCATTTTTTATATGAACTGTAAAATTTGCATATTTATGCCTTTTAATAAAAGCCATAAGCTTTTTAATGCTTGAATTTATATAGGGTTCTATCTTGTCTTTGTAACGGTTTCCATATTTTTCATAAAATTTGGCATTTAAACGGTCAAACTCTTTTTTTCTTTTATCTCCTTTTAAATTGTTTATACTAGCTAGTTCCTTGTCTATTTGCTTTGCTAAGTTTCTTAGCTCTTCTTTTTCTGCTTCATAATTTAAAGGATACTCCCCATGTGTAATCAACTCCAGCCCATCAAATCCCCTCCCTATCAACAAACAACCCTCAGTCCTATCAAGCGGGGATTCTAGCACATTTGTGCCTGAGTGGATGAGTATGGCTGTTCTTGCCTTATC
>NZ_QHLI01000149.1 GCF_006864425.1 Campylobacter troglodytis | reverse complement strand
GAAATCAAAATTAAACACATATCTAGTAGTAGCCCAAAGCCCTTTGAATTTAACATAATCAGGTCTTAGATCCTTTAAATTTATAGGCTTTTTGCTTCTAAGTTTTTTGGTATTACTCATTAGATCTATCCATAAGTCTTTGTCATTTTTAGGCATTACTTTGTGTGTGGCAAAGTCTTTGTGCTTGTATCTTAGCTCGTGTTCTTTATACATCTTGGTAGCTTTTACATTGTAGGGCTTTGATTTTTTAAATCTTGGAGCGAAATTGAATTTATCCTCTAAGACTATGTCTTTTTCATTTAGCTCCTCAAATTCTATGGCTTGGCCTAGTTTTTGTATGTCTTTTATGTAGGCGTAAGTTCTTGTCTCGTAAATTTCTTTTCCTAAATTTTCACCACTTTTAACATAGTCTATTACAGAGGGTATTAAAATATTATAAAGCTCATAAGATCTAGGCTCATAATCTATAACAGTGCAATCTATTGACACCCTCACAGGAATTTGCAAAAAGCCTTTAATTCTTTCTTTGAAAAAGTATTCTAGCTTATGTGGGGCAAGTTTTTGCAATAATTCTCTTGCGTAGATATGATGAAGGTTTAAATGGCTAGCCACATACTCAGCATCACTCCATCTATAATCCCAATCCTCGCGAAGTGAATCCAAAGAATCACCAAATAAAGGACTTTCTATAAAATATTTTTCATCCTTTGTGTATATAAGTATTTCTACACTAGAATCATAGATGATATTAAACCAACCCTCTATTTTCTCATCATCATAACCATTACCACAGCTATTTGGAAGATCAAAAAAATCTTTTCTATGCCACTGCAAAACTAGCATAGCTTCGATATTTTTTAATTGCTTTTTTATTTTAGTATTTTTTCTTCTTGTCTCAAAAAGTGTTCTATCCTTATCAACCCACTCATTCATCATTTGTCCTTGAAATCATTTTTTATATGAACTGTAAAATTTGCATATTTATGCCTTTTGATAAAAGCCATAAGCTTCTTAATGCTTGAATTTATATAGGGTTCTATCTTGTCTTTGTGGTGTTTGCCATATGTTTCAAATTCTAGCTCTATTTTTTTTAGCTCTTCTATTTCATCATTTTGTTTTAGTTTTTTGCTTTTAAGCTGAGAGATTCTCATCTCTTTTTCTTGTATTGCCTTTATAAGCTTTTTTCTTTCTTTACTAAGATCTATTTTATAATCGCTATGCGTTATTAGCTCCTCATTAAATTCCATATCTATAAATCCCCTCCCTATCAACAAACAACCCTCAGTCCTATCAAGCGGGGATTCTAGCACATTTGTGCCTGAGTGGATGAGTATGGCTGTTCTTGCCTTATC
>NZ_QHLI01000148.1 GCF_006864425.1 Campylobacter troglodytis | reverse complement strand
CGAAGTTATTAAGAAATACCTTGAATTTAATGGATTCTTCGCCTTGCTATTGCAAGGCTTACATTTTATCTAAGCTAAATACTTTTTACAAAAATGAAAAGCACCTTGCTATTGCAAGGCTTACATTTTATCTAAGCTAAATACTTTTTACAAAAATGAAAAGCACCTTGCTATTGCAAGGCTCGCAATGAGAACATAAAATTCACAAAACCCTTTAAATTCACATAATCGCCTTGCTTTGAGCTTCAAGCTCGTTAAGGCTTGTAGGATTTTTAAGATTATAAATAGAGGCTATTTTGTTTAGATCATCTTCATTTAGCAAGGCTAAGACTCCCTTTTTTGCTTGCTCTAAAATGGGCTTTAAGGCTTCAAGCTCGACAAAGCTAAATTTTCCAAGCACGAAATTTGACACAGGCTCTTTCTTGCCTATGCCCACACGAACCCTTGCGTAATTTGCCCCACAAAGTGCGTCTATGCTTTTAAGTCCATTGTGTCCGCCGTTTCCACCACCCATTTTAAAGCGCAAAACGCCGAGATTTAAGTCTATGTCATCGTGTATGACTATGAGTTTATCGCATTTATAAAACTCACGCACCGCTAAAACGCTTTGCCCTGAGGCATTCATAAGGGTTGAAGGCTTTAAAAACAAGTTTTCTCCTGCCTTAAAAAGCTCTCCTTTGAATTTAACGCCCATAATTTTGCTGTGTGGCAAATCTTTTAAAATCAAATCCACAAGCATAAAGCCTACATTATGTCTTGTAAGCTCATACTCAGCACCAACATTGCCAAGCCCCACTACAAGCGTCATCTTGCCTTTTCTACGCCCACAACAGCTACCCTATCAGCCTCTAAGATGCTGACATTTTGTGGCAAGGCAATGTCGCGCACCATCAAGGCATCGCCCACATCAAGCTTGCTAACATCAAGTTCAAAGAAATTTGGCAGATTTTCTGGTGCGCATTTTACCTTCAAACGACGTTTGCTTTGTATTAAAACGCCCTTGTTTTTAATGCCTATTGCCTGTCCTTTTAGCTTAACAGGCACCATAAATTTGCTTACAATCCCCTTTTGAGCCACCTTTAAATCCACATGCCTTAAATCGCTAGTTACTGGGTCTTTTTGATAATCAACCACCACCACTTCAAGTGTTTTTTCCTCAATCTTCACCTCAAAAATAAGCGAGGTTTTTTTACGCACTTCTTTGATGAAATCATTTGCCTTAAAGGCAGCGTGGATGTTTTCAAAGCCCTTGCCATAGATGTTAGCAATTAGATAACCATCTCGCTTTAAGGACTTAGCATCCTTTCTGCCGATACTCTTTCTAAGTATGCCTTCTAACATTTTTTGTCCTTTTTGTGAATTTTCGCAT
>NZ_QHLI01000147.1 GCF_006864425.1 Campylobacter troglodytis | reverse complement strand
CAAAGTTGCAAGACGAAACGAAGCAAAAAAATACTTCAAAATTTCCCTAAATTTCTTTTGAGACAATTCGGGAACGGACTATATACTTGTTTTTCATCGTTGTAATCATAACTTGAAGCTCTTTTATTAGAGCTTAAGTTAAATTGAGCCAAATATTTATGTTTAAATGAGCTTTTTAAGGGCTTTAAAAGTGTTGATCTGAGAAAAAGATCAGCCTTGTAATTTTAAAAGAATTCAAGCATTTTTGCAAGAAAATATTGCAAGTTTTAAGGATAAATTATAAAAATTCAAGCCTTGAATTTTTTAAGTATCTTAAACACAAAAGGCTTAATATGGGCAATTTTTTTTACGCACTTAAAACTAAAATAAGATCAAGTTTAAAAATGAAAAATTGACTTGAATTTAAAAGCATTAATGCTTGAATTTTCACTTATCTTGTTTGTTAGTTTGACAAAAAAAGTAAGTTATGAGCTTTTGTGGTTTTTAGGTGCTTTTTAATCCTCATCATCTTTTTTCAACCAATCTCTTTTATAATTATCGCAGCCTTTTTGTGAGCCAAAATCACACCCCTTGCCAAAATACTCTTTTGCTGTGGATAAATTCTGTGCTACTCCGTCTCCATAAACATACAAAAGACCTAAGTTATTGCAAGCAGGACCGCTATTTAAAGCGCACCCTTTTTCATAATACTTCTTGGCTATAAAATCATCCTTTCTAAGACCTTGCCCATCGGCATACATCTCTCCTAAATTAGAACAAGATGATCCTACATTAAGTTCATCGCAAGATTTTTTGTAATAAGGAACTGCTTCAAAATATCGTTCAAGTCTATTAAGTATAACCCCTACATCATAGCAATTATTTTCATCGCATTTTTGGAGGCTAGGAAAAACCCAACCGTATTTTTCAACTAAGCGTTCGCAATCATATTTATAGCCTTTATCAGTGCAATCATTTAATAGTTTAACAAACTCTGGAGGAAGAGGTGTTGGTTGAATTTGAGTTGAAGTTGGCGTTGAACACGCAAAAAAAGCAAAAACTAAAGGCGATTGATACTTTTAGCTGATATAATTACGGCTGAAAGGTTGGTAAAATCGATGTTAAACAAGTATATATTTTTGCCCTACATTTCAGAGCGAAAATTTAGGCAGATTTTAGAGTGTTTTTGTGCTGACATTTGTGTGAGCAAAATCGCTGTTTTGCGTAAGGTTTCTCGCCCTTGCGTGAATAGGATAGTGCAGCAAGCTTTTGATAGCCAAAGAGTGTGAAAAAATCTCAGCGGTGAAATCGAAGAGGGTGAGAGTTATTTTGGAGCTAAAAGAGTTCGTGGAAAGCGTGGGCGTGGGGCTGGCAAGAAAACGTCTGTATTTGGAATG
>NZ_QHLI01000146.1 GCF_006864425.1 Campylobacter troglodytis | reverse complement strand
ATTGCTACCTAGCTTATACCTTAAAATCGCCCAAAGCAAGAATCTACTTTTAAATTCAAATGCCTTTTTTAATAACAAGGCATTATCCTTTTTTGCTAAAACAAAAGGAGCTTGATAAGTAGCACTCATAAAGGGTATGAATTCCTTGTAGTATTTTTTATTCTTTGTGTCTTTTTCTTTGATTTTATTGAAAGGATTGGTAAGTTTTGTATTGACAAATATATGTTTATTAAAATGCTCTAAGGCTCTTGCTTCATAATTAATAGCCATAAGATCAAATACTTCCCTTGCCTCTTCTTTGCCAAGCTTGAATTTTATATACTCAGCCTCTCCCTTAGCATTTTTGCTTATTTTTAACTCAGTTTCGTTTAATCTTTTTGCTTGTTCTTCTTTGCCAAGCTTTTTTGTAGTGCTTATATATTCTTGAATGCCTTGTTTGATATTATCATCTAAGTGAGTTCTTAATTCTTCTTCATTTAGTTTTTTTACCTCTATTGTTATAAGCTCATCTTTTTCATTCTTTGTTTTACCAAAGAACTTATGTATATTTTCTATAAGCTCGTTGTATTCTTGCTTTTTGTCATTTTCTTTAAGAATTTGTTTTTTTAATTTAGCCACTGTATCAAAGCTTTTAAATTCTATCTCGTTTGCCAACTTAGTTAAGCCAAATAGATAATACAAAACAAGATATTCCCAAAACCTAGCTCCAAATTCTATATTTATGCCAATTCCTATGGTCATATAGCCGCTATAAACTCCATTTTTATCTGCTGTTTTCTTGCTACTATCCCTATATACTTGTTCTTTAAAGTCTTCACTGCCTATTAAAAGTAGTTTTCTTATCTTATTATACTCATCAAAGCCAAGTTTTGTAAATTTCATATCTCTTCCTTGATTTTATCATCATCATAAGCATTTACAAAGGCTAATGCCAAGGCTTGATTGAAACGGTAGGCATAGTAGCAATTATCCCTTAACTCAAAGCCATACCAATCGTGCGGAAAATCATCTCTGGCTAAGCCACTCATATCATAATAATAAAACATCTCTTCTTGGCTTAATTCACCCCTATCAAATCTACCTTGTGCCTCTTTTAACACCACACGCAAGGATTCAAATATAGCCCCTTCATAAGCAAAATTATTGCCTATCAAAGTAGCAGTATTTTGTGCTGTTATTTTATTATGCTCAATTTCTAACTCACTTTTTGCGTAATCATCATCAAGTTCCCCTCGTATAAGCATTCTTTTGTTCTTATCCTCTTCATCTATCATCTCTTGGGTAATTTCTAGTAATGTCTGCTTTTTGTTATTTATTAGCTCCCAAAGCTCGTCATACCCTATGCCTAGCCTATCTTGCTTTGCCTTAGGTATTATAAGTTCTTTTGAATTTAACTCATAGTCTTTTAAATTTAGT
>NZ_QHLI01000145.1 GCF_006864425.1 Campylobacter troglodytis | reverse complement strand
CTAAATTTAGGGGCATAAAAAAAGAAAATTTTGTGTTTCATTTAAAAAAAACAAAATTAAGACGAAAAATTTAGGACAAAATTCTCATCAAAATTTGCTAAAATTGATAAGAGAAAATCCTATTAAAGTATCTTGAGCCAAGTATTTTTAGTGTTTTCATTTTGTGCATCCTCTAGGATAATTTTCACCTTTTATCTTTTCCCCATCAAAATCTAATACATAAATTTTTCTAGGATTACCCTTAAAATCTTTAAGTAAATCAAAGTAAAAATAAGAAGCCCACGCAAGTTCTGAGTAGTCTTTTAACTTGCTGATTGCTAGCTTATTAGTTATCATACATTGCTCTATTTGAATTAAATCTTATAAAACAACATCTTTTTTATGGTAATTATCCACAAAATAATGATAGGCACAATGGCAACCATAAAAACTATGATATTTTGCATATAAAAATATATGAGGATTTCCTTCACTGCCCACCATAAATCCCCAATCATTTTCATAAATTCCAAGCGAATATTTTTTATTGTAAGTCATTTTATCGTCCATAATTATGCAACACTCTAAAATCATCATAATTTCTGCTTATCTTATTAAGATATTGCGGCTTATCTAGTAAATTTTCTATTATGCCTTCCTCTTCAAATATGTAATTTTTAATTATGTTATCAACACCTATTTGTAAATCTCCTATCACCTCTTTATTTTGCATTATTTGTGTTTCATCAATCTCTGCTTTATGTTTGGCGATGTAGATTCTGCGAGTTGTGTTTGGGAAAATAAGCAAATTGCAAGTCCATTTTCGCCAACCTCCATAATATCCAAGTTCTGCTATATATACTTGCACAAGTTCGCGCTCCAACCACACAAAATCAATGGCAATGTATAGTCGCAAATCTTTACCAACTACAAAATGACCTTTAGAGATATAAAACTCGTTTTTGCGTTGTTTTGCACTTTCTATCGGTCTAGCATAAATAATTTTTCCTACTTCTTGTTCAGCAAATTTGTTGAATTCTTGATAATCGGAATCTAATATTCTAGGAATCAATGCTCTTTTTTCTGCGGGATAAGGTATGCCATAAGTGCAAGAAACTATTAGCAATGTCGCAACAAGTACAATAAACACAGCCAACATTTTCACGCTATTTGTTCCTAAATCTATATTTTAATTTTACAAAAACCTTAAATTATAAGCTAACAATACTTAATAATTTATTAAACAAAGATTCTTTTTGCCTACGCTTGAAGCGAGTTTAACCTGTCCTCCGTGAATGCATCTTAACTCATCGCATTCTAGGATGGGACAAAGAAGGGCGGTGCTGCTTAAATTTATGTTATTTTTCTTAAATTCAAGCTCTTTTTGTTGATTTATTTCATTTTCTTTAATTTTATTAGCCTCTTTGCTTTTGCATTCTAATTTTATATTTAGGCTT
>NZ_QHLI01000144.1 GCF_006864425.1 Campylobacter troglodytis | reverse complement strand
AATAGTAGAATGTTTAGTTTAAAGGTTTTTTGTATTGTTTATCTTTAAGCTTTTAAAGATATTTTGAATAAATTTCGTGCTAGAACTTAGTGTTAAATTTAAGGCGATTGATACTTTTAGCTAAAATGACCTAGGATTTTTCCTAATCAATTTTAACAAAATTTTATACAAATTTTCGTTTTTAACTTTGACATTAGATCGAAATTCACTCTCCTTCAAATGAAGGTAGAAAAATTCCCTTGCCGTGAAACCCACTAATCTAGCCTTTGCAAAGCCCCTTCTGCTTGCAGTTGCGAGTGTGTAGCACGAAGTAAAAAAGTTCTCTATGCCGTTTATGTGATTTCGCCCATTTGAAAACTCGTTTGCATTACCCTACAATGAGCCTTTGCCCCTTCTACTACGCAGTTGCAAGACGAAACGAAGCAAGAAATCCACCAAGCCATCATAGGCTTTGAAGTTATCGCTGTAAATTTCACTTTCTTTAAGCTCTGAAAATTCCTTTATTATGGACTGCAACTCTTTGGCAGAGCAAGTGTTTGAGTGTATAAACTCGTGCGATTGCGTTTTAGCATTCCTTCTTGCAAAGTTGCAAGAGGATTAACGAAGTAAAAACACAGGTGTTTTCTTGCCAGCCCCACGCCCACGCTTACCACGCACAGGCCCTGCCCCTTACTCTGTTAGCTCCTTCTGTTCGCAGTTACGAGCCTGGCATCGTAAAAAATAACTTTCATCAACTTCGATCTAGTCACTCATTTTAGAAAGCTTCTCACATTCTTTTGTCATTAAAATGCGAATTTGCTTTTACAAAAACTTTGTTGTGAATTTTATAAATTTAAAGTGTTTTTCGCCTCCAAATCGATGGTTTCTTGCAAAGTGAGGGGACATAGGGCTAAGTAAAAAATATTTCAAAATGTCCCTAACTTAGATCTGCTAAATTTGTAAGCGAGGCCTTGTTTTTCATAGGCGTCCTCATAGCTTAAAAAGTTTTTAATTTGTTTTAAGTTTAATCTAGTTTTTTATAAATTGTTTGTATGAATTTCAGAGCTTAAAAAACAAAGGCATTAATTTTAGGCTCAAGACAACTTAAACTCAAATAAAGGAGTTTTAAGTTATGATTACAGCGATGAAAAATAAGTATATCAATCGTTTCAAAATTTCAGAGGCTAAATTTAAAGAATTGTAAAGTATTTTTTTACTTCGTTACACTCGTAACTTTTGGGGAAGCCTTGTTCTTAAAGCCACACAAATTGCAAAATTAAGCAACAATTCTTGCCAAAGCAACAATAAAATAATCAAAAATATTAGAATTTTAATCCTTAAAGAATGTGAAAAATTTCAAAAAGGCGAGATCGAAATAGCTGAGAGTTATTTCGGTGCAAAACGTGTTCGTGGCAAGCGTGGACGTGGGGCTGGTAAGAAAACACCAGTTTTTTACTTCGTG
>NZ_QHLI01000143.1 GCF_006864425.1 Campylobacter troglodytis | reverse complement strand
CTCAGATCGCTCTGCATAGGCTTTAAATTCATAAGACATTCCTATTGAATTCTTTTCATACATACCACCTGTAAGCTGTAAGCTTAGAAATTCAACCTGGCGCAATCTTGCCTTAAATCCATGCAATCTATCATAACTCAAAAATCCACTCAGATCCCCTAAAATTCCAGCTGCTAATTCCCATTCTGCCATAATTAAAAATCCATCACTTAAATGAGCTAGGCCCCTATTTTTTTCTACCTCTTCATATAAATAAGCAAGATCTTTATTTATAAGCTTACCATCCTCATCTACTCCTGCATAGGCTTCATAAGGTATATCTATAACAGCACTTCTTAAGCCACTTCGTATCACTAAATACTTATATCTTTCCCTCTTGGTCTTTAAGCTTTCATAATAAGCCTTTTCTTTTTTGGTCCAAGGAGCTATCTTGCCTCTTGGGGGATCATTTAGATATAAATCTTGCCAAGCCTTAAATTCAAGTAGCGTTGAGCTAGCTCCTGTTTTTAAGGTAGGATCTAAGTAAATGGGCTTGTAGGATTTATAAGGAGAGGACTGTTTTATATGATGAGCTTTTAGGACGATCTTAGAGTATTGTTTGGTGTATCTTCCTGTTTGCAATCTTCTTTCAGCAAATTGTATATCATTTGTTTTTTTATCTACCTTTATACCTAAGCCATTTGGCATATAAATCATATATGTTTCACTCATAATCTCATCCTATCCATAAGCCATCTTTCATTATGATGGTAACAGCCAATCTTCCTATGAATTTAGGTCGGAGATCTTGTTCTGATTGCACTGGGTTATCATTTGTAGATGATCCTTGCTCATCATTATATTCACAGTTGCTTTGCGAATTTACATCCTCATCACTTTGAAGCCAACCCACATACAAGGCCTTGATATTATTCTGTCCTATGATATGCAAGGCTCTTAAAAAATTTCTATGCTTGTCTTGATTTGCTGTGTTGTTTGTAAGATCAGCATTAAAGCAGTTGCTGTATATATCATCTAAATAATTCATAGCTGTATGATAAGCATCTATGGCTGAGGGCTGTGAAGGATCTTCTTTTTTTATACCCTTACTTTCTATGCACTTATACTCTTCATAAAGTGCCTTTCTTCTTTCATCTTGTTGTATATTTTGCATAGCCTCATTAATATTAGCTATATGCACTTTTTGAGTCTCACTTGCCTTTGATGAGTGTTTAAAGTCCTCTTCATCTTGTATAAGCTTTAAAGATCTTGGCCTAACTAGCAAATCCTGCTTATAATTTCTTGCATTAAAAAAGGCGATTGATACTTTTAGCTGATATAATTACGGCTGAAAGGTTGGTAAAATCGATGTTAAACAAGTATATATTTTTGTCGCACATTTCGGAGCGAAAATTTCGGCAAATTTTGGAGTGCTTTTGTGCTGATATTTGCGTGAGCAAAATCGCCGTTTTGTGTAAGGTTTCTCGTCCTTGTG
>NZ_QHLI01000142.1 GCF_006864425.1 Campylobacter troglodytis | reverse complement strand
CACCCCCTCCCCACTTCCTTCTACCACACTCCCATCCTCTCCCTCACCAACCCTAAAACCAAGATCAAGCACAACAAAGGCATCATTTAAATTAGGCACAGTCTTACAAGAAGCATCAAAGACAAAAAGCATTATAAAATACTCCTTAAAATTTTCTTCATTTTGCCTCTTAAGAGGCAGATAAAAGGCTATTTTGTGAAAGATCTTTTCTTTTTGAAATTTAGCATTGTAAAGGCTTGTTTCTTGTATGTTTGTAAAGTTGTTTTTATGAATTACAAGCTCGCCTCTCATATAAGCGTCAAGTTCTTGCTTGCTCTTAGCCTCTACATAGCCCCAGCTAAGATCCTTTATGCCCTCCAAGCTTTTAGCCTCAAATTCCACATAGCTTCCAGGTGCAAAGCTTAAATTCAAGCTTAAATACCCCTCATCTATCATCCCAGCCTCATTTTCTAGTATATAGCTGATCCTTGCCCTTGATTTTTTAGTGTATTCTACCCTTAAAGGCAAGATAAGCTCTTTTATAAAATGTTTGCTTGAAAATTCTTGCAAGAAGGCAAAAAAATTCTCATTTAAGCATATGCCCTTCTTGTTTTGATACTTAAAACACTCATAAAGCTTAAGCTTGCTTTCTTTTTCCTCTTTTGCCTTTAAATAGCTTTCATAAATAAACACCTCCTTGCAAGCATCATTTTGACTAAAATCTTTAAAATTTACATAATACTCAGCCTCTAAGATAGACTCCAAGCATTTATCCTTATCATCAAGGCAAAAATACCTCTCCTTTTCATCATCAAAAAAATCCCCATCCTTGTAGGCTATGAAATTTTCATATTTTCTCTCAGCCCTCAATCTTTGCATTTCTTTCTCATTTAAAGCCTTGCCGCTAAAAGCCTTGAATTTTTTAACTGCATCCTTGCCTTTTTTAAGCTCTAAGCTTAAACCGTTAAAATACAAGCTTAGTTTCTTAGAAAATCTTAAAACAAAGGGTTTTTGTCTTCTTTTTATGGAATTTACAACAAGATTTCTATCTGAAATAGGGCTCTCATCATAGTGTTTATGATGAAGCTTAATCTTAAAGGGCTTTAAACACTCGCTTTTTTTAATGCTAAAACTTGCAATGCCTCTATTATCTGTTATAGCACTTTGGGCTAAATTTACATTTTCAAGCTGAATTTTTGCTCTTACAATGGGACTTTTTGTGTCCTCAGTTAGGGCCTGAATTTGAAAATTCACCGTGTCATTCATCGCTTTTTCTTTGCTCTTTTGTGTTTTTTATTTAGTTTATATTTATGCTTTTTATTTGATATTTTTTTGTGCGCTTTTTTTGATATTTTTGTGTTTTTTCTTTAGCTTTTATTTATATTTTCTTTTAGTTTTTCTTTGTGCTTAGTTTTGCTTTATGCTTCGTTTTTCTTGGCGCTTAGTTATGTTTTATATTTAGTTTTTTTATGCTTAGTTCTGCCTTGCGTGAAAGCCTTGAAAAACTAAAATCGCTTTTTGAAAGCTTTATTTTAGCATAT
>NZ_QHLI01000141.1 GCF_006864425.1 Campylobacter troglodytis | reverse complement strand
CTATGCAAAGGCTAGATTAAGTCAGTTTCACGGCATTAAAAGGGAATTTTTCTATTTGCACTTAAAGGAAACTGAATTTAGATATAATGTTAAAGTTAAAAATGAAAATTTGTATAAAATTTTGTTAAAATGGCTTAGGAAAAATCCTATGTAATTTTAGCTAAAAGTATCAATCGCCGAAAGATTTATAGACTTTTAAAGAGGCTTGAAAGGCAACTTTAAAAACTTTAAAAATTGAAGCTTTTAGCTTAAATCAAACAGATTGAAAGGGGTTAATTTAGCCTTTTGAAATGCTTGAATTTAGCCTTAAAATCCCAACTTTAAACATTAAATTCACAAAGAATGTTTAAATACTTCACTCAAAGCTTAAATCACAAGGTGCTTTTGTGAATTTATGTTTAAAAATTAAAGTGTTTGCTTAAATTTAGGCCTTGGGTGCTTAGCCTTAAATTTATTTGAAAGCCTTTTAAGTTTGGCTTCATTAAACTTAAGGGTTTTTAAGACAAAGCCTATGAAAAACAGTTGTGAAAAGGGGATGGCTGTTTATTTTATTGCTTGGTATTTTTGCCTTTTTAGCTACAAATTTTCAAAACACAATTTTAGCAAAGCTCACTTATCTTAAGCATTATTTAAATTCACATAAATTCTATGCTAAATTTATGTGAATTTACTTGCAGTCCTTGCAGTATTTTTTAACGATGCGTTCTACTGCGACTTGGTATTGCACAAAATTATAAGATTCTAAACAACTTATACAAATAGATATGGTGTTTTAAAAAAACTAGGTTCTAAATAAAATCGCTTCTTGATCTTCTTTTGTCATACCGTGAATATAGAACTTATTAACTTTTTCTATAAGGTTTTTGTCAATTATGTCTGGGTAATGTTTTGCTGTCTTTATCCTTATCACAAGAAAGTGCAAGTTTTGTATATTTGCGATTTGAAACAAGATAGACTCAATTAAACTTAAGTCAAAGGGTTTTTAAATTAACGCCTATGAAAAACAAAGGTTCATTCTAGAATTTCGCCAAATGTAAGGGAATTTTTAAGTATTTGCGCCTTGATTTAGAGGCTAAAAGACGCTGGGCTTTGCAAAATAACTCGTGTTGCATTAATAAAATTTTGCAAGAAATTCACATTTTAACCCTTAAAGAATGTGAAAAAACTCTAAAATTCAAGGTGAAATAAAAATAGATGAGAGTTATTTTTGTTTCGTTTCGTCTTGCAACTGCGTAGTAGAAGGAGCAAAGGCACATTATATGGTCAAACACGCCAAATTTGAGTTTGCACACGCACGAAATCATATCAACAAAATTGTGAATTTTTTACTTCGTGCTACGCACTCGTAACTGCTAGCAGAAGTTTGCAAAGTTGACACTTGCTAAATTTAAAAGCACAAAAAAGAAAATTTTGTCCTTCACTTAAAAGAAACAAAATTAAAACAAAAAATTTAGGGCAAACTATTTATCAAAATTTATTAAAGTTAATAAGAGAAAATCCTATTAAAGTATCTTGAGCCAAATATTTTTTCATCATAGAAGCTTCCAAAATAGAATTTTTATATAGATTTACTTGCA
>NZ_QHLI01000140.1 GCF_006864425.1 Campylobacter troglodytis | reverse complement strand
CCACAAGAAAGATCACAAACAATGTCCAAAGAAATGCCGCAAGAAATGTCAAAAGAAAGATCACAAGAAATCCCACAAGAAGCAACAACCCCAACCCCCATCATTGAAAGCATAATGGAAAAAAGCAAGTATGCAAAGGATGATGAGGCTTATAGCATAGCAAAAAGAGGGGTAGCTGAGTTCATCTCAGCCATCATCAAGGATGATAAGCTTGAAGATAAGATTAATAAATTCGCCCTTGATGAGATGATAGCACACATTGATGATCTGCTTTCAAAGCAAGTTGATGAGATCTTGCATAATGAAGAGTTTCAAGCCCTTGAATCAACCTGGAGAGGCATTCATTTTTTAGTAGAAAGAACAGATTTTAATGAAAACATCAAGATAAATCTCTTTGATGCCACAAAAGAAGAGCTCTTAGAAGACTTTGAAAACAATCCCGACATAACCCAAAGCACAGCCTATAAAAACATATATTCAGCTGAATACGGACAGTTTGGAGGAGAGCCAATTGGTGCCATTATAGCTGATTATCAACTAAGCACAAGCAATGCTGATATGAGCTTTTTAAACAAAATTTCAAGCATAGCAGCGATGAGTCATTCTCCTGTGCTTACTTCTTGTAGCCCTAGCTTCTTTGGACTTGAAAATTACACAGAACTTGCACACATCAAAGACCTTCAAAGCCTGCTTGAATCACCTCAATACACGAGATTTAGAAGTTTCAGAGAAAATGAAGATTCTAAGTATGTAGGCTTAATGGTTACTAGGTTTTTAACCCGCACTCCTTATGATAATGAGGAAAATCCCATCAAAAGTTTTAATTACAAAGAAAGGGTGGATGCTTCGCATAATCACCTACTTTGGGGAAATTCAGCCTATGCCTTTGCCACAAGGCTTACTGAAAGCTTTGCAAGATACAGATGGTGTGGCAATATCATAGGTGTCAAAAGCGGAGGCTCTGTAAGGGATCTGCCAACCTATGTTTATGAAAGCTTTGGGACAAAGGAGGCTAAGATTCCAACCGAGGTTTTAATCACAGACAGGAGGGAATTTGAGCTTGCAGAACAAGGCTTCATAAGCTTGACACTTAGAAGAGATAGCAACAACGCAGCCTTTTTCTCAGCAAATTCAGCCCTAAAACCAAAGGTGTTTGCAAATACAGCTGAGGGCAAGGAGGCTGAGACAAATTACAGACTAGGAACCCAGCTTCCTTATATCTTTCTTATATCAAGGCTAGCTCATTATCTTAAAATCCTACAAAGAGAGGAAATAGGCTCTTGGAAGGAAAGAAGCGACATAGAAAGGGGGCTTAATGAATGGGTTCGTCAATATGTCTCAGATCAAGAAAACCCACCCTCTGAGGTAAGAAGCAGAAGACCATTTCGCTCAGCTCAAATCAAGGTTGAAGACATAGAAGGAGAGGCAGGCTGGTATAAGATAGGGCTAGTTGTGCGTCCTCATTTTAAGTATATGGGAGGCAATTTTGAGCTTTCCTTAGTTGGCAAGCTAGATAAGGAATAAAATGTCCTTGCTTGATAGGATTATGCATGGACTTGATGATGAAGAAAAGGGCATTGCTTTTTATCAAAATGAGTTT
>NZ_QHLI01000139.1 GCF_006864425.1 Campylobacter troglodytis | reverse complement strand
GATGGCTTTGTAGATGATAAAGAATTAAATAAAAGCCTTAATCTTTGTAAAAAAATGCAAGCTTATGAGGATAAGAATTTAAAAAGGGGGAGATGATGAAACAAGGAAATAATGTATATTTTATCTGCAAGCATTGCGGACAAAAAAGCCATAGTAAGCATTGTGGCACTCTACAAGGCATAAAGTATGACATAAAGATAAAAACTATCGCTAGTGTGTGTCTTATGCTCATTTTAGTGGCTATTTGCTTTATACATAGGGATAATAATGCAAATTTGCTTGCGGGATTTAGTTTTTTTGGCTTATTATTATTTATCTTTTTGCTTGGCTTAAAGAGCGATTATAAGGCTTTGAAATGGTATAAACGGCATTTAGAAAATGTAGGAAAGGATTTAAAATGAATGAAATTTACACTTATGAAATGGTAGTTAATTTTAGGGATAAGTTGCTTAAAAATTTAACTGAAAAGGATAGACAATGAAAAACACGCCAACACAACATCAAAATCAAATAGACAGTCATTTTATCAAAAGACTTAATGAGGTCAAAAATTTTCATCACATTGCAGAAAAATATTGATACAAAAGAATTAGAAGCGAAAAAGCTGTGGAGTGATTAAGGAATTTGTGCTATAATCGTGTTTAAATTTAGCTACGAAAGGATAAAAAATGAGTGTGCGAAGTGTTAGGATAGTGCTTGATGAGGAAAAGATTTTGCGAGAGGGCAAATATAAGCTTGATGAGCTTTATGCTTATCTTGATGAGATAGCTAAAGAAGCTGATTTGATTAAACAAGACAAGCATAATTATATCGGCAAAGGCGATGAAAAGGACTTTTCTCGTATGGGTGTTTTTACAGTTGTCGAAGCGGTAGAAAATGAAGCCATTACCCGCAATGTCAAAGAATGGACTTTACTTAAAGATGGAGTGCCTTATACTGATGTTATCGCTGAAAGCAAAGTGGAAGGTGTTGGTATTTGGGAGTAGAAAAGCACATTAAGTGCATACATTTTGATTTTTTGATTGATGAGATTAGAGAACATTTTTCTAGAGACTCAACGCCTTACACACAAATTCAAAACTTTTTAGAACAAAACGGCTTTGAACATAGGCAAGGCTCTGGCTATATATCCAAAGAGCCGTTAAGTGAATATCAAACATACATTCTTATGAAAAAACTTGGTGCAAAATTCACTTGGCTTGATGATTGTATGCGAAGATTTGATATAGAAAATGCCCCAGAAGCAATGGACGCTCGAAACGAAATCTCTAAAAGTGCAATAAAAAAGATGACACAACAGCTTAAAGAACTTCAAAAAGAAGTAAAATACTACACCGAACATAAAAATTCATTTTATGCTGATGCTAAAAAACGCAGTGAAGACAAAATCATTAAGCTCTATAAAGCTTTATGTAACAACAAAAGCTTACCGAAACTATCATCAAAGAACGCAATGGTGGTAAAAGCTTATAAACAATGAGCCTTAAAGCTTCACTCACCATTTAAATTTACCACACACAGTTAGTTAAAACTCCATATCTTTCAAAAAACTCGCCCTTTCATTGACATTCTTTGGCAAGTATTTCGCATAAACCTTAAATGTTTCAGTAAGGCTAGAATGT
>NZ_QHLI01000138.1 GCF_006864425.1 Campylobacter troglodytis | reverse complement strand
GTTTTTGAGCTGAGCTTTGCTCTGTTTGTTCGTTTTGTGAATTGAGATCTAACTCTTTTTACAACGCATCTTGTGATTCTTTGTGCCAACGCTCTTGTTTTGCCTCTACTTTTTCTTTAAATTCAAGGTATTTTTGTTTAAACTCCTCTATGCTTATATTTGAGCTTAAAAGCTTTTCATACTCTAAAGAATCTCCAAAATCCACCCACAAAAAAATGCCACCATTTCCAAGTTTGTTTTCGTCCAAAAATTTGCGCAAATCCTTAAGCTCATCATCGCTTAAATTTCTATCTAAGCCCTCTAGTTTTCCTCTTATTGTCGTTTCACCCTCTAAAACAGAATTTGCAACCCTATCATAGAAAGCATAAAAAATTCCACTTTTACTGATAGTGCCGTCTTCATTTGTATAAAACTGAGAACCTATATCTACACCATATCTTTGAAAGATATTCTCACTTTGTTTGAGATTAAGCTCATCGCTATGCAAGTCATAATCATAAAAAGTTATCATACTTTCTATATTTTCATCATTCTTTTTGTTTTTAATCAGCTTTTCTTGATATTCTTCTAGGGTATAAGTTTTTGCGACATTCAAAGTCTTTTTATCATAATCAAAAGCAAAGGGCAAAGTATTGATAATTTCTTCTTGTGTAAAGCCTTTCTTATCTTGCAAATCTTTTGTGAGCTGAGAAAAAAGCTTATAGACATTGTCCATAGTTTTTTGTTTGTCTATACTTGAAAAAAGTGCGTATTCATCTTTATCTACTATCCCAGAGGCATAATGCTTTGGGACAAAAGTTGTGCTAGAGTGTAATTTTTCATAAATTTCATTTTGTGCTGAATTTTTAGTTTCACTAGCTTCTTTAATCCTCGCATTAGAGTTTATATCTTTAAAAGCTGGGATATTATAGCTCGTTTGATTTATAGAATTTATCATTATATCACCCTTTCACTCAAATAAAATCACCACGCTAAAATTCATTTTCTAAGCGTATTTTCTATATCGGATTTATACTTGCCACTGATTTCCTTAATGACGGTATAGTTATTTAACACATTGCTTGATTTAAACCTATACCAAGAACCCGACTTAGGATTTATAACAGCTACGCCATAAGAAAAATATATAAAGCTTTTTCCTCTACTTGTTTTACCTATATTTCTTTTAACCGTATAACCCAAATAATCATTATATGGGTCATTGCCTACTATACTCATTACTTCTATTAATCTCCTTTGACTTGCATAACTATGTTGTCTAGAAGTTTTAGAAACATAACATTCGGTAATATCTATGCCGCACATACCACCAAGTTGCAAAAGCCCTTGTCTATTAAGATAATACAGCTGTCCATCCTCATACCATAAACCAAGCTCTGTCTTCCAGCTAGGCACGGCATAAGCCATAATTTCATCTCTACCAACTGCTTTAAATCCAACAATATACCCACCCACAACTTTACTAGCCTCTTCTTGTGTTAGCACCTTAACCCCAGCTGAGTTATCGCTTAAAGCTCCATTTGTAAGTTTTGCAAGAAAATCATCAGCCAAAGAAAAACTTGTTAGTAAGGCACTAAGAAATGCAATTTTAAAGAATGTTTTTAGCATTTTTAATCCTTGTAATTTAATAT
>NZ_QHLI01000137.1 GCF_006864425.1 Campylobacter troglodytis | reverse complement strand
TGCAAATGATAGCTCATAAAGATCTGAAAGCTCAATCTAAAATAAATTCAAGCATAAATTCACAGACTTTAAACGAAACTAAGGATGAATCTACACAAGCTTTGGCACAATCTAGCACAAATTCTGCCATCGCAATAAATTGCGACAAAAAAGAGTATGCTTACGAAGAAAACTCTCAAAAGTGTATCATCATAGGCTCTAAGAGCATAGAGGAAGCAATAAAGGTGCATTTGCAAAGCAAAGTAAGCGATGATTATGAGGTTTTGCGTAGAATAAACAAAATAATTTCCACCATTAAGCTACCAAGCGATAATGTCAAGGTAGAACATCAAATACAACTGTGCTTGGATGAGGAAATTGAAGATTGCGAATTAAGCTCTATGTCGGTTGTCATAACGCGCAAAAGCAAGGATGAAATAGTCATAGAATACGCTCCTGGTGCATTTTACCAAAAAACTTATAAACAAAACAAAAACGAAGTAGAAGTAATGAATGAGAGTTATATTTAAATGCTTGAAAAATGAAAAGGTTTCTTAGTAAAATCATCCCTACTCGCATTTGTTAGCAGTTTACATATTAAATTCAATTTTTTCAAATTCAAATTTAAAGAGCATTTAAATTTTGTCAAAAGTTTTCAAGGATAAAATTTCACATTTGCAAAAGATCTCTATGATATGTATTAGCCCACATACATAGATAAAGCTCAAGGTAAATCAATGCTATAAAAATCTTGATGTAAAATTCAAAAAGATTAAAGATGATGAAAAAAGGCGATAAAATTTTGGCTTAACTTAAGGATTTTGCCTTATCAATTTCAGTAAAACTTGATCTAGATTTTAATCTTATTTAATGATAAATTTTTTAGAGCTTTCTTGCAAGATTGTTATTTGGTAAGTGTCATAATAAAATCCACTGATTTTGACACTGTATATAAATTCAAGACTCAAGATGCTTTAATTAGGATTTTGGCTTATTTATTTTAGGCTCAATTTAACTTCAGCGAATTTTGCTTTATCAACTTTAATAAATTTTGATGAAAATTGTGTCATAAATTTTTCGTCTAAATTCTGTTTCTTTATAAGTGAAGGATATTTTTTTCTTAACACCACTAAATTTGGCTAAGCTAAATTTCGCAAACTTCTGTTTGCAGTTACAAGAGCACGAAGCAAAAACATTCACAATTTCGTTTATGTGCCTGTATCCCTTTGCAAACTCGTTTTTAGAGTGTTTTATTCTGTAATGTGCTTTTGCTCCTTCTAATACGCAGTTGCAAGCCTAGAGTGGTAAAAATAACTCTCATCAACCTCTATCTCACCACTTATTTTAGAAAACTTCTCGCATTCTATTGCAATTAAAATGCGAATTTTTTACACACAACTTTATGAAAATTTGACAAACTTAGAGGGCTTTTCGCCTTTAAATCAATTCTTACAAAATTGCGAGTGTAAGGAAGCAAAAAAATATTTAAGAATCTATCACAAATTTTGCCTCTGAAATTTTGAAACGATTAATATGCTTGTTTTTCATCGATACAATCATAACTTAAAATTCTTTTGTTAGAGTTTAAGTTGTCTTGATTTAAAATTTATTAAAGTTAATAAGAGCAAATTATATTAAGTTTAATTTTATTTAGCTCTTTTGTAAAAAACAGTTATTATTAGCTATCAAAGCAAAGGCATCTTAAAAAACTTTGTTACATTTAGACTTTGT
>NZ_QHLI01000136.1 GCF_006864425.1 Campylobacter troglodytis | reverse complement strand
TACAGCATACACAAACCCTTTAATGAAAAAAACATCAAAAAAGAATGGCACACTATAAATGCACTAAATTTAAAAGACTATGAGTTAAATTCAAAAGAATTAATCATCCCAAAAGCAAAGCAAGATAGGCTAGGCATAGGGTATGACGAGCTTTGGGAGCTTGTGAGTGTGGGTGAGGAGGATTTAAAATTGCCACACTTTGATAAGCCCTATGAAGAATATAATAATTCTTGGGAAAATATTATGGAAAGATTTGGGGAATTACTTAGGGATATGTCTGGGTTAAGTCGTCCTTGGCTAGATGACAAAGAAAGTGAAATTTTATGGGATAAATTAGGCTTAGAGGTAAAAAGCATATTTATGCAAAATAATTTTTACAATAATCAGCCTATATTTGAGTATTTACGCATATTTTTTAGAAATCATCAAATATCTGATGATAATCCTTATGGAGAATCACATATAGATTTTAATCTATTGCAAAATTTAGCAAGTATCATAGCAAACGCCCATTTAAGGCTAAATACCTACCTAGCTTACCGTTTCAATCAAGCCTTGGCATTAGCCTTTGTAAATGCTTATGATAAAGATCGGAGCGAGGAAGATAGATGAAATTTACAGAACTTAGCCTTGATGAATATAAAAAGCTTCGTTTAGAGCTTTTACAAAGCGTAGAGGGCTTTAAGGAAAAAATATATAAGGATAAAAACTCTTATGCTACCATTGGCATTGGTATAAATATAGCCTCTGATAAGATAGATAAAATTTGGCTGAAACTTGTTTTATATTATCTTTTTGATCTGCTAAAAGATGAAATAGAAATAGAACTGATGCAGTTTGATAGCTATAAATATAGCTTTAAAAAGATCATAAAAGATACAACAAGCTATAAATATAAGCAATATAAAAGACTTATTGATAAAATTGCTGATAGCACAAAGGGTTTAAATACAGCCAATTTAAATAAATCCATCGAAACTGAAATTCAAAGCTACCTAAAAGAAAGCACAAAAGACAATAAAAGACTAAACGAGGCTGAGTTAAAGATTACCAAAAACGCTAAGGGAGAGGCTGAGTATATAAAATTCACACTTAGCCAAACACAGGCACAAGAACTTTTTAATATTATGATTATTAACTATGAGGCTTTAACCCTAAGGCTTTTAAACAATAAAGGATTTACTGAATTTGGGAATTTAAAAGAACTTCAAAATAAACAAGCCCAAAGAAGATACTACAAGGAATTCATACCCTTTGTGAGTGCTAGCTATCAAGATGGTGGATTTATAGCACAAAATAAACTCTTAGCACAAGCTCTTAAATTTCAAAGTAGATTTTTAATGTGGGCTCTTCTTAGATATGATTTTGTGTTAAATGGACATAAAGAAGCTAATAAATGGGATGCCTATGCAAGAAGACGGATCCTACAAGCAACCATTTTTAATCTCACAAACAAAAAAGACAAAGAATTAGAAACTGAAAGTGAAAAATTTAGCACCTGCCTTGATATATTTAAGGTTTTGAATTTGCTTGATGCTTCTGAGGACAAGCAGACTTATTTGGAGTATTTTGAGGGCATTGATGGGAAAATTGACAAGTATATAAGCAAGGAAAAAGAAGCATACAAGAATAAAAATATCAAAAATAAAACAGCAAACTACAAAGATGATCCAAGCTACTCAATCTACCGCTCTTTGTATATAAACCCCAATGAGCTTAAATCCTTAAAAGAGCTTTTAAGCTTTTATACTGAGTATTTAGACGAATTAGTTCC
>NZ_QHLI01000135.1 GCF_006864425.1 Campylobacter troglodytis | reverse complement strand
ACAGCATACTCACGGCCTTGCAAGTGAAGTTATGGCTTTTTTAATGCAAAATGATGACAAGGATAGTGCTAGCCCAAACATCTACTTGCAAAGAATAATCACAAAATAGAACTTTTAAATGTAAATCTTGAGATAAGGAATGAATTTGAGGGTAGGGAAGAAGATGCCTCGGCCTCAAACGAAACACCCATCAGGCTTTTATTTGATGGACAGTTTTTAAGCATTATAGTTAATAATCAAGCAAAGATAGAAAAATTTTCATTTCAAGCTGTAAGTGGAGTGGCTCAAACAAAAGATGGCAAAAGCTATTTTACATACGAAAAAGAAAGACAGGCATTAAAAAATGAGGGTCCTATACCTGAGGGGGAGTATTTTATCACTCCACTAAGTGAAAATATAAATGAGGGAGTGCAATTTTTAGAATTAGATGATGAATTTATAGGAGTAATAAGCATCGCAGCAAGCTTGGCATCAAATTTTATAAAACTTCCAATAAAAAAATTTGGAAAATTTTACGGTGGCAGTTATGCTTGGGGTGCAGTTCGTATCCTAATTCAGCCAAAAACAAGAAAAATTATAAGCTCGCAAAACGAGGAAATCATTAGAGCTGATTTTTTCATTCACGGTGGTGCATCTGCTGGAAGTGCTGGTTGTATTGATTTATGGAAGAATAACAATGATTTTTTCAAGGTGCTTTTAGAATATGTAAAACAGAACAAAGATCAGATCTTGCAAAATCAAGGCAAAATTCCTTTGAGCGTGAAATATGATGATGGTTTAAAAATAAACTGTGATGATAAAATATATTTACAAGCTCAAAACATATCAAATTATAAATTTAAAAAACTATTTTTATTTACAACCAATGGATGTAGGCTCGTTCAATGAATTTTGATAGCGTATTATTTATACTTTGTTGTTTTATTTCTCTTATATGCCTTTTATATAAGCTAAAATCATTAAGCACAGTTAAGCTTTGCATTGGTATATTTTGGTTTTTAGTGTTTTTTATATTGCTTTATGCTATGTTATTTAAGTCTAGTAGAGGGTTTTTTGTCTTAGCTCAAAGTGTATTGTCTATCATTCTTGGCATTTGTATTTTAGGACTTTGTAGCCTTGTTTTAGAAAAATACAAGAATAATATTTCCATTACTTATTTTTTATTTTGGTATTTTGCAATACCCATATTATCAGCAGTATCGACAGTGCAAGCCATCTTAGTTGTTGATACAATTACAAATATACAAAGAATAGCACATTGTGGCTTTTTATTGTTTGGAGTACTTGCTTTGGCTGGGCTTATTTTCTGGTTTAAAAAGCAATATAAAAAATTAAAATTTTGTTTTTTACTGTGTTTATTTTATTATTTTCCATTTTTATTTGTTGGAATTGCTATCTTGGATGGGTTTGAAAAATGAAGTTTATTTAAAGATTATCCCAAACAAAGATCTTATAATCTTGCATTTTAAACCATACATAGATAGGACAAGAATCTATCTTAAAGGCAAAGATATTTTAAGTAAGACAAATGATCTTAAAAATATTTTTAGAAGAAGAAAAGACATAACTGTTCATCTAGAGATTTTACTAAATGGCTATAAAAATTCTTTTAAGGAGTGAAAAATGAAGAAGTTGGGACTAATGCTTTTGCTTACATTTATACCGGTAGTATTTGTAGGACAAGGCTATTCACAAAATTCACAAGAATTGCAAATGATAGCTCATAAAGATCTGAAAGCTCAATCTAAAATAAATTCAAGCATAAATTCACAGACTTTAAACGAAACTAAGGATGAATCTACACAAG
>NZ_QHLI01000134.1 GCF_006864425.1 Campylobacter troglodytis | reverse complement strand
CCGTGCATTTCGCTCTAAAAATGCCTCTGTTAGCTTTGAGTTTATAGCTTATACCCTTGATAAATACGGCATAGCCGACTTTTTCACCCCCTTTGAGAAATTTTTACTGCTTAGCTTTTTGAATTTGGGCAAATTTGCGCCAACTCTAAGTGTGCCATTTTTCATAAAACACCTTCGAGATGATACAAAAACTATGGTCTTAGACGCCAATGAAGACTTTTTAAAGCCTCATATCTTAAAGAGAAAAGATGAAAATAAGATTATCTTAAATGTGAATTTAATAGGCGAGGAGGTCTTGGGCGAGGCTGAGAGTAAGCAACGCATACAAAAATATGAAGAGGCCTTAAAAAGCTCTTATATCACCTATATCTCCATAAAAATCACTACTATTTTTTCACAAATTAACATAATAGACTTTGAGTACTCCAAAAACGAGGTAGTAAAAAGGCTTGACGCACTTTATGCACTCGCACAAAGTGAGGAAAAAAGGCAAGGCATAGCTAAGTTTATAAATTTAGATATGGAAGAATTTAGAGACTTAGAGCTAACCGTGGCTGCTTTTATGCAAAGCATTGATAAGTTTGATATAAAAGCTGGAATCGTCCTTCAAGCCTATATACCTGATTCTTTTGAGTATCTTAAAAAGCTTTTTGAGTTTTCAAAACAAAGGGTTCAAAGTGGAAAAAAGCCCATAAAAATTCGCTTTGTCAAGGGTGCAAATATGGAAAGCGAGGAGACCATTTCAAGCCAAAGAGGCTGGGATCTTCCTACTTTTTCTCGCAAAATTGACACAGACAGCAATTACAACAAAATGCTTGATTTTATCTTGCAAGATGACAACTATAAATTCATAAACATAGGCATAGCCTCGCATAATATCTTTGAGTTAGCCTATGCTTACACAAAAATCAGCGAGCTAAATGCGCTTGAGTATTTTAGCTTTGAGATGCTAGAAGGAATGAGCCTTCAATGTGCTTATGAGCTTTCAAAGCTTCATCAGCTTGTCCTTTACGCTCCTGTTTGCGATGAGGCGCATTTTAATAACGCCATTGCGTATTTGGTTCGCCGGCTTGATGAAAACACAAGCGAGGATAATTTTATGCGTCATTTTTTTAATCTCAAAGTAAATTCTCCTTCTTACAAGCAGCAAGAAGAGCTTTTCTTAGCCTCCTTAAAGGGCATACAAAGCCTTGATAATTCCACTCGCAGAAAACAAGATAGGAACAAAAAAAGCGAGCTTAAAGCTGCTTTTGAAACGGGCATTTTTAAAAACGAGTCAGACACTGACTTTGTTTTGGCTCAAAATAGACTGTGGGCTAGCAAGATAAAAAAAGATTACGAGCATTTAAGTGGGCTTGAAATTTATCCTGTCATAGGCGAAACTATCAAAAAGGCAAATTTAAAAGAAGCTCAGATCTTTGATAAGATAAATAATGAACAAATAGCCACAGTGTATCAAGCAGGAGAAGAGGAGATAAAATTAGCACTAAAAGTGGCTTTAAATTCAAGCTTTAATCAAAGGCCCCACGAGGAAATTCATCGCATACTTGCAAAAGTAGCACAGAATTTAAGAGACAAAAGAGGGGAGCTAATAGGCATAGCAGCAAGAGAAACAGGAAAAAGCTTCTTAGAGCTTGATCCTGAGGTGAGCGAGGCTATTGACTTTGTGGAGTTTTACCCTCACTCTTTGCAAAAACTAAAAGAACAAAATTCACACACAAAATTCACACCAAAGGGCATAGGGGTTACCATAGCACCTTGGAATTTCCCCATAGGCATTTCTGTTGGGACCATCGCAGCCCCTCTTGCAGCTGGCAATGTAGTCATTTAC
>NZ_QHLI01000133.1 GCF_006864425.1 Campylobacter troglodytis | reverse complement strand
CTATTTGCACTTAAAGGAAACTGAATTTAGATATAATGTTAAAGTTAAAAATGAAAATTTGTATAAAATTTTGTTAAAATTGATTAGGAAAAATCCTATAAAATTTTAGCTAAAAGTATCAATCGCCTTTAAATTTATACCACTTAGGTGAATTTCAAACTTGAATTTTAAACTTGCCCACTAAATTTATATTATTTATGTAAATTTCAAACTTGCCATTATTGTTTCCCTCATTGCTAAAAATATCCACCTCTTATTTAACCCTTATTTTTATTCCAAAGCAACTGTAAATTCTATTTGGCTTTAAGGTAGTTTGTAGGATGTAGGCTTTGTTTGGCATTATGGTGTAGGCTGTGTTTGGCTTAGTTGACATCTTTGCCTTTCTCATCTTCAAATTTTATAAATAGAATTTTAGCAAAGCTCACTTATTTTACACACTCTTTCAATGTACATAAACTCTATGCTAAATTTATGTGAATTTACTTGCAGTCCTTGCAGTGTTTTTTTATTATTTGTTCAACCTTAAAATTATAGTTTGAGCCATATCCTGTGCCATAATAAAACATTTTTATGCAAGCCTTAAAATCTTTGTAGCTTAATTTTGCATTATCCTTACTGATTTCATAAACTTCCCTTTCCTCATCAATATATGCTTGCAAATCTTTAAATGCTGAATTTGAATCCATTATTTTTACTCTATTGTCTGTGGGATCAAGTGATAACTCGTGAAGTTCTTGTTTGATTTCATTTTTATCGCCTATCCCCATACAATAAGATAAGCCTAACCAAGAAAGCTCCGCTACTTTCCTATAATGATCCATAAAAACCTCATTCTGTTCCTCTGCATTTAGCAAACAAAAAACTAAGATAATAAAATATATTGATTTTTTCATTCTTATTTTTTACACAAGTTCCCAAAATTGAAAATCTTTTACTTCATACTTGCCACTTAAATAATTGTTGCTTATTTCAGAATCTTCAAACATTTTATTTGCACCATTCCACAAAGTAGTATGCCCTCCCGCATCACTAAACCCTTTAATTCTCATGACCACAATGCCATTTTTACTAAATTTACTAAACTTTTCATTATAAAACTTTTTAGCTTGACTTGCATCTGAAAAAGTTATGATATTATATGGTTTGTCGCTATTGCCCCAATTTAGTGTTAAAAAGTTTCTTACACCATAAATTCCCAAATAATATAAATTGCCATCAGCTCCATAAAATCTTTTATTTTCATATTGACATTTTCCTATATCAATGGGTAATTTTTTATTTTTTATCAAATATTGGCTATCAAGCAAGTAACTATAATTGAGCGCATAACTAATACGCAATGCACAAGAATTCAGTGTATGTCTTCGCACTTCATTGGGCTTAATTCCTTGTATTTTTTGCTTTTCGATTAGTGCTTCATTGCTTAAAAATTCATTGTATAATCCTCCACCTATATGTTTAAAAATAGCTTCAGCACCGTGTTTATTTGCCAATTCCAATGCTTCTAATGCTTGTGTCTGTGTATTTATGGCTTTGTTATAATATTGCAAATATACATTTTTAAAAATTTCATTTATCTTTGCGTATGCCTTTCTTACACTTTCCCAACCTGGTCTTTTGCATTCTATATTTATAGCTTTGTCTTTACAAGTAGCAGTTAATATTTCACTCATTTTAATTCCTATATTTTATTATATTTGTAATATTTTTTACTAATGCTTGATTATTTTCTATATTCACTTTTAAGTCAAAAGTACCATTTTTTGTTTTAAACCCTATTTCCACCTCCTCACCATCCTCATATCCACTCGTTTTTATATGTAAATTTAAATCAGAGCTATGTCTTGAATCATCGCCCTCTAATCTTATCATTTCCTTTCCATAGCTAAAA
>NZ_QHLI01000132.1 GCF_006864425.1 Campylobacter troglodytis | reverse complement strand
ATGCAGTTAGCCTACTTGATTATTACATTTTAAACAAAAATAATGATGATGTGAGTAGATATAAGATTTCATTATATAATGATGAAAATATGATAGATATAAATACCACAGGCACAGCATATAGCATTCACGCAGGCAAAGAATTTGGCGATACCAAAGGCATTGATCTAGCACATAATGCAAAGGATTTTTGTCAAAGCTTAAAACAATATATTAAAAACACTAAAATCGCTATTCCCCTTAAGGTGAAATACCAAAAACGCATTTTAATCTTAATTGAAAGGTTTAAAGAAAGCACAGAGGCTACTATGGCTAGGATGAATGTTTATGTAGATGGTAAGCTTATAAGGGCTAAAATTCTAGGCAAGATTAAAATGATAAAGGATAAAAATAAAATCACAAAAATAGATAATAGAAAGATTGAAAGCATTGAAATGATGGATATTTTTTATAACCTAGCTCATAATATTGAACCCTTTGCCTACATACTAGAACGAAATTCACCTGATAGCATAGGTGGAGAATTAAAGCTAAGAGTGCCTGAGGGAAGGTATGAGGTGAGGTGGAGAAAGAGCTCTAATTTTGGCGAGGTTTTAAATTTAGGAAATGATTACGTATCTTTTGATAGAGCCATACTCATACACTCAGGCAAAACTCCCAAAAATTCCGATGGTTGCTTGTTAATAGGCAATAAAATAGATATGAATTATATAAGTGGCGAAAGTATGGCTAAGCTTTTAGCACAGCTGATTAAGATAAAACTTGCTGGGGCTAAAAATAACTTAGAGTTAAGAATCATTAATGCATTCACTAAGGATAAGCAATGACTACAAATTTAAACACAGTGTTTGTCGAAGAAAGAGCAGGCTATGGCTTTATGATGCAAGAAGCATATCAAGAGGGTTTAATAGATAGCACTCATAAAAGTAAGGGAATGCTTCGCATTTCTTGGAGCTTTGATGTGAAATATAATAAAAGCATTGATTTAATATTTTTTTCAGTGGATTTGCCAGGTTCTTATTTAAGTCTTTATGCTAAGGATTTTGAGAAAAAACTCTTTGGTGATGATTCTATGCCAAGAGAGCTAAGATATTTAAAACTTCCCTATGATATAAACTACGACTTTGTCCAAGAGCTTTTATCAAGGGCAGATTTCACTAAAATTCAACAAGAAAGATTTTTTAGCTCCCGCTTTGGCAGCGTTTTTGTGCCTATGGAGCTGGAGTTTGAGTGGTATGTTATTCCTTTGAGTGAATGGAATCAGCCTCCTTTGGATTTTAGTGTAATTAGCTTTCCTAAATATGATAAATATATTAGAGACAATGAGGATTATCCGGATGAGGGCTTTATAATGGCCTTGGGAATAATAAAATCTTATAAAATCTTAGATCAAAAGCAAACCTTGGATTTTAGTGAGTTAAACCTTATGGACTATGGCAAAGAAAAACCATTTACTACGCTTTTCACCCCCCTTCCAACAGCAGCCCTAGCCATCACAAAGACAAAAATAAATGATTTCTTTGTGAATTTAAGAAATAAGCCAAATGCAAAGGAAGGAAAAATCATAGCCACCCTTTTTTCTCAAGAAGCCATAATCCCTAATATATATTTGGAATTAGACCTAGAGGATAATATAAATCCCCTCTATAAGAGTATGATAACAAAGGGGCAAGCTTGGTATGAAAGAGATGATTTAGGTTCTAGCGATGAGGAGGGGTATTTGCTTTATTATAATTACAAGATGCAAGAGGCTTATTATAAAAAAGAAAGAACTAAACTAAGAAATGCACTCTTTAAAGATGAGTATTTAATTTTAATCTGGGATATACTGCCAAATGATTGGTGCAGGGTCTGGGTATTAAGGATGATAGCTAAAAACACCATATCAAGCATAGACAGTGAAACAAATTTTAGTGAA
>NZ_QHLI01000131.1 GCF_006864425.1 Campylobacter troglodytis | reverse complement strand
TATAATCTTTCAAAAGAAGAGTATAAGCAAAGAAGAAAGCTTTGCAAAATCTTTAAAGAATGATTTTGCGAAGAAAATACTTGGTAAAAGCATAAATAAGCTAAATGATTTTGTTAAAGAGTATGTTGAGGTGAGGATTAGGAATAAGTTTAGCCAAACACAGCACATAAAAAGAGAGATGATTCAAATTTATAATAAAGAAGGAGTTCATCTTTTTAGCCTTGAAAGAAAAAATATAAAAGAATCTAAATTAAAGGCAAAAGAACTTTATGAGATCAAAGGCATTCAATGGTTTGAAACGAGTGCTGATAATTATCATAAACTATTATATGTAAATGAAAAGTTAAAAGACAAGCAAGAATGTCAAAGCTTGGGTGTTTTATATTTTACTTGGAAAGAGGTGGTGGAGTTTGCTTTAATCGATAGATATTCTTTCCAATATAATCCATTTGGAAATGGAAATTGGAAAAATGCAAAAAACGGAGCTAAAGGCTATATACTAGTCTCAATGGAAGGTATTCCTTACTGGGCTGATGCTGTTGGGCAAATACCTTTTGCGATAAATATCTACAAAGGATTTTTACAGCTTACACAAAACAAAGTTAAGGCTAAAAATGCAACTATAAATGTTGGGTATGCTTTTAGTGAAGGGAAAATAGAACAAATTAAAACTTTTGTTAGCAATTTTATGGATAATCTTTGTTTTAAAGATGATATTTATGATGAAACGCTAAATCCACCAACAGATAAAAATTCTTACGATAATAAAATGATTTTGCGCGGAATCAATTACGGTATGAATCCATATATGGATTTAGCTTTAGATTCTACTAGAAAGGCAATATATGAGTAAAATTATATGCTATATTATAATGTGTATTACTTGGTTTGTGAGCTATATTGCATGCAGTATAATTTTAGAATTTTGTCTTGATGTAATAAATTTTATGATGGATAGGGACTTTTACAATCTAAAAAGATTTCCTACTGTTTATATTGGTATAACTTGTGTTTTACTTAATCCTTTTTGTATTGTTTGCTTTGAGTGCTTTAAATTCTTGCGTGAAAAACTCATCAATGCACTCATTTTTAGTGCTATTAATGCGGTGCTGTTTATTGGTGTGCGTATGGTATGGTTAAATGGTGCAAGCCACAACGCCTATTTGCTATCTTTGGTATTTTTATTAAGTATAGTAGCTTTTATAAAGCTTCACCTTATTTATAGAAATAAAATACTAGAATTTGTAACCATAAGTGTGTGCGAATTCGGCTATGTTTATTTATATTTATCATTGGTATAATTTTTATGAGCAAAAAAATTTTAAGTGTTGTATTGATTTTTGCTAGTGTTATATGGAATTATTGGCTATCCTTATTTTTGCTATGGTTTTTTATATATGTGGATATAATACAATTTAAAGTTAGGATATTTGATGCCGAGATATTTGCATATGGTAATTGTATAATTTTATTTATTGTAAATTGTGGAATTGTTTATATGAAAGTATTAAGCATTAAAAAGTTGATTATATTAAGTATAGGCTACATTGTAATTTTATGTATAGGATTATTTATGGTTGGTATGTTTAATGCAAGATATGCTATGTTAATATGCGTTACATTTAGTGTTTTTATATCAAATCTTTTTATGATTTATTTTACCAAAGTTATTATGCAAAAATCTACAAGGATAACAAAATGATTTTACGAGCCATAGGTTATACTTACTTACAAAATATTCCAATAGGGAATCATTAGCTTTAGATTCTACTAGAAAGGCAATATATGAATAAAATTTTATGTTATATTATTATGTCTATGACACGGATTTAATCCAAGCCACAAAGCTTATTTGCTATCTTTGGCATTTTTATTAAATATGTCAGCTTTTATAAAGCTTCACTTTATTTATAGAAATAAAAT
>NZ_QHLI01000130.1 GCF_006864425.1 Campylobacter troglodytis | reverse complement strand
CCAAGATAAAAGCAATAACGACAAAACAGAGCTTTTCAGGGTTTCTATGAATTACAGAAAGGTCATTTGGGAGCACACAGCTGCTGGCACAAGTGGGAGTGATGATTGGAGAGAGGCTAGGAGCTAGTCTTTCAAAGAGTTTTGAATTGGCTTTGAATTTAAACTTTTAAACTTTTAAACTTTTAAGTTAGCTTTAGCCTTGAATTTAAGTCTTGAATTTGTGCTTTGCAAGAGCTTTGCAATAGCCTTGAATTTAGCCTTTTAAGTTAGTTTCAACCTTGAATTTAAGCTTTGAATTAGCTTTGAATTTAAACTTTTAAGCTATTAAGTTAGCCTTAACCTTGAATTTAAGCTTTGTAAGATCTTTGAATTTGTGCTTTGCAAGAGCCTTGAATTTGTGTTTTGAATTTATGACTTAAAGGCTTAAATTCAGCCAAAATTAAAGCTTGAGCTTGAAATTACGCTTTGTAAGAGCCTTGAATTTGTGTTTTAAATAGCTTTAGCCTTGAACTTTATGCTTTGTAAGTTAGCTTCAACTTTGAATTTAAGCTTTGAATTTTGTGCTTTGCAAGAGCCTTGCAATAGCCTTGAATTTAAGCTTTGTAAGAGCTTTGAATTTGTGTTTTAAATAGCCTTGAATTTGTGTTTTGAATTTAGGACTTAAAGGCTTAAATTCAGCTTAAATTAAAGCTTGAGCTTGAATTTAAACTTGAAAAACTTAAATAATTTTAAACATTGAATGTCAGACTTGGTTTAAGTTTAAATAAATTCAGGCTTGAAATTCAAGTTTAAATCAAGTTTAAACAAATTCAGGCTTTAACCTAAATTTAAATTCTGAATAAATTTAAAGCTTAAGCTTGAATGTAAACTTTAAATAATTTTAAATCTTTAACTTCAAGCTTGATTTAAACTTAAATAAATTTAGGCTTTAACCTTAGGCTTAAACTTGAATTTAAGCTTAAATTTAAACTTAAATAAATAACTTTAAACCTTGAAATTCAAGCTTGCTTCAAGTTTAGTTAATCCCTTGCTAATCCTTTTCACATACTAAATCTCATTTACTCAAAAATTACATTATTTGCTTGAATTTAAAGACTTATAAGAAGCTTGAAAGGCTTTTGCTTGAATTTAAATAAGTCTTAAATCGAATTTAAAGAAGTTGAAGAAACTTTAAAGGCTTCTTGCTTGAATTCAAAGAAGCTTAAGAGGATTTAATGGCCTTTTACTTGAATTTAAATAAAATTGAGCTTTAAATTAAATTCAAAGAAGCTGCAAGGGTTTTAAAATTCTTTGCAAAGGGCTTTGAATTTGAAGACTTGAAAGAAATGTGAAAGGGCTTGAAAGACTTTCATAAATTGTTAAGTTGAAAAGAAATTCAAACGCTTAAATTTGGCTTTAAATTATTCAAAGCTTGAAAAATTCAAAAAAATTTGAAATGCGTCAAAGAACTTTGAATTTGAAGATTTGGTTAGTGCTAAGATGTTTGAAAGAAGTTTTAAAATCTTGAAAAGCCTTTGAATTTAATATTTGAAAGAAAAAGTGGCTAAAAGGCTTGAAAGGCTTTTAAGTTGAATTTAAATTGAGCTTTTACTTGAATTTAAAGAAGTTTAAGGAGTTTTTTAAAATTTTTTGAGTTGAGTTGAAAAAAATCAAAGCCTTGTAAGCAACTGAAAGGCTTAAATTCAGCTAAAATTTCAAGCTTAAACAATCAAATAAATTGAAAGATTTATAGACTTTTAAGGAGGCTTGAAAGGCGGTTTGAAAACTTTAAAACTTTAAAACTTTAAAACTTTAAAACTTTAAAACTTTAAAACTTTAAAACTTTAAAACTTTAAAACTTTAAAACTTTAAAACTTTAAAAATTGAAGCTTTTAGCTTAAATCAAACAGATTGAAAGGGGTTAATTTAGCCTTTTGAAATGCTTGAATTTAGCCTTAAAGTCCCAACT
>NZ_QHLI01000129.1 GCF_006864425.1 Campylobacter troglodytis | reverse complement strand
GGCGAGATCGAAATAGCTGAGAGTTATTTCGGTGCAAAACGTGTTCGTGGCAAGCGTGGACGTGGGGCTGGTAAGAAAACACCAGTTTTTTACTTCGTGCTACACACTCGTAACTCTGCGAGAAGATATGCTAAAACGAAATGGGCAAGTTTATACTCAGATTGTAAAAGCTTGCTCTGCTAGCGAGCTATTACCTATAATAAGGAATTTGAGTGATATGAGCAAGACAGAATTTTATAGTGATTGCTTGGCTATTTATGATGGTTTAGTTGATTTTTTACTTCGTGCTACGCACTCGTAACTTTGCAAGAAGGAGCAAAGTTATAGAGTAAGACATAGGGAAAATGAGTTTGCAAAAGGCACAAATCACATAAATGCAATTGAGAATTTCTGGGGCTTTGCCAAGCATAGATTAAGCAAATTTAAAGGAATTAAAAAAGAAAATTTTGTCCTTCATTTAAAGGAAACAGAATTAAGACGAAAATTTTGAGACAAAATATTTATCAAAATTTATTAAAGTTGATAAGAAAAAATCTGCTTAAGTTGTCTTGAGCCAAAAATTATTTTGCAGTGTTTAATTATGGCACATATAGCAGTTGCCTCGCCTCCTTTTAGCGAAGCCCTTGCTGTAACAAATCTTACACAATCATCTATTCTGGCAGAATGGGGGCTACAATACTGTCTACAATATGACAAGGAAAATTTATTTAATCCCATAGAAGAAAATAATTTATTTCAATTACGCAAAGATGTGGCTCAGGGTAGGTTGGATTTGCAACAATATTTTGATAAACATCACAAATATTTGCCAAACACCACAGCAACTCATCGCTTTAAAGTTTGTATGATTATATACAAGTTAGAAAAATATAATTTAGAAATAAAACGCATAGTTAAAAAATATTGCAAGGACTGTGAGTGAAAGTGCATAAATTTAGTATAAATTTATGTGACTTTAAAGAGTGCGTAAAATAAGTGAATTTTTGTTAAAATTCACTTGTAAAATTTGAAGATGAGAAAGGCAAAGATGTCAAAGAGCAAACCCTACACCCTACAAACAAGTTTAAAGCCAAATAGAATTTACAGTTGCTTTGGCATAAAAATAAGGGTTAAAGAAGAGGTGGATACTTTTAGCAAGAAACTTTGAAATTTATATAAGGGGTATAAATTTATAGCTTAGCTCATTAAAATTTTGAAGTTTGTTTAAAAATCACAAGGATTTAAAAGCTCAAAGCAAGGATATAAATTTAAAAGATTTAGAAAAAAGAGCAAGGGAAAAACAACAAAAGACACGCCTTTGCTATAATCAACACTCACAAGAACTAAGCATATTTTGTTACAATCAACTTTAAACAAGCAGATCAAAATTAGACCGTAACACTATAACCATAAGGACAAATTTAAGTGAAGATCTCATAAATCAGACAAAAGAAAGTGTTTATAAATCAAGCAAAAGAAGGCTTAATCAAGCCTTTCTTTTTGAATTTATCAAGGCTCAAGACAACTTAAGCGGATTTTGGCTTATCAACTTTAATAAATTTTGATAAATATTTTGTCTCAAAATTTTCGTCTTAATTCTGTTTCCTTTAAATGAAGGACAAAATTTTCCTTTTTAATTCCTTTAAATTTGCTTAATCTATGCTTGGCAAAGCCCCAGAAATTCTCAATTGCATTTATGTGATTTGTGCCTTTTGCAAACTCATTTTCCCTGTGTCTTACTCTATAACTTTGCTCCTTCTTGCAAAGTTACGAGTGCGTAGCACGAAGTAAAAAATCAACTAAACCATCATAAATAGCCAAGCAATCACTATAAAATTCTGTCTTGCTCATATCATTCAAATTCCTTATTATAGGTAATAGCTCGCTAGCAGAGCAAGCTTTTACAATCTGAGTATAAACTTGCCCATTTCGTTTTAGCATATCTTCTCGCAGAGTTACGAGTGTGTAA
>NZ_QHLI01000128.1 GCF_006864425.1 Campylobacter troglodytis | reverse complement strand
TATAGGTATTTCAAAAGGTATTAAAGAATTTAATGATATTAAAAACAAGTTAGAAGCAGGCGCAAAAGTGGTGTATCAATCCCCAAACGCCAATTCAAATTTGCAAACGCTTTTAAAGGAGTTGCAAAGTCAAGCTACAAATTCACAAGCTGTAAAAAAGCCTATAAAAGACGAGCCACAGCCTATAATCAAAGACGAGCCAAAAACACAAGGGCAGACAAATTACGAAAACATAAAACAAATGCTAGAAAATGGCATACTCAAAGAAAACAAAGAAGGAAAATACCTTTTTACAGATAAAGAGGGCAAAAGGCAGATTTTAGACAAAGAATTAACGCATAAATGGCTAGAAACATTTAATATAAAGGATTTAAACGAGGCTTTTAAGCCACAATTTAGTGAAAATATCAAAGACATTTTAGCCAAAGAGGGTGTAGATGAAATTCATCTTAAAATAGGCTCGTTATCAAAGATAGAAGCAAGAAATAGAAGCGAATTTATAGACAAGATAAAGCCTACACTTGAAAATCCACATTTTATTTTTAAGGATAAAGAGGGTATAAATTTTGCGCAAGATTTAGGTAATGAAAAGTTACTTTTCACAAGTATTGCTAAAAATAGCGATGGCCAGTGGATAATAGCTACAAATTCTTTTAAAAGGATTAAACAGCTTGAAAACAAGCTTAAAGAGGATAATTTACAAGGCTTATATAAAAGCAAGGAAGCCCCAAATATACTCGTAGGGGCTTTTACTGACAAGCCATTTCATGTTAAACTTGATAAAACTATACTACCAAATTCACAGCCACAAAATCAAGTAAAGAATAAAACAACACAAAACAACACAAAGATAAAACAAGCAAAAGAAAGTGTCACTGAAGATGCTTATGACATAGGCAAAAAAAGAGCTTCAAATTTCAAGCCAAACAAAAACGAGCCTTTACAAACTCAACTTAAAAGATTACAAGAACAAAACTTAAACATTGATAAAGAAATTAGAGCTATCAAAGATGAATTATTGGCAAGAAAAAGCGCCCCTAATGAAGCAAGAGAAGAGGAGCTAAAAGCAAGATTAAACGAGTTTGAGAGTGCGGATTATTGGGAAAATTACCACAAACAAAGAATTATCAAAAACATAGTAACAGAGATTGAGAATGTGCGTAATTTTAGCCCAAAAGATGTGTATGGCGATGCAAGTATAAGTGCGGATACGCAAACAATTAAAATACAGATAAAGAAGACAAAACAAAATTCGAAAAAAAATGGCACGAAAATCGAAGTAAGCGATAGCAAAATGTTTGAAATCGGCAAAGAAAACTTAAAAAAACGACGTGAAAATATTGAAAAAGCCTTAAATATCACGCCGATAAAAGAATTCGGGCAGAATTTCGCTGAATTTTACAAAGACGGACAAGGGGCGGTTAAAAAGCTACTCGCTGAAAGCGAACAAGCAGCCAAAGACGGTGTAGAGTTTAACGGTCAAGTGGCTGGAGCATTTTATAGAGACGACTTGGGGGACATTGATTTAGTTTGGGGGGACAGCTTAAAAGGTTTAAAACATATTTTAGAAAAGCACGGTGATAAATTCGCAAAATTTGACGGTACAACGCAAGGCGAAAAGATAGCAAGTGGCATAAGCGAGATTATCGCAAAAGGCGAAGTGCTAGATGTTAATGGCGTAAAAACAATTTTGCTTAAAAATGGCGTTGAGCGCTACCAAATAGGATTAAGCAAAGGTTTTAAGGGCGATGGTGTGAATTTATGGATAATTACAAGTTATAAAGTAGGATAAGTCGTCTCGCTCAGATTTTCTACCAAGTAGCGAAGTTAGTAAGGGCGATGGGACTAATCTACATCCTAGCGACTTATCAAATGAAAATATATTATAAAACGCAAAAAAAGTCAAGCTACAAATTCACAAGTTACAAAAGAGCCTAAAATAAGTAAAAAAAATAACACTTAAAATTCAAACAATTTTTTTAACCCTTTTTTTTATT
>NZ_QHLI01000127.1 GCF_006864425.1 Campylobacter troglodytis | reverse complement strand
AGATAAAACCTCTTTATCAAGGTAGAAAAATCTATCCCACTCATACCTATCATTTATATTGCTATGCTTGCGTATATAAGCTAGAGTCATTTGTTTTTCACCTTTAATAGATTATATGGTTTTTGTATATACATATCTTTTCATTCTTTTATTTTTAGCTACTTTAAATCTTGCATAGCTTTGTTTAAATCTTTTGGATTTGTAATGTTAAGATGCCCATTGATTTCAATGTGTGAAAGACCTAAAAAATATACTATGTCGCCACCTTTATCATTAATTATATTTCCATTCTTGCCTTAATGGTCTAAGCTGTGGCTTTGTAGTTGTTTAATGTATTTTTAGTACTTTTACCTTTAAATAGTTTAAGAACCTTATCTCCTAAATTCTAATAACCAAAGTAAAACCTATCACAAAAATCGATAAATTTAAACTTGTTGGCTTTAATATAAGAGCTTTTATCCTTTATCAATTCCTTGCCATTATCTAAACTGTATACTTTAAGTGCGGATACCATATCTTTAAATCTCAATGCTATTTTATACTTTTTCCCTATATATTTTAAAGAATTCTAGCAAGTTTCTTGATTGCGCATAATTTTAACCACACCACCGTCTAAATCAAAAAATGTATAGTAATCGTATATACAATCATCTAGATGCTGAATGTGAATTTCTAGTGTTTTTCTATCTTTCCATTGATATATAATAATATATTTTTCTGTCCATTCGCTAATCACTGAGTTAGTATGCGTATGATTTTTGTTCGGCAACTTGTTTAAAAGAAGCTTTTTTATTTTTAAAGCCTCATCATCTAACAAAAACTGCTGGTAGGCTTCTTCGATATTTTTACCTCTATGATAACAAGATTAGGGAATATATCTAAGATAGCACAACGTTCTTTTGTAAGGTCTAATAGCTTCATCAAAAATCACAATCTGCAATTTCTTATGGTAAACTTTGACTAGTTTCGTGTACTTTATTTAAATCTACGCTATATTCAGCCTACAAATCATTAAAATCTATGGTTTGTGGCTAACGCAAATTTGTTGAATCACCATACGCTACAAATGCTACCGACACAACTCCTACCAAAAAAACTATCTCTAACTTTTTCATTTTTCACAATGCCTCGCTTTTGCCAATAATCTCCACTGCATCACCCTTTTGTGTGAAAATAATCACATTGTTTTCGCTATCAACACAGTTTAAATTCTATCATTAAACTCTCGCTAGTGCGTTTAAACTCAAAGTAGCACTGATTTTGTATGCCAGAGTAATAATCCTTGATAGAACTTGTGATGTTCTTGCTCTCATTTATCTTTGGCAAAGCTATGCCTAGCATATGCTTATAAACAACTAAGCTTGTGTTTTGACTTTCTAGCTCTCCTCTATCTTTTAAAAAAGCGACTTGATTTTGTATCTCTTGTTCTACATAAAATTTAAAGGCTTCATCTATGCTTGTGAAATTTTTGTATAAACATTTACTTGCGTTGCATAAATAATCATCACCACATATCTCTTGCTTATAGCTCTCATCACAATTTGTAGCATTTTGGCTTAAAGCATTAAAATTTTGCTCGGTTTTGATTGAATCTATATTTGAATCCGCACCAAAATCTTGCGATAAAGCTTTAAAGATACTTGATTTGTTTAGATCATCCGAAACCCCATGTGCTACGAATACTACTGATATAAATGCTACTAAAAATATTACGCACATTTTTTTCATTTTTTACTCCTTAAAAGAATTTTTATAGCCATTTAGTAAAATCTCTAGAGGATCAGTTATGTCTTTTCTTCTCTCAAATGGAGTATTATTTTTGGCTCAAGATACTCTAATAGGATTTTCCCTTATCAACTTTAATAAAATTTGATAAAAATTTTGTCCTAAATTTTTCGTATTAATCTTGTTGCTTTGAAGTGAAGCACAAAATTTTTTGGCTCAAGACAACTTAAGCGGATTTTCTCTTATAACTTCATTAAATTTAGCAAGTATAAATTTTGCAAACTTT
>NZ_QHLI01000126.1 GCF_006864425.1 Campylobacter troglodytis | reverse complement strand
GTCATTATCAAAGCCAAGCACAATAATTGAATTTTCACTCATTTTGCTAAGATAATTTAAGGTCTCAAAGTGGCTTTGAGTAATTTGTCCATTTGTAGAGCAAAGTAAGGTATCATCGCTTTTATAAGAGCCTAACTCATAAAGGCTTAAACTATCAATAATGCCCTCACACAGTATGATATTTTTAATGTCAGCTTGTTTGATGTCCTTGCTTTTAAGTATCTCTAAACCCTTTTTGCCATAGCAAAGCTGTTTTATAAGGGCGTTTTCTTTTTTAATGGGGTATTGCAAGTATTTCATAAAGCCGCATTGATTAAAGCTTATTACATTACCCTCGCTTGTTTGTAGGTTTTTATATTCTTTGAAGGTGTAAGTGGGTATGCAAATATTGTGATAATTATCTTGTTTGATAAGATGAAAGCCCTTTAAGCTCTCATCATCAATAAGTCTTTTAGCTCCAAAAAAATGCGGCTTATCATAAACTAAATCTTGCAATTCCTCTTTAAAAATATTTAAAATTTCAATGCTTCTTTTATCAAGCTCAGAGGGCTTAATATTATGCTTTAAGTCTTTTATATCAAGGCTTTTAATCTTATCTTTATCTAATAAATCATCTATTTTTACTCCACGATTCTTGCAAAATGAGTATATATTGCCCTTGTCATAATCATTGAGGGGATTAAAATATAAATAATGCCCATTTATGCTCCTTGTGATGATGATTAAGTCCTCATTTTCATTTTTCATTGTAAGGTGATTGCGAGAGCATTTTTCCTTTTTATAAGAATAGCCATTTTCTAGCAAGATTAAATCAAGGGGTAAGCTTAAATTCTTTTGATTATAGTAGCTAGGCATTATTAGTCCTTTGTTTTGTTTGATTTTTCAAAATCAATCAATTTGTCGTTTAAGGTTGCCATATAAAGTGGTAATGACAATCCCTTGTATTTGCAATAATAATGATTTAAAGAAGCGAGTGTTAAAAATTCTAATTCATCATCTTTAAAAACACTTATTTCATTATGGCATTTATGCACTACTTCACACATTTTTTGATATTGTTCTTTTGTCATTGTATATCCTTTGAAAAAAGTGTAAGTATAATTGCAACAACCATAAAGCTGAAAACACTCCAATCCAAAAACCACATTAACATCTCACAATCCTTATGCTATCTGCTATACTCAAAAACATAAAAAGACATAATCTTATATGATTTATGAGTTTCTTTTTTATAGCTAAGCTTCTTAAAAAGCTTATTTTCTAAAAGCTCATTTACTGCAAGATTAATAATATTTCTTTCTAAATTTCTAGCATTTTCAAGGCTTAAATCAAAATACTCCATAAAATTATTTACGCTGATTTTTAATACTTTGCCTTTGTATAAATTATCAAGCAAAAGAAGATAAAGCATTTTAGAATACTTGCTTTTAAGTAAGCAGTATAAAGAGAGTTCAAACTGAGTGTAAAATCTAAAATTATTTACAACGCTCAACATAAAAGGGTTAAATTTAAAGATTAAATAATCATCAAAAACCTCAATGAATTCAAAAAGGCTTATATAAGACTTACTTTCTTCTTTTTCTAGCTTAATGATAGTTTTAGAGCATTTTTTAGCAAAGTCATTGATTTGCTGATTTAATCTTTTTTTGTTTTTTTCTTTTTTGTTTGCTAAGACACAAAAAGTGTTAAAATCAAGCCTTATTTTAAGGCTTCCTTTGTCATTTGCCACAAAGCATAAAACCATAAAAAGATTAAAATCACAAGAGGTGAAATTTGTAAAGATAAGCTTTTTGAAAGGTTCTTTGTTATATCTCACAAGGAGTTTATCATTTAAGCCTTGTTTGTGAATTTCATTAAAATTAACTATATCATTGATTTGACATTTAGCTATTTCCTTGTAAGAAACTACATTTTCATCAAATGAAATTAAATCTTGTTTAAGCTTATTTTCTTGTTTAAGCTCATTTTTAAGCCCACCATTGATACTATCATCACTATCATCGATACTATCAATAAATTCTTGCATCTTAACTCCTCGTTAAGACACAAATACTCCGCAAGGGGAAGGGG
>NZ_QHLI01000125.1 GCF_006864425.1 Campylobacter troglodytis | reverse complement strand
AATCAAACTCCCCACTCTCAAAAACGGACAAATCGCCTTTGAATTTATGGAACAATGGATAAGAGAATTAGAAGCTGAAAGGATAAGAGAATTAGAAGCTGAAAGGATAAGAGAATTAGAAGCGTATTTGAGCGTAACGGGTTTAAAAGATTATAAGCTTAATTACAAAGAAAAAGCCGCCTTAAAAGCCTTTGAAGCCCTTGAAATCTTTGAAAATTCACAAAATGCCACTCCTCATTGCGAGCAAGGCAAAGCCTTGCGTAGCAATCCACAAAGCCTAAAATGGCGCGAATTTAAAATAGGCGAGTTGTTTAGCGTGAAGTCAAATCCGCAGTTAAACAAAGACAGCTTTAATTTTAGCGAAAATGGCGAGTATCCATACTTCACGCGCACTTGCGAAAATAACGGCATAAGCGGATATGTGGATTATTTAGATGAAGCACATAAAATCAAGGGCGGAGGACTTGCCGTAGGAATGCTTGGGATGCAGTTTTTCTATATGGCAAAAGATTTTTACGCAGGGCAATTTACTAAGACTTGCTACCCAAAATTTGAGGGCTTTAATCAAAAAATCGCACACTTTTTCATAGCGTGGCTAAATAAATCACAAAAAGCCTTTCAAGGTGTGCTTGTGCGGGATTTTGAACAAGTGTTTAATGAGACAAAAATAATTCTGCCTGTGAGTGAAAACGGCAAAATCGCCTTTGAATTTATGGAAATTTTCATAAAGGCAGTTGAAAAAGAAGTGATAAAAAATGTAGTTTTATGGAGTGAAAAAAATATCCAAGCCCACAAAGACATTATAGAATCTAAGGCATAAATCACGGCTAAATAGGCTTAGTGTTGTTATTATGGAATCTAAATGCACAAAAACAAGGCTAGATTTATAATCTTAAGTCATAAGGGCTTAGTTTAGATTCTTAAAATTGTAAATTGACCCACCCCCTAAATCCCCCTCCGCAAGGGAGGGGAATTTGTTTCTTTGTCATATTGAGGGAGTGAAACAACCGAAATATCTCTTTGTAGATTCTGGAATTGTTGAGATACTTCGGGCTTTGCCTCAGTATGACAAGAATTTTTAGATACTTCGCAATGCTCAGTATGACAAGGTTTATGGAAAGCTTTGGCTTTGCCTCGCAATGACCCACCCCCTAGCCCCTTCCGCACTAAGGGAGACTTTTGGTTAAAATCCCTCACTCGTAATGGAGGGACTTATTTTGTCATATTAAGCGTAGCGACAGAGCGGATTGCAAGGCGGTATCCAAAGCAAAAATATCTCTGATTCTGAAATTTGAGATACTTCGGTCGTGCTACGCACTCCCTTAGTATGACAGAAATTTAAAGAGTTTTGTAAATTGTTAGGCTTACTTTGGATTTCATTGTTTATTTGTGTTTTTTCACCCACCCAACGGGTTGCAAGCCTTACGAAGCAAATCCCCTCCGCAAGGCTTGGGGGCTTTATAGGGAAAACTCCACTTTCGCAAGACAGAGGGCTTTTGGTGTCGCTTATAAATTAAGTCGTATTTTTTTGGATTGCTTGGGCTTGATAAAATCAAGCCTCGCAATGATGCCCCATCGTCATACTGAGCGTGTGCTAGTATCCACGAATGGCAAAGGGTGCTTAAAATTAAGGTGTGGATTCTTCGCCTTGCTTTCTCGCAAGGTTCGCAATGACAAAATGGTGTGAATTTTTGTGAATTTAAGACGTTTTAAAAGGCATTTAAGGCTTTGCCTTATTTTAAATGCTTGTTTTTATTAAATAAATTTAGCCCTTTTCAACGACTTGTCTTGTGGTGTTTGTGTATTTTTGGCTGTATAAAACCACATTTTTAATCACTTCTTTTAAAACTGCCTTTATGAAAATTTCCATAAATTCAAAGGCTAGTTCGCCGTTTTTGAGGGTGGGAATTTGTGCAATGTGGTTTTTTAACTCGTCTAGTTTATAGCCACCTTGCTGTCCGTCATATTTTGCGATGAATTTTTGTATGATTGTTACGAAAAAATACATAACGCTTTTGTTGAATTTAAATTTTGGCGTTAGTTTATTGATATTTTGCGAACAATAATAAGGGCTTAACTGCAATTTTGCGT
>NZ_QHLI01000124.1 GCF_006864425.1 Campylobacter troglodytis | reverse complement strand
TTCTTTGTTTGGCTTGAATTTTTGATGAGAATTCAAGCCTCTTGTTATTTGATCTTGTGGCTTGAATTTATTGTGTGGTATTTGGTTGTTTTGATCTTGTTGTTTAAGTTTGTTTTGTGATATTTGATTGTTGTCGTTTTGGCTTTGTGGCTTGAATTTATTGTCTTTGGCTTGTGTTGAAAAATCAAATTCATACTTACTTCTTTCTTGTTTAAGAAAATTCACGCACTTAGTTGTGTGAGAGCTTTTATCTTGCATTTGCTTACTTTTAAAAGAGCCTTTATTTTCTTTGTCTTTTTGATCTTGTGGCTTGAATTTGTTTTGTGATATTTGATTGCTGTTTTGTTGAGTGAGTGCGTTTTGTGATATTTGATTGCTGTTTTTACCGTTTTGGCTTTGTTGAGTGAGCTTATTTGCTTTATCTTGCTTGAAAGCCTCTTGCTTAAAAGTGCTTGCAAAAAGGTCTGCATTCTCTTTACTCAAAGCCTCTTTTAGATTGTGGTTTTTAGCTCTTAGCCCATCCTTAAAAGCCTCTTCAAAAAGCCCTCTTAATAAGGCATCTTCATTGAAAAAAGCCCTCTCAAAGAGTATGGCTTCTTTGTCCTTGCAAAGCCTTTTAAGCAACAAGCTCTTTCCAAGTCCGCTTTTTCCTACAAGCAAGATAAGCCCATTTTGTTTTTCTTTATAAACAAGGGCTTGTTTAAGCTCTAAGAAGGCAAGCTCTTGAGTGCTTAAAGAAACAAGGCTCATATACTAGTAAAGCCTAGATCTGTAAGGCTTGGGTTGTAGCTTGGAGAGATGATTTGAGGGGTGATTATAAAGACTATTTCTGTGGAGCTTTTGGCCTCATTCTTGCTAGAAAATAAAGCACCTAGTAAGGGCAGCTTTGATAAAAAATTCAAAGAAGTAGCATCTAGGCTTTCTTCAAGGCTTATTAAGCCTCCTAAAATGAGGGTTTGATTATCTTGCATTGAAACCACGGTTGAAAGCTTTTTAGAAATGGTATCAGGGGCTATGCTTCTTGTTTGACGAAGATTATCTTGGACATATTTAAAATTACTCAAAGAAGGACTTATGCGAAGCATTATTTTATCATCATCTGAAATCTCAGGCAAGATATTTAATAAAATGCCTATGAAGATGGAGTAGTTATTAAAACTTTCACTGACTGTTGTGCCACTATCTGTGCTTTTTGAGCTTTCTTTTACTTGATAGTTTATGGTATCTCCTACTGAGATGATGGCTTGTTGGTTGTTTAAGGCTACTAGCTTTGGACTTGAAAGAACCCTTGTTTTGCCATTTGTAGAAAGGAAGTTTAAAACAGAGCTTAGATTAAAATTCGCATTGAAACCTAAATTTCTTACAAAGGCGTTTCCTTCATTTGAGCCTTGAAAGGAGATTAAAGAATTTGCATTGTTTGAATTTTGTGAGTTAAAATTTAGGTTAAAATTTTGCCAGTTTATGCCTTGGGAGTGATTTTTATTAAGGCTTACTGCTATGATGCTAACATCTATTGCTACTTGTTTTTTAAGCCTATTTTGCAAATCTTGTATGTAGTTTTTTGCTAACTCAAGCTGATTTAGGGTGCCGTTTATAGTGATAAGTCCTGCATTTGGGTTTATTATAACTGTGTTTGTGTCATCTGTATCTTTAAGCAAGGATAGTAGTTCTTGTTCTATGTTCTCCCAAAAATCAAAGCGCTCAAAGCTTTTTATGACATTATCTTCATTGTCCTCATCAAGGCTAAAATCTCCCTGCCTTGTCCTAGCATCCACAAAGGCTCTTGTGATGGCTTGTCCTTCTCTAATTGAGCTTATGTAAGATAGATTAAAGCTTTGAGTTTTTAACCTTGAAATTCTTAAAACCTTGCCATCAAAGCTGTGGTGTAAATTATTTTCTTTGATTAATAAATCAAAAAGCTCGTTTAAGCTTAGCTGCCTTGCGTTTATGTTTTTTATAAGCCTTGCTAGAATCTCTTTTGAGCTTTTATCCTTTATGATTATGCTAAAATCACATCTTAAAGCAAATTCCTCTAAGATCTCCTCCGTGCTTGTGCCTTCCATAACAGTTAAATCAAAGAGCTTTTTTTGGCAATTAGCGT
>NZ_QHLI01000123.1 GCF_006864425.1 Campylobacter troglodytis | reverse complement strand
AGGGCTTGAATTCAAATAAAACTTTAAATTCAAGTAAAAAAATAAAGGTTTAAATCTAAGTTTTCAAAAACAAAAACTTAAATTTAAGCCTTTTAAACTGAGTTTTGAATTCTAACAGAGTTTTCAAAGCCAAAAGCAAAGGCTTTTAAATTCAAAGAAAAATTTAAATTTAAGCTTGAATTTAAGCAAAGAAACTCAAAGGCAAAAATTTGAGGCTTGAATTTAAACAAAAACTTTGAATTTAAAGTATTTAAACAGCAAGGCTTGAAGCTAAAAGCTTTAAGCTTAAAACAAAGGATAAGGCAAAAGAATTTCAAGGCTTGAATTTAAACATAGGCTTAAAAATTCAACAAGCCAAGGGCTTGAATTAAGTCTTTTAAAGTGAGCTTTGAATTTAACAAGGCTTTATAAGCCAAGGGCTTGAATTTACATAAAGTTTTAAATTCAAGCCTAAAAAACAAAAAGCTTGAATTCAAGCTCAAAAAAAGCAAAGCTAAAAAACAAAGGCAAAAAAGCAAAAAAACAAAGGCAAAACAAAAAGGTCAAAAACAAAAAAATTCAAAAACAAGATTGTCCCCCTCCCTTGCAAAGCAGGGGGGTGGATATTATAAAATACACAACACAAAAGGAGTAAAAAATGTTCAAAAATGCCTCATTAGGAACTAAGATAAGCTCAGCCATAGCCCTCTTAGTCATAGTCTGTCTTGGTGCTATGGCACTTATCTTAATCAAAATAGCAAGAGGGGTTCAAGAAAAAGAATCCTACAAGCTACTAGACAATGTCTCCTCTCGTATGGCAGAGGCAACCTCTGTTTATATGAGAGAGATTTTAATCTCAGGTCAAATGCTTCACGACAATGTCCAAGAATACATCAGCCGCAGCGAGGACAATGAAAGAGATCTTATCATCCAAACAAACCTAGCCCTTGAAATAGGGCAGTATTCAGCTTACGCTTATGTCTATGTGCAAAATGCCGCCACAGTTGGTGCAAGGCTTGATCCAAATAATCTTTTACCAAGTGGAGAGTTCTTATACCTTGCAAGACAAACGGTGCAAGGTGGACAAAACAAGGCAGTGCCTATGAAAGCACATGAGAGAATCTTAGAGCTACCCTCCTTTAAAAAGGCTATGCAAGAGGGTAAAACTGTAATGGGTCAGCCCATAACTGTGGATCTTGGAAATGGAGACGAGCTTGGCTTTTTCATAGTCTATCCCATCTATGATAGAAACAAAAAGCTAGCAGGGGCATCTGCATTATTTATGGATATGAGAGGGCTATCTCAGCTAGTTTTAGACAATAAATACTCGGTTTTTGAGGGAGATTACCGCTTTTTACTAAGCCAAGAGGGCATCTTTGTAGCCCATCCTGATAGCATAACCCTTGGCAGACATTTTTCAGATCTTAACACCCATCCAACGGTTAAAACCATCGAAAACGCAGTAAAATCCCATCAAGATGGGGTTTATGAGTATGTAAATTACCGAGGAGAGCTAAGCTACACAGCCCTAGCCCATCTTGATATATCCACTTTTGGCTATGTGGCAATTGGAGTAATCGCTCCTCAAAGATCAATTTTTGCTTCTGTTGATACCATTAGAAACATCATTATAGCTTGCGTTGTAGGCTGCGTGGCAATTATGATTATTTTCGTCTTTTTTTATATAAAAACCCAGGTCGTTTCAAGGGTGCATAATATCTCGCATCAGCTCTTTTCTTTCTTTGACTATCTAAACTACAAGACAAATACCCCTCCAAAGCTCCTTCCTCCAAAGGCAAAGGACGAGCTAGGACAGATGGCAGAAGCCATAAATGAAAACATCAAAAACACCCAAAACGGCTTAATCCAAGATAAAAAGGCAGTTGATGAGAGCGTTGAGAGTGTAAAGAGGGTAGAGGATGGGGATCTAACCACAAGGATAGCTGCAAGTCCAAGAAATCCTCAGCTAATACAGCTTAAAGATAGCTTAAATAAACTCCTTGATACCCTACAAAGAAGGGTTGGGTCTAATATGAATGAGATTATGAAGGTCTTTAATAGCTACAAAGGGCTTGATTTTACCACAAAGATCCAAGATGCCAAGGGAAGCGTAGAAACTACTACAAATACCCTAGGCGATGAGATAGTAACCATGCTTAAAACCTCGGCTGA
>NZ_QHLI01000122.1 GCF_006864425.1 Campylobacter troglodytis | reverse complement strand
GAATCTATTTCTTGCTTTTGTGCTTCTGCTTTTTCCTTTTTTATCTGCATTATGGATTTATAAAGGGCTTTACGCGAAGTTAAATAAGAGTTGCTTAAAGATTTTTTGTTTGCAACAAATGAGAGGTAGAAAGATGAGTGATAACCAAATTTGAAGCTTACATTATCATCGTTTAGGCTTGGATTAACAATGGCAAAATCTTGGCATTGATAGAGGGCGTTTAGCAAATGAAGTGATGAATGTTTAGTTATAGATTCTAAGTCTAATTTATTGATATTTTCAAAGGTTGTTATATTGTTAATTTCCATTTATTCAAAACACCATTTATTTAACAAAAAGCATTCTATTTTTTTCCATACTATCCATTCCATCTACTTCATCACCAGACCTTTCTCTTAATTCATATTCTAGAACTTGCCGCCCTTTATCATTGTTAAACATTAACAAGTGCAGAAAGTCATTAAATAAGTCTTTGCTTACAAAATAATCTATTCCATTTTGAAGCCTTTCTATGCCTTTTTTTGCTGAGATATAAATGTATTCGTAGGCAAAATTAATTATATTTTGTGACATATCACCAACCCAAGTGCTTACTAGATTTGATACAGTGATTCCAATAGAAAATATAAAAAATGCAATTATACTCGTTGCTATAAGCGGTATAGATAAAAAATAACCAGCTATTACGGTTGCTATAGCAAGACTTACGCTAATACCTACTCCAACGCTAAAAACTGCTTGTTCTATAGAATTACTAATTATTTTAACAGTAACTCCCTTTGAGCCATTTAATTGATATTCTATTGTATAGTCCAACACATTAAATGTATTACTTACTCTTTTTGTCATAATTTTTATTGGCATAGTGATTGGTTGTAGTGCGGTAAATCGTTTATCTAAATCTCCCATAATGCTAGTAGCATTTCCAAATATATCGCCCACCTTTTCAAACACTTCTTGTTGCTTTTTTAATCTATCTTGTTCATGTTTGGCTTTTCTTGCCATTTTGTCGTATTCCACCACTGCTTTTGGCATACCACCATTTAATAATGCACCTACTATGCCATCATAGGCTTCTTTATTTTTGATTTTGCTCTCATCATTATCTTTATCTGCAATCATTTAATTGCTCCTTAAGTTCATTTATTGGCTTTATGATAAATGTATCCAGTCGTTTCATATCTAATTCATTATAAGGTTGCAACAATACCTTTTTTATGCTAGATAATCTTTCTAGTAAAGCATTTTTGATTTGACTGTCTACTACTAGACATAATTTATTATCTCTAAATGCTAAAAAATATATTTCTGGTTGAATAAGCAAAAATTGAGTGATATTTGATTGAATCATATACCGATTATACGAAGAATCTTTTGAGTTTAGATTATTAAAAAAGGATACAATATTGTTAAATATATTTAAAAAGTCCAACATTGATATAAGATCATTTTTTGTAATAACAATCTCTTTATGTGCCTTGTAAGCAACATACATGCCCTTTTCATTAGCATAGATTCTTGCCTTCATAAGCAATCCTTGATAATACCACTCATTCAATCCCAACACATTAACTATAAATAAGTCCGTATTAAAATTGTCTATATAATTTAAGAGTTCTTTTTTGTGAAATTTTTCTTTGTCAGCAAGATTATATTCATTCACTAAGCTTAAAAACATATCTTTATTACTTATATTGTTTCTTATTTCATCTAAGTTGTAAGCATTGTGCGAATAGCTCTGTTGATCTATGGAAAATATTACTAGCCCCAATGGTCTATGCAAAAAAACATAGCAAAATGAAAGCAGAAAGATTATACCAAAAGCGATAATTTTATTTTTAGTGCTTTTGGCAAACCATAAGTAAAAAGTTTTCATTTAGCTGAATCCTTAAAAAATATACAAATTATACTCAATCAATCTTAAGTTGTCTTAATTTGATAATTCACTCAAATCTAATACATTTGATTTGCAATATTCACTTGAATTCAAATAGCAAATACCACATTTTCGTAAGATGTCTTTATTGTTATATCACATTTGTAAATCTTGCCACTATCATACTAAAACAAAACCTTAAACCACTTGAAAAGTTTGATATTTCAAACTATAAGCCACTCTAATGCTAAAAATTCTATAAGTAAAATGTGCCTTATCATAAAGCTGAGTTAATGATTCTAGCATAGATTTTAAGGCATTATTTGCA
>NZ_QHLI01000121.1 GCF_006864425.1 Campylobacter troglodytis | reverse complement strand
GGGAAGGGGGATTTTGGATTGCCTCACTTGCAAGGGACTTTTGGTTTGCTTGGCTTTTTTATATGCCTTTTTCTATCAGCTGAATTTCGCTTTCGTTTAAATTGTAAAGGGCATAGACTAATGTGTCGATTTCTTGTTCGAGTTTGCTTGTGTTGTCATTGTGAGAGCTGCTGGGCTCGTGGTAATCTATGCCCTTGCTTTGTTTGCTTTTTTTGGTGTTTTTGGTATTAGGCAGGTTAAATAAATCGGCTTGAGGGTTTGTGTCTTTGTCATATTGAGGCTTTGCAAAAGCCGAAATATCTCTATTTTCTTGAGATACTTCGCTTCGCTCAGTATGACAAGGATTTTTTAAAGCCAAAATCTGCTCCACTAAATTCACAATTTTATCAGCGATTTTTGAATTTTTGGAATTTATTTTGGGGATGGGGAGTTTTAAAAGCGGTTCTTTGTCTATTTGATAATTATTGCCTTGCATTTTGCCCTTATGTTTTAGCCAAAAGGCTATGAGTTTTGAATTTAAAATGCCTATTAGATATTTAGAATTCAATCTCTCGGTTTTAATAATGTAAAATGCCGCCGAAACATAACAATCAAAATCCACATAACTAAACAACGGAGCATTTACGCATTTTCGCAAAGCTACAATTCTAGGCTGTCCTGTGAAAAAAATTTCATTCCTTGCCCTGTGAAGTCCGTAAGGTTTGTTGTCGGAAGTAATGACATTTTTGAATTTGTCTAAATGATTTTTAATGTTTGGATATTCGTTCATAGAATTTGGATTTTTGAATTTTGAGTCAGTATATATCAGCCAAAGTGTATTTTTAGGATTAGCATAATACTTTGTGAATTTTTTGCTATCAAAATATGGTTTGACAAGTTTATTTTCAGCATTGCTTAAATTCAAACTTTCTTTTTCTAGCGTAGATAATCCAAAAATACCTTCTCCGTCCGTGAATTTATTATTATGCTCGAAATTTATTTTTTTGTTTATAAAATCATAATGTGGGTGTATTCCATTTGTCATTTCATCGGCTTTTAACCGAAATTCGCCGTTTTTTATAATTTTATTCAGCAATTCATCTTGTTTAGAATTTGCAAATGTCAAGGCATTATTAAGGCTTATTTTGGGTGTGATTGTAGGCGTAAGATAAAGATTATCCTCAAAAGGTTTATTTTGCAATAAAGCCTCTCTATGTTCGCAAGTAGGGTTTTTGTTCTCTATTTTGGCATAATTTATCGTGTAAGATTTTGGAGGCTTTGTTTTGCTAAATTCCATAACCATAGTTTGAATACTTGCTGAATCAAATGCCATATAAGAACCAAAATCAACCAAATTTAGAATTTGCGATTCTTGTAAAATCACATTTCGCAAATTTTTCGCCCCTGCATTTGTCGTCCAATTATTAGTAGCGATAAAGGTTAAAATGCCTTGATTTTTTAACAAATCAAAGCCCCTACCGACAAAATGATACCAAATGTCCATTTTGCCTTGATAAGTGCGTAAATTTTTAGTGAATTCAAAAAGTTTTTTATTGTCCATTTCCTTGATATAAGGCGGATTTCCTATGATTAAATCAAAGCCCATAAAGTCGCCTTTTTCGTCTAAAAGCTCAGGGAATTCAAAACGCCATTCAAAGGGCTTGTTGCTTTCTAGCTTAAAAATGCCTTCATAGTCCTTTTTAAGTGCTTTAAATTCAGCCCTTGCCTCGTTCTCATCAAATTCAAAAAAGCCAAAACCTTGTGCTATGTAAAGGCTTAAATTCTCATCATCTTTTGCCAAAAAATTGCCGTATTTTTTAGAATAAGCCTCGCATTTTTTCTCAAAGGCTTTAACCTCTTTTTTGAATTTGTCCGCAAAACAAAAGGTGCGAAATCCCTCTTTGAGTGCTTTTATCTCTTTTTGTATGTGGGTTTTGTCCTCAAAAAAGCCCTCTTTGTAGTCTAAAACTGCGATTTTGTATTTGTTTATGCGAGCCTTTATGTTTGGGTAGTGAGAAAGTGAGTGCTTTAGCTCGAAATAGCTTACAAGGGAGTTTCCACATTTAATGTTTATATCAATGTTTGGCAGGGTTTGCATTTGATGGATTTGAGTGGATAAATTTGCGTCAAAGCCCTCGTCTCCATCTTGTAAATAATATGAATTTTTTAGTAATTCTATCCAAAGGCGAAGGCGGCAAATCTCAACTGAATTTTCGTTTATATCTACGCC
>NZ_QHLI01000120.1 GCF_006864425.1 Campylobacter troglodytis | reverse complement strand
TAAGAAAGGGTGCGTTAATTTAAAGGGGGGTTGAAGTGGGCTTGGATTTAAGAAAGGCTGAATTTAAGTGGGTTGAAGTGAGCTTGAATTTTAAGAAAGATTGAAGTTAAGTTAAGAAGCTTAAATTTAAATAAGAGTAAATTTAAGTTAAGCAAGCTTGAATTTAAGCTTGTATTAAAAGATTAAGGCTAAGTTTGATTTAATAAATTTAATTAAAGGCTTAAATTCAAAAAAGCTTGAATTTAAAAGAACTTACAAACTTTAAATTCAAGTAAGCTTAAATTTAAGTTAAGTAAAATTGAAAAGGTTGAATTTCAGCAAACTTAAATTCAAGCAAAACAAAATTTAAAGACATTAAATTCAAGCAAGGCTTAAATTTAAAAAAGCTTATGCAAAAATCTTAAAGATAAAGTTGATTTATTTGCTTAGAGACTAAAAATTGATCTCAAAGGCTCTAAGTAAGCTTAGATAAGGCTTGTGTGAAGGGATGAATGGTGAAGTTGATTGATTTAGCCAAAGGCTTGAATTTAAACTTGCGATCTTTCAATTCCAGCAAGGCTAAATTTAATTTAGATAAGGTTAAGAAGGCTTGAAGTCAAATAAGTTAAATTTAAGTTAATAAAGCTTGAATTTAAGCTTGTATTAAAAGATTAAGGTTAAGTTTGATTTAATGAATTTAATTAAAGGCTTGAATTCAAGTAAGCTTAAATTTAAAACAGCTTGTGAGCTTTAAATTCAAGTAAGGCTGAATTTAAACAAGCTTAAATTCAAGCAAAACAAAATTTAATAACTTTAAATTCAAGCAAGGCTTAAATTTAAAAAAGCTTAAAGATAAATTGATTTATTTGCCTAAAAGCTTAATCTCAAAGGCTCTAAGTAAGCTAAGCTCATAAGCTAGGCTAAAAATTCAGCCTTACAGCTCATTAAAGCCAGCACAAAGAAGCTTAACGCTTTTTTAAAAGCTCTAATAAAGCTCTAATAAAGCTATAATAAAGCTATAATAAAGCTATAATAAAGCTATAATAAAGCTATAATAAAGCCCTATTAAGGATAAATGATGATAGCCATGCTTAGATGTGATGAGTTTGAAGGATTAGACAATGCCTTTGATCTAAGTCTAGCAAGATATGCAGACCAAACTTGTAAGATCTATGATGAAGATTACGAAGTAAGAGGCATCTTGCGTATTTCTCAAAGCTTGAATTTAACTTACGAAGCACCCTTGGATCTAGTTATCTTTTTTGATCTAGCTAGTGCCTTGAAGATGCACTGTTGCTTTTGGTATCTAAAAAGCTCATACCCAAATGATCCCTTAAATCACAAGCTAGCAAAAGAGCTTTTAAAAGATGATTTTGAAGCCTTTATAAAAAAGAGATTTAACTATGCCACCCTTGCTATAAATGCTACTATTAGCGAGGTTGGGGGTATAGATTTTGCTGAAATTTTTAGCTCTGATCTTAGAATCTATTGGGGACTTTCTAAGGATGATACTGTCATACCAACAGGGCTTTTATCTAAATTTAGCCACAGCAACTTAAATTTCGATCTAGCAAGGGATGAGGAGATCTTTATGATGGATAATATAGGGTATTGGGTGCAAGAAGCCAAGAACTCACCTTCTTACCTCATAAAGCCTCCTCTTGTAAAAGGAGTCTTTGCTAAGACAAGAACAAAGGCAAATGATTTCTTTGTGAATTTAAGAGATAGTCCTAGCTCAAAGCAAGGCAAGATCATAATGCAGCTTTATTCTCAAGGCTTTGAATCTGATTTAGAGGATGAGGAGTTTGATGCCTTTATAGAGGCACAAAAAAAGGCACAGCAAGCTTATTTTGCAAAGAACAAAGACAAAATGATAAAGCCTTTTTATAAAGCTAGCAATTCAAAAAAAGATTATATAATCTTTGTTGATGATATATTAAAGGGAGATTGGGCTAGGGTTAGGGTTTTACGCTATGATGATTATGTGGATAGTAAAAATCAAGGAGCTAGCATTGAAAGTAAGGAATACATCAATCTTTTTTTAAACGAGCCCTCAAAGATCACTCTTGGGCTAGGCTATATACATACAAGTGGCTTAGCCCCTTTTAGAGTCTTTGAAAGAGAGCTTTAAATGCCAAATCAACTAAGAATTCAAAATCTTTGAAAAAAAGAGCTAATGCAAGTAGAATTTCAAATCTTTGAAAGAAAAATCTTTGAAAGAAAAATTTAAATGCCCAAAGTAAGCAAGAATTCAACATCTTTGAAAGAAAAAT
>NZ_QHLI01000119.1 GCF_006864425.1 Campylobacter troglodytis | reverse complement strand
CGTATAAATCATTTGCAAGCTGAATTCTAGCGTTTCGCAAAGTGGCGTGAATTTTGATTTTAGCTTTATGACATTATTCAAATTCTTATTTTAGTAGCTAAAATTCACAAAATCAAAGCGTCAAATTCCCTACCAAATGATATTCTTTAAGCTCCTTTTGAGTAATAATTTTTTCCTTGAATTTCAAATTGTCAAGCGGATTTAAAATGCTTTTAAATTTTGGGATATTTTGTAAATTTAAAACCGCCACCAGCAAATAACTTTCTTTGAATTCACAAGCCTTTTCAAACTCATTTTGAGTTAGTCTCAAGCCTCCGCTCAATCTTTTAATTCCCTTTATCTCGCACAAAAATTCCTTTTTAGAAGTTTCTACAAAAAAATCATAACCATCGCCCAAAAGCCTAGCGTCAGTGAGTTTGCCACCTTGTAAAAGCTCAATTTCATTATAATTTTGCAAGAAAAAAAGCTCAGCTTCAAGCCCTGTATTTTGCATTTTTTTAAACTTAGACTCAAGCAAAGGGCTTATTTTGTGAGTTAAATTTATATTATATTCTCGTTTTAATATAAGTTTTACTATGTTTGCAAAGCCTATGACATTTTCATCGCCAAACAAGGCATCGATAAGTTGCTTTCTGTGAATGTAGGCATCGCCCTTTTGCCACCAGCCCTTGCGTGGATTTTGTGGGAAAAAATAATCAAACAAATCCATTCTATTTTTCACCACACTTGCGGTTTGAACTATGCCGTTTTTGACAAAAAAATTAAAAAATTCGCTCTTTGTTTTGCAATCAAACTCATTTATAAAAGCATTGTCAAATTTTGCTAACCCATAGCCTAGCAGGTTTAAAAGCTCGTAATTTTCGTGCTTTTGGCTCATTTTATCCCCTTATCAAATATCAAATTCTAGCCAAAAATGCTTATTGAAATTTAACACTTGTTTTTTCAGTGCAAGCTTGTATAGTTTTTGTTAGTTTTATAGGGCTTGGAAAGGTGAATTTTGCATAGTTTGGCACTTGTTTTTTGTCAAAAGCCACTATGAAAATTCGCTCTCTATTTTGTGGGATATTTGCGTGTGTGGCTGAATTTAGCACCTCGCTAAAAACGGCGTAATCTAGGGCTTGCAAGGCGTTTTTTATGCTTGCAAAGGTGCGTCCTTTGTCGTGGTTTTTAAGATTTTTAACATTTTCTAAAAAAAGCACTTTTGGGCGGTGTGTTTTGGCGATTTTTTCAATCTCAAAAAAAAGCGTGCCGCGAGTGTCCGCAAAGCCCTTTTGATAGCCTGCGATGCTAAACGCTTGGCAAGGAAAGCCCCCGCATAAAAGCGTGAATTTTTGTGGAATTTTTGCTTGAATTTCTTTCTTTGTAATGTCGCCAAAAAGCTCTGTGCTAGGGAAATTCAGGGCGTAGGTTTTTTGTGCGTTTAAATCAATCTCGCTTGCAAAGATGCAGTGCAAACTTTGCTTGTCATTGTGGGCATAACCCCCCCCCCCCCCCCTCATTTTTAGCGTGAGCTAGGGCAAGATGAAATCCACCCACACCTGCAAACAAATCGATAAATTTAAGACCTTGATTATTTGCCTTTTTCATTTATCAAACCACCCCAAATCCAGCACCGCGCCGCTGCTTGCGTTGCTTACTAATTTTTGATATTGAGCAAGCCACCTTGAATTTAAAGGCTTTTGCAAGGGCTTAAATTTTGCTTTGCGTTCGGCTATGGTATCAGCGTCTAAACGAGCGTTGATTGAGTAATTATCCACATCTATGTCTATGATGTCGCCATCTTCAAGTAGCCCTATAAGCCCTCCCTCAGCAGCCTCAGGGCTTATATGTCCTATGCTTAGCCCCCTTGTAGCCCCGCTAAATCTGCCATCTGTAATGAGTGCCACATCCGCTCCAAGCCCCATTCCCATTATCAAGCTCGTTGGAGATAGCATTTCTTGCATACCAGGTCCCCCCTTAGGTCCTTCATAGCGAATGACGCACACATCGCCCTTTTTTATCCTGCCCTTGATTATGCCCTTGATTGCTTCGTCTTGCGAATTAAAACACACGGCTTTTCCGCTAAATTTCCTCCCACCTGTAATGCCAGCGGTTTTGATGACACAGCCTTGCTGGGCTAAATTTCCAAACAAAATGGCAAGCCCACCAACCTGTGAGTAGGCATCTTCTACCTTGTGAATTACTTTTTCATCTTTAATTTTAGCCGCACTTATGCGCTCACCCAAGCTCTCGCCCGTTATGGTTAGGGCATTTAAATCAAGCAAACCACTATCACGACGTGAAATTTCTTTAAGCATAGCATTTATGCCCCCAGCATTTCCCACATCCTCCATAGCTACCTCAGGCAAACTCGGTGCTACCTTTGCTATGTGGGCGATTTTGCG
>NZ_QHLI01000118.1 GCF_006864425.1 Campylobacter troglodytis | reverse complement strand
TGATGATAAAGATAGCTTGTCAAATTCACAAAATGAGATTTACACCATAGATTTAGAGCAAGAAATAATGCTTAAAGCCTTTGTTTATGAGGAGCAAAAAGTTTATGTGGCACAAAATAAAAACAAGGTATATGCTAGTAATGAAAAACCCACCAATATTCTTGCCCAACAAGGAAACATAAGCAAGGATATAGATCTTAGCACACAAAATAGCGATAATATTCGCTGGGCTTTTAAGATAGTAGATGGGACATATAAGAAAGGCAGAAACAAAGCCTTTGAGTCCCTTGGCAAGAAAGAAGCCAGTATAAATCTCGCAAACAAAGACGAAAGATTAAGCTTTATCCCAAGGGGCTATGTGGAGTTAGAGGGTGTTTGTGGAGATCTTTTGAAATTAAAGCTTAGTTCTTTGTTTGATGAGGATTTGCTTGGAAATTCAAAGAAAGAAGATGAGGCTGAAAAAGAAGCAAAGGAAGAATATGAGGCTAACAAGGAAACAAAACAAGCAGAATATGCCAACAAGGAATCAAATAAAGAAGAGAATACTGGCAAGGAAATAAAGACAGAAGATAAGAAAGAAACAAATAAAGAAGATAGAACGGACAAAGAATCAAACAGCGAAGAAAGGGCTAAAAAAGAATCAAGCAAAGAAGAGAGGGCTAAAGAAGAAATAAAAGAAGAAACACAAAGCAAACTCATAAACAAAAATATAATCTTCTTTGCTTACGATGAAAGCCTTGGGATAAATTTAAGCACTGATACAAAAGACAATGCTTACCGTGTGTATGATGATAAAGGAACAGGAGCTAGCAAAGTAGTAAAAGCAGATCGCATAACTTCAATAGAACTAAAAATAATAAAAACAAGATTTAGGCTTGAATTTGACGGACAAAGTTTGCAGTTTTTAGAAAATGAAAGGCTTATAAAACAGTGGGAGGCAAGAAGTGGCGAGGCCTTGGATAATTTAAAAGAAGATAGTAAGGAAAATAAACAAAGAAAGAAATTTGCTCTGCCTTTAAGCAAGGAAAAAAGCTTTTATTATGATGAGAATTTACATAAAAAGGATAACACAAAGCCCTTAAAAGAAGGGAATTATTTTATCAGACTAAGACAAGAAGATTTTTTAAGAAAAAAATACATACAAAAAATAGAAATTTATGATGATAAAAACTGCATAAGTCATCTTAGTTTGCCAAGAATCTTTATGCTTAATGAGCCAAGTTATAATATACAACTACTAGCAAATCAAGATTTAGATCTTGTTGAGCTTTTGGCTAAAAGTTTAGCACAAAAAGCCTCACTACATATACCCCTCACAGTTAAATATCAAAAACGCATTTTAATCTTAATTGAAAGGTTTAAAGAAAGCACTGAATCAACTTTAAGTAAGATGAATATATATTTAGACGGCAAAAGAGTGGATAGGAATGGTAACTTCATAGAAAGTCATTTAATTTATGATCTTACAGAAGAAGAGCTTAGTGCTCTTATTTCTTTGGGTGAATTTTTTGGAAAAAAGCTAAAAGAAGAGGATATTGAGCTTATAAGATCAAGCCTTAATGAGGCAAAAACCATAAGTGCATATGAGCTTTTTAATCCCCTTTCCTTGCCAAATGATGATAAAAACTATGCTTATATCTTAGAAAGACCAGGGCCTGATAGCATAGGTGGGGAGTTAAAATTAAGAGTGCCAGAGGGAAGATATGATCTTATGTGGAATGATGGAAGTATGAAGGGTGTTTTAAAGCTTTTTAATTCTTATGTTTCAAAGGGTAGGGCTATTTTAATTCATATTGGCAATACAGCCAAAAATTCTGATGGCTGCTTGTTAATAGGCAATGCATATGATAAGCAATTATATACCTTAGTTAGTTCTAAAATGGCTACGCAAAACCTAGCCAATACCTTTAATGATAATAGCTCCTTTATGAAAAAATACTTTCATAAAGAGGCATTGGTTTCAAATCTTAACATAGTCATCATAAATAAGATCAAACAAGAGGTGCAGAGTGAATAAAAAATACATTGATATTATATCTTTTAAAAATGAAAGAAGTCCAGATCTAATAGATCAGCAAATGAGCTATATATTTTTAGATTATATGAAATATTTAGACGGTGAAAATGAACAGCTCAAACAAATAAGCACCACCCTAACCCTCAAAGGCAAGCTTCGCATCTCTTGGAGCTTTGATATAAAATATAATAAAAACATTGATTTAATCTTTTTCCCTGAAAACAATCCCTATCTAAACTATGCCTTGCTTTATAGTAAGGACTTCGAAAAAACACTTTCTAATGATGATTTTTCTATGCCAAGACAGCTAAGCTTTTTAAGGCTTTCTTATGATATAAACTATGACTTTGTCAAAGAGCTTTTATCAAGGGCAAATTTTACTAAAATTCA
>NZ_QHLI01000117.1 GCF_006864425.1 Campylobacter troglodytis | reverse complement strand
ATAGCTTGTCAAATTCACAAAATGAGATTTACACCATAGATACAGAGCAAGAAATAATGCTTAAAGCCTTTGTTTATGAGGAGCAGAAAATAAGAGTTGCAAGAAGCAAGCTTAAAGACAGTAAAAGCCAAGAAGCAAGAGAGTATAAAGAAGAGGAAGGAAATATCACCAAAAAAATAAAGGCTTTAAATAGCTATGAAACAAAGAGTATCAAATGGGCTTTTAAGATAGTAGATGGAAGCTACAAAAAAGGCAGAAACAAAGCCTTTGAAGCACTTGGCAAGAAAGAAGCCAGTATAAATCTCGCAAACAAAGGCGAAAGATTAAGCTTTATCCCAAGGGGCTATGTTGAGTTAGAGGGTGTTTGTGGAGATCTTTTGAAATTAAAACTTAGTTCTTTGTTTGATGAGGGCTTACTTGGAAATTCAAAGCAAGAGGATGAGGCTGAGAAAGAAGCAAGGGAAGAATATATAACGGACAAAGAATCAAACAACGAATATGAAACTAAAAAAGAATCAAGTAAAGAATCAAGCGAAGAAGAAGGGGCTAAAGAAGAATCACAAAACAAGCTTATAAACAAAAACATCATCTTCTTTGCTTATGATGAAAGAATGGGGATAAATTTAAGCACTGATACAAAAAACAATGCTTACCGTGTGTATATGGATAATAATTTATATGATAAGAGGATAATCAAACAAGACCGTATTACTTCAATAGAATTAAAAATAATCAAAACAAGATTTAGGCTTGAATTTGATGGGGAATATTTATGCTTCTTTGAAAATGAAAGAATCCTAAAGGAATGGTTGTGTAAGAAAAATGATAAAAAAGTAGAAGAAAAAACATATAATATAAACTTACATTCATTGTCTAAATCTTTAAAGGATAAAGGCATTATTTTAGAATCTAGCAGCGAAAAAGAGTTGCTTAATTTATTAGAAAAAGCATACACAAACTCACAACGACAAGATTATGAAAATGATTTTATTGAATTAAACATTAAATACCAAAAACGCATTTTAATCTTAATTGAAAGATTCAAAGAAACTACCGAATCTACACTTGCTAGAATGAATATCTATATAGACAATCAAAGGGTAAAACAAAATGGAGAAATCGAAAATGAAAAAGGCATAAAGCCCATAGATGATGAGAACTTCCCCTATGCTTACATACTAGAAAGAAATGGATCTGATAGCATAGGTGGAGAGTTAAAGTTGCGAATCCCAGAGGGAATATATGATGTAAGTTGGCATATTGGAAAAAAAAGAAAAAATAATATTAAACTTTATAACGATTTTGTATCGCCTGATAGGTATATTTTGATACACGAGGGATATACAAAAGAAAATAGTCAAAACCAAGAAGGTGCTTCCCCTCGCAATACTTATGGTTGTTTAGTCATTGCTAAAGAAAGAGTAAAAGATAAAAATAATCCTAATCTTTGGGCTGATAATATATTAAAGGCAGATTCTAGCAAAAAAGACGATTTAACCAAAGCTATAACACAAAAAGATGGCTTTATTTATAAGGCAATCTTAAATGACGATAAATATCATAAAGCGAGTGAAGTTGTAAAATATATAGGAGTAAAAATTGTAAATAAGTTTAACTTAACGCATTGCACAAACATAGAAAATAATGTAACTAAAATTAACAACCAAAAAGGTATACATCTTTTTAGCCTTGAAAGAAAAAATATAAAAGAATCTAAATTAAAGGCAAAAGAACTTTATGAGATCAAAGGCATTCAGTGGTTTGAAACAAGTGCCGATAATTATCATAAACTACTATATGTAAATGAAAAGTTAAAAGACAGGCAAGAATGTCAAAGCTTGGGTGTTTTATATTTTACTTGGAAAGAGGTGGTGGAGTTTGCGGAAATGCTATATGTGCCGTCTAAACATAATTATGAACTTGTTGTGAATTTTTCAAAATATTTTAATGGCAAGATTGGAGATTGGAAGCAAGCAGAAAATGGAGCTAACAAACATATCTTAGTCTCAATGGAAGGTATTCCTTACTGGGCTGATGCTGTTGGACAGATTCCTTTTGCTATAAATTGTTATAAAACTTTCTATGAAATTACCAAAAATCATAATTATGCCAAAAATGCCACTATAAATATAGCTTATTTGTTTCATAATGGTAGCATAGACAATGTCTTTGATTTTTTAACTAGCGACTATGTTAATGTATGTGGCTTAAAACCAAAAATTTATGATGAAATTCTTGAACCACCAACAGATAAAAATTCTTACGATAACAAAATGATTTTACGAGCCATAGGTTATACTTACTTATCAAAATATTCCAATAGGGAATCATTAGCTTTAGATTCTACTAGAAAGGCAATATATGAATAAAATTTTATGTTATATTATTATGTCTATGACTTGGTTTATAGGCTATTTTTTAGCCAATATAATTTTAGAACTTTGCCTTGATGTGATAAATTTTATAATGCAAGAGGA
>NZ_QHLI01000116.1 GCF_006864425.1 Campylobacter troglodytis | reverse complement strand
ATATTCAGCTTTCAAAATATCCACCAAATGTTTTATTGAAACTTTTTGCTCTTGTGCTGCCTCTTCCCATTTTCCATTATATTGTGTATAATTAAGTCCAATCTTTATTTTTTTCTCTTTATCATTGTAGCATTTCCCAACTACCTCAATCCCTATACTATCATTATTTATAGGATACCTAGTTGGGTAAGATTTGCGTTTTTCTATACTAGCAATTTCTTTATATGTTTTATTTTTATACTTGCTATAATCTTTTGAATTTTTTCCATTTATTTCTATATCTCTTGCTTTAATATCCCCTATATGCCTTGTCCATTTATGCAAACTAGCACATTGATATATAGTGCCATCTTTATCGATTAAAAAATGCGTGCCTAATTCCTTGTTTAAAAAGCTATTGATAGCTTGCAAAGCACTTGTGCTATCTGTCCTATGCAACACAATGGCTTTGATTTGTTCTTTTGTTAGATTTCCTTGTTTAAGTTTTTCTTTTAACTGTTTTGTTTGATCTTCATAATTAAGCTTTTTCCAAATGTCTTTTGCTCTTTTAATTTTATCTACCCCATATACTTCCCAATGCAAATAGCCCTCATCATCTATGTAGTATTCTTTGTTTTTATGCAATGTATTAATGCTACTTGTGCTTTCAAATTCATTCTCCACCATAACCATCATATGCTCTGCTGTCTTGGGCATATTTTCAAATTTGTCTTTAAAGCCCTTGTCATTAAAGGTATTTTGCAAGGCTTTGATGATAGAAATCCCTCTTTCTAGCTCATTTTCTTTTCCTAGCTTTTCTTCTAAGAGCAAACAGCCCCTTGAATTTTTGGCATTTTTTCCACTATGAATTAAAATAGCCCTAGCTTGTAAAACATTGTCATTATATAATTTTAAAACCTTATTTTTATATGCTTGATTTGAGTTAGTATGCCAAGCTACATTATACCTGCCCTCAGGAATTCTTAGCTCCAAATTTGGCGTTATGCAATCAGGTCCAGGTCTTTCTAGCACATAAGCCTTGCTTGTTTTGATTTTCTTGCTGTTTTGAAATTCCCATTTTTTGCCATCTATATACATACTAAATTCCGCCTTTGTAGCTCTTGTACTTTGCAAGATACGTTTTATGTGTATGAGTATTCTTTTTTTATAGCTTATCTTTAAAGGAATGATTGAGCCCATATTAAGTTCTTTTAGGGTTTGAATGAGGCTTAAAAAGCTAGTGCCTAAATTTATATTGCCATATTCTAGATTAAATTCAAGCTCATTGATAGAAGCAATTTTTTTAACACAGTCTTTCGTTTCATAAAGCTCTAAAAAAGTAAGCTCATCGCTACTATTGAATTTTACAAAAAAATCCCCCTCTTTGACAACCTGCTTGTTTTTTTGTAAGGCTGTATCATAGTAAAAATTCTCAGTGTCGCTAAATTTTACACAAAGCCTATCTTGCATTTTAGCCTTGCTAGCCTTGCTGCTTCTTGCATCCCAGATACAAGGCTTGTTATTATGATAAAACAGTCTTTCGTTTTCATAAAGCCTTAAATGCTCGCCATCAAAAAACAAGGAAAATCTATTTTGAAGGATTTTAAGCTCAACGCAGTAAATTCTCTCCACTCTATTTTTTGTGTCTTTTGTTTTGTTTGTTTTTAAATTTATGGTATTTGCATACATTACCTCATTTGCATTGCCTATGTAAGCAAAGATGCGAATTCTTTTGGCATTTTTTCTTTCATTTAAGCTAAGCATTGAAAGCTTAAAATAGATATTTGTTCCTTGTTGATCTGTTATGAATTGAAGTTTTTTGGCTACTTGTTTGACATTTAGCCTTGTTTGTGTCTTGCTAGTTAATACCTGATAATACCACTGAATTTTATCTAAATCTTGTGGTGCGATTTTTTTATCCTCTAAAAGATTCCTTTGATAATAGCTTGTTTGCTTTGTGAATTCTTTTGTGTAGCTTTCATCTTTATCAAGATCATATGTGCCATTTTCATCCTTATCAAGCTCATACAAAAAGGCTTGAATTCTTAAAGCTTGTTTATCATCAATGCTATACACCTCATCTTGCCACTCATTAGCAAAGGATTCAAAGGAATTATCCATACTTGTATATTCACTGTTTGTTTTATATGCCTTTAATACACCTATGATGGTGTTTGATCCTTGTTTTTTATCAAAATAAACTGTTGCAAGATAGCTCTGATAATTATTAGGGCTTAGAATTTTCTTGGTAAGATCCTTTGTTTTTCTTTGCCTTGAATTTAATTCTTTTGCTAGATAATATGGGCTTTGCTTGTAATCATTGTCATTTATTAGCTCAATGTCAAAAAAATCCCCCCTCTCGCTTCGTAAAAGATCAAATCCCACCTCGCCCTTTGAATTTGTGAATTTAAGATAGCTTTTTTTAGAATCAATGTTAGTGAGTTTAATTTCTTTGTTCTTTAATGGCTTTGAGGAATCATAATCTTTGATGATGAGTTTAAAAGAAAATGTGTCGCTTGAGTGAGGGTTTAAAGGCTTGAAA
>NZ_QHLI01000115.1 GCF_006864425.1 Campylobacter troglodytis | reverse complement strand
AATTTAGCCTTTGAAATTTTTAAACAGATTTACACTTGTTTTGCACTTTGTAAATCATAATTTAAGACTATTTTATTTGAGTTTAACTTGTCTTGAGCCTTATTTTTATTTGTTAATCTTTGATTCACATTAGTATCGTTGCCATTTGTAAAATATTCAAAATGTAAGATTATAACTTGTTTATTTGGGACAATATTTGGATGAGCTTTATTTTTCAACAGTAACCCAGCATAGCCAATAATCTGTCCTTGCTTTATACTATTACCAACCTTTACAAGCAGTCTTTTTGCATCTAATTCTCCATATCTAATGATAAATTTTCCATATTTAGAAGTTTCGTGCAAGATTGTTATTTGGTAAGTGTCATAATAAAATCCACCAACACTTAACACTATTCCATTAGCTATTGCAACTATTTCAATATTGGATTGCGGACTTTTAATATTTCTTTCAAAGAAATCTGTATATAAATCCCTCCCTGCGTGTTTTCGTCCATTTTGTCTATTTCGTCCATAGATTGTTTGGCTTGCATTTTTATCTGTGAGATTTTTAATGCTCCAATCATAAGGCAAGCCCTTATCATTTAAGGGTTTTACTTTTAGTGGGAAAATAATCTCACATTCACTCCCATACCCCCACCTCCATTCTCACTTTATCTAGCTTAAATGTCATCTAATTTAATCATATAGGCGATAATGTATGCACCTTCAAAAGCATACGATTTATTTGCGGTAGCAGGGCTATTAGAGCCATTATCCATTTATGATTTCCCCATTGCTTAAGTCACTCATTATATAATACGGATTTATTATTTTTTAAGCTTTTGTCTAGCTTGCAAGATTCTAAAATTTTTGTTATAGATTGAAGTGTTTTATTATCTAAAACAAATTTTTCTTGTTTGCATTCACCGTTATTATATTGATATTGTGCGATTAATAACTTGCTATCTTTCCTACTTATCAAAACATCAACGCTCTTTTTATCATTCATATTAGGCACTGTATTAAAACGACTTAAGATCTCTAAATCATCTTTTCCATACTGCATATCTATCATAGAATAAAATCTACATCCACTCCCACAACTATGTGCCACAATAGAATATTTACCCGCAAAATTAATTGACAAATCCACTAATTTATTATTTATATCTCTGCATTCTGTGTTAGTACATTGATAATCTTTTGGAATTATTTTCTTATCATCATATACTTTGATAGGATATTTGCTAAACTCATTTGCGCTTAATATAACACAATATAAGAGCATTAATGCTAGTTTTTTCATTTACTTTTTCCTCATTTATAATCTAAAAATTTTGCAATTTCTTCGTTTGTGATTGCAAGTTCTGATCTTCCTTGCAATTCTTCTTCTAAGTGTTTATCATAATATTTTATAAAGTTTTGCATGGATTCGGTTCTTTGTCCATAACTTGCATTAGGAAGAGAAGCCCAAATATTACGACATTTTTTAGCGGTTTCTTGTACATTGCCATTTTGAATTTGTTGTAAGGCTTTGCAATAATGTTTTATCAAAACCAAACAAGCCTTATCTTGATTTTTTGGAGAAAAATCATTAATTTTATATTTTTTGCCAAATTTTATAACTATTTCATTCCAAGTTCTTGTCAAAAATTGATAAGCACCAGCTGCTGTGGAATAAATCATAGTGTATTCTTTTTTATTTCTATCAAAATATCTAATTGAAATTTTTTTGCTTGGATGTTTTGAAAAATCATCAAAAACACCTCCACCTACAAGTGTTTTATAGCCTTTATAATGAAGCGTTCCTTCCCCATATCTTAAAGCATACATAAAGGCTTTCAATCTTGCTATTTTTATACTCCCATACCCACCTCCATCCTTACTTTATCTAGCTTATATTTTAGCTTAAATGCTGTTAAGATGCTAAGAAATTCAGCAAAGCTATCATCTAAAAAGATTTCAGCATTTATGATGTTTTTGGTATTTTTGTTTGTTATGATGGCTACTTGCTTGGCTTTTTTATCATATATATTAAGGGTGTAGCCTTGATTTGGCATTGAGCTTAAAGGAAGTTCGTTTAAATTTATGTAGTAATCCTTTCCTTCTTTTATTGAATTCTTAGGGCTGTTTAAGGAAAAGGCACTAAGTGCAAAGGTCTTGGCTATCACTTTTTCATTCTCCACTATGTGCCACTCTTTGCCCTTGAATTCATTTTCTATTATCTGTAATTCTTTGCCATTAAATTTAAGATATAAGCTTTCTCTTGCCTCAACTACCTTGCTACCCTCTTTTACCCCCTCAAATTCATTCCTTATCACAAGATTTACATTTAAAAGCTCTATTTTGTGATTATTTTTTGCAAGTAGATGTTTGGGCTTGTTTGTGACACTATCTTTACTATCATTTTGCATTAAAAAAGCCATAACTTCACTTGCAAGGCCGTGAGTATGCTGTCCGCTTGATATTCGCATAATATTGCCCTTATCATCTTTATCAAGCTTAGAGCCTATTAAAAGGCATCCCTTTGAGTCTTTGATTTTTCCTCCACTATGGATTAAAATATTTCTATCCTTGTGTATATACTTGTTGTGTAAATTTAAAAGAGGCTTATAATACCTTTGCCTTCCCTTATTATCCTTATGTGGCTCA
>NZ_QHLI01000114.1 GCF_006864425.1 Campylobacter troglodytis | reverse complement strand
CGCCCTTGAATTTAGCTAAAACACAGCCCAAAATTTTAGATCAGCTTCTTTTATATTATTGGTTATATACAAGCTTAACACAGTTTCTCCCTTAAATTCAGCAAACAAAGGATCCTTCTTGTCTATCTTATAATACACATAACCATTTAGATAAGGTAGGGCTGAGGGGACATTTGAAAGTGCTTCTATGTTTATTCCCTTGAGCTGGGTAGCTACTATGTTTTTTATCTTGCTTTGGGTGTGAATTTTACTTTGTGCCTTGAAATTTTTCATCAAATACTCCTGACTTAGATCAGCACTCACAGCTAAAAAGATCTCAGCCTCCTCAATCATACTTGCATTATCAAAGAAGATATCATAAAAGCCATTTCCCAAAGGCACTACATTTGCCATAGTATAGCGAGGCGAGCTAAGCTTGGAAAATAAAATGCGTATATTATTCATAAGAGGGACAAAGCTTTCGTTTAAATTTTGATGCTTATAGGGGATAAACTCCGTATCTTCTGTGTTAAAAAGCCCCAGTTCAGCTTGAAATTCAACAAGCTTTTCATACAAAAACTCAGGGTGTAGTTTCTCCTTGTGATTTAAATATGAAAAGATAAGATAATACTTCTTAACAAGGCTTAAGGTCAAATAAGTGCTAAGATCAAGACTACTCTTGCTTTGATCTATGCCCTTAAAAACTCCGCCAAGCACCTCTTTGTGAGCTTTCATAGAGTATAAAAGCTCCTCTAAAAAAGCCCTTATTATAGGACTTTTTTTAAGATCAAGGCAGGTTGGTATGAAGCCTTCGTCAAGTTCTATCTTGCGGTTATTATCTATGCTTTTAATCTTGCCAATTGCAAGTTCTAACTCATCAGCCGTGCTATCTCCTAAAATGCCAAGCTTTAGCCTCAAACTTGCCAGATCAAGGCTTGTTTTTTCTTGAGTGAAGCTTAAATTATCCTCATCAAATGCCTCCTTGCTTGTATCATCATAGCTTCTTGAAGCAATCATACTTTTTAAGGCTATATACTTGGTATTTGGCATATTATTTAAGAGGGCTAGCTCAACAGTGCTTGTAAGGGCAAGGGGAAGTTTTAGGGTGATGATGGAGTTTGTCAAGGTGTCATATTTTATCTCCAAGGGCTTTGGCAAGAGATCTTGTTCTGGTGCATTAAAAACGCTGCCGTCCCTACTAAGACCTGAGATTCTACTTAAAGCTATCTTGCCCTCAATGAGCATTTCCTTTGAAAACTCCAAATCAATGATGCCATATAAATTGCTATTTACGCCTATGGTTTTAAGATCAACATATCTTTGCAAATATCTTTCTTGTTGCTCAAAATGAGCCTTGGCTAAGTTTAAGCCATTAAACCAAGCTACCTTAAGCTTATCTGCCATTTGTATTTACCTTTTTAATTTTGCTTTTTTTATCTGCTTTAAATTTTAGCCTATTCTTGCTTTAAATTTGAGTTTATTTTTAACGCTTTTTTACTTGCTTTGAATTTGAGCTTAGCTCTAAAGAAGCATTTAAATTTAAGAATAAACTTTAAAGCCTTGTTTTTTGCTTACTTTAAATTCAAGCTTATTTTTAACGCTTTTTGTCTGCTTTGAATTCAAGCTTATTTCTAAGAAACATTTAAATTTAAGAATAAACTTTAAAGCCTTACTTTTACTTGCTTTTAGCCTCTTGCAATAATGCCTAAATTAAAATAATTTTTTAGGCTTTTTGCTTTGAATTTTAGCCTATTTTTAACAAACAAGCTAAGATAAACTTCTTTAAACCTTATGAATGATCCTTAAATATTTTTGAATTTAATCTTCTAAAATAGGCTTTTTTTAATATGATTTTGTTATAATTTATAAAAATTCACAAAAGGATGGACTATGTTTGATGGGTCTAAGTCTCCAAAAGAACGCATAAATATCACCTACAAGGCAAAAACAAAGGGGCAAAATGCCGAGGTAGAATTGCCCTTAAAATTAATGATAGTTTCAAATTTAACAAGAAATGCCAAACAAGCCCTTGAAGAAAGAGAGGTTTTAAACATAAATAAAAACAATTTCAATCAGGTTATGCAAAAGCTAGACATAAGCACTGAATTTAGCGTTAAAAACACCCTAAACAAAGAAGCAAGCGAGCTTGATGTGAAATTAAACATAAAGGGTATGAAGGATTTTTCACCAGATAGCATAGTAAGACAGGTGCCAGAGCTTAACAAGCTCTTACAACTAAGAGAAGCCCTAATGGCTTTAAAGTCTCCAATGGGTAATATACCAAGCTTTAGAAAGGCTGTCTTAGAAGCCTTAAAAGATGAAAAAAGCAAGGAGCAGTTATTGCTAGAAATAAAAGAGGAAAAAAACGAGGGATAGAAATTTTTTTGTAAAATTTACAAAAAGCATTAAGCTAGCTTGAACTGTTGGCTTGAATTTACTTGAATTTGTGAATTTAAAAATGCTTTGCTGAATTTAAATTTGCTTGAATTTATCAAGCCAAAAACAGGCCTTACTGAATTTAAGGCTTTTAACTTTGAATTTGCTTGAATTTGTGAATTTAAAAAAGGCTTTGCTAACTTTGAATTTAACTTTATTTAAATTTAGCAACTTAAAAACAAGGTGCTGAATTTAAATTTGCTTGAATTTATCAAGCCAAAAACAGGCCTTACTGAATTTAAGGCTTTTAACTTTGAATTTGCTTGAATTTGTGAATTTAAAAAAGGCTTTGCTTGAATTTAA
>NZ_QHLI01000113.1 GCF_006864425.1 Campylobacter troglodytis | reverse complement strand
AACTGAATTTAGATATAATGCTAAAATACAACAACAAGATTTGTATAAAATTTTACTCAAAATGATAAGAGAAAATCCGCTTAAGTTAAATTGAGCCTTAAACTTTTTCTCAAAAGAAAATCCTTATTTTCATTATGCTGTTTTGTTTGCAAAGGATTTTGCCAAAAAATTGATGAAAATTGATCCGAAAATAGATTAAAAGCACTTAGTCTTTCTTATGATCTTAATGATGAGCTTATTGAAATGCTTCTTTCTCAAAGTGATTTAAGTAAGGTGCGACAAGATAAATTCTTTCAGCTAAGATTTAGCAGTGTATTTCTTTCTATACAGATAGAATTTAAGTGCCATGGTATATTTTTATTTGCTGAGAGGGTATGGGATAGATCCTTGGTAAAAGCAGCTTACAAGCTAAGCAAATCGTCCTTGGAAATAGCTAAGTTATGGCTTAGATAAAGATGCATCAGAATAAGGGGGCTTATTTTTACTTGACATCAAAAATCCTACAAGCTCTTAGCCAAAACTTCTACCCTAAATTTCCCCACCTTTATCGCTTTTTGGCAAGATAAAGAGCTTAGCAAAATCTATCTTATTTTAAGCTCTTTGCTGCACTTTCTGCCGCTATTTTAGCCACTATTTAAATACAAAACTTCCTACCGCTGCCATTACCCAAACACAAATTAATGATTTTATTGTAAATGTGCGAACTAAGCCTAATTCTAATGAAGGAAAGATGATCGCATAGCTTCTTTCTCAAGCTCTTGCAAACAAAATTCAAAAAACTTCAAAAAACAAATGATAGAGGAGGTGAAACTAGCTTTGCTTTTATGGAAGAAGAAATGCAAAGGCATTATTTAGTCAAGAAAGTTTATTTTAAAAAAGGCTCATTAATCCCTTAGAAGAAGATGCTTATTTAATCTTAGTATGTGATATATATCCTAATAATTAGGCAAGGATATTAAGGGATGATAAGAAATAGCGACACAGCTTAATGAAAGAAGTAGCACAAAAAAAGAACGCTTTTTTAGGGATTTTAAAGAAGGGGGGATTGATTTAAACTCTAAGATCTTTTATGATTTTATAAGCTATAAGCAAAGCTTTTTTAAACTCTATTTCTACCTTCAAGTTTTATGAGGGCTACATACACACAAGTGGTTTAAAATATCTTATGCCTTTTAGCGATAATTTCATTACAAGATAACTGAGTGGGTTTAAATTTTAGTGAAGGATCTAAAAGCTTACAAGATTAAGAAAGATCTTTTTACTGCTTAAATTTATAACTCCTTTTTTGTTTAAGCTTATTTTTTAAAATTTAAAGCCAATAAGCTTTTAAACTTAGAAAGCAAAACATACTTGTAAGTGTTTTTTTATCAAGCCTTTTAAAAAATTCACAAATTATCTTCTTAAAAGGTTTAGGATTTTTTATAAAGTCTCAAGACACTTTAATTTGATACAAGATCATTTTAAAGTATAAAGAGTTAGATGAAAAACAAATATATGACACATTCTTTAATTGTCTCAAAAGAAATTTAAGGCATTTTGAAATATTTTTTTGCTTCGTTAAGCCTCTTGCAACTTTGCAAGAAGCCTTGATTTAGAGGCGAAAAGACACTCAAATTTGCAAAATTTCTCGTGCTTGTGTGAATGCAATTGTGCGAGAAATTCGCATTTTAATAGCCAAAGAGTGTGAAAAAATCAGCAAAACGAAGTTTCTTTAGAAAATGAGCAGTTGAAGAGGGTGAGAGTTATTTTTTACAATGCTTGGCTCGTAACTGCGTAGTAGAAGGTGCAAAAGAGTGCGTGGCAAGCGTGGGCGTGGGACTGGCAAGAAAATGTCTGTGTTTTTACTTCGTTACCCCTATTGTCCCTCTGCGAGAAGGGATGTTAAAGTGAAATCGCACGAGTTTATACACTCAAATACTTGCTTTGCCAAAGAGCTATTGCCTATTATAAGGGATTTTGCAGATCTAGAAAATACCACAATTTCAGGAGAGCTTCAAAGCTTATGATGGCTTGGTGGATTTTTTACTTAGTGCTATGCACTCGTCCCTTTGCGGAGCAAAGGCACATTATAGGGTCAAACACGCAAAATTCAAGTTTGCAAAGGGACATAACCACATCAACGAAATTGTGAATTTTTTACTTCGTGCTACACACTCGTAACTGCAAGCAGAAGTTTGTGAAGTTGACACTTGCCAAATTTCATGGCTAAAAAGAAAATTTCGTGCTTCACTTCAAAGAAACAGAGTTAAGACAAAAAATTTAAGGCAATATTCTCATCAAAATTTATTAAAGTTGATAAGAGAAAATCCTGTTAAAGTATCTTGAGTCTAAATTCTAAGTTACTTAAAAATCTTAGATAAAAACTTGTGTGAAATATGACAAATTTTTGCAATTTTAATGGCTTTAAGATCAAGACAAAAATTTAAAAATCTCTCTAAATTTCGCTTCACTAATTTTGAAACGATTAATATACTTGTTTTTCACCTTGTGCATCATAATTTAAGCTTCTTTCTTTGAGCTTAAGTTAGATTGAGCCTATAATAATATACACAGATCTTTAAGTAACAATTTTACACAAGCTTAGAATTTTTTTACAATAAATTATTAATAAAACTTTGTTGAATTTACAATTTTTTTGTTACAATAAAACATTAATTTTAAATTTAGGAGTGATTATGAAAAAGGTATTTTCTCAGGTGTCAAAATGTGTGTCTGGTTTTCTTGTAGTAGGTGTGCTTACTAGTTATTCTCTA
>NZ_QHLI01000112.1 GCF_006864425.1 Campylobacter troglodytis | reverse complement strand
TACAAGCAATAGATACTATTGCCAAACTCCATATTTTCTACATAATACTTGCACACAAATCAATAAATTTCAAGCCATGCTTGATAATGCCAAGCCCACCCCTTATATCTTTGATATGCAAATACAAACATATAATATTGGCTTAATCAAGGCTTATAAAAAGGATAAAGAAGGCAAGTTCATTGATGATAAAGATAGCTTGTCAAATTCACAAAATGAGATTTACACCATAGATTTAGAGCAAGAAATAATGCTTAAAGCCTTTGTTTATGAGGAGCAAAAGATTTATGTGGCACAAGATGAAGTTAAAGACAAAAATAAACAAATAAAACAAAATCACGCCTTACAGTGGGGTAATATCACTAAAACAATCAAATTTATCGACAAGGATGACGCACAAAATATCAAATGGGCTTTTAAGCTCTCAAATTATGACAATATCGCATTAAATACATCGCTTCAAAAAGATGAAAAAGGCTTTATTGGGCTTAAGCAAAGTGGGGCTAGTATTAAATTTGCATTAAAAGACATTCTTAAAGATGAAGTAAAAGTAAAGAATTTAGTCAATAAAACAATCACATTTTTTGCGTATGAGGAAGCTGCTGGAATAAACAAAAACACAAGCGACAACAAAAAAGCAAGTAATATTTATGATAGTAAACTAGATAAAACTCGCAAAGAAGTAAAAGTAGGCATTGATAATGCTTATGCACAATACCTTGTATCAAATTATGAGGATGATTGGGATGAGAGGCAAATTCAAGCTGACAGTATAAGTTCTGTAACTTTAAAAATCATTCAAGCACGTTTTAGCTTAGAATTTGATGGGCAAAGTTTGCTATTTTTAGAAAATGAGAGGATTGTTGGGGAGTGGAATGCAAGTAGCACAAACAAATTAGAAAAAAATAACACAGTCAAAGTAACTTATGACAGCAATAAGCTCAATTTAAAAGGCATAGATTGTAAATTCAAAGACGAACTTTGTTATTTGTTTCGCTCTTTTAATATTATAGAAAATATTGTGATTCCATTAAATGTCAACTACCAAAAACGTATTTTAATCTTAATTGAAAGATTCAAAGAAACTACCGAAGCTACACTTGCTAGAATGAATATTTATATAGATGGTAAAAGAGTAAAACAAGATGGAAGCATTGAAAACGAAAAAGGCATAAAATCCATAGATGATGAAACCTTTCCTTATGCTTATATACTTGATAGACCTGGACCTGACTGTATTAAAAGTGGGATAAATTTAAGAATACCTGATGGAAGATATGAGGCACAGTGGCATAATTATGGGATAAGAATCAATACGATTCAGATTCATAATAGATTTGTTTCGCTTGGTAGAAGCATACTTATTCACGATGGCAACACTCCAAAAGATTCTGAGGGCTGTATGCTTATCAATGATTATTTTATGGATAATATGGACAATATTATATTTCAAAACCAACAAGAGAGCAAAACAAAAGAGCAGAGATTGGCAAAGTCTTTAAAGAAAGATTTTACAAAAGAAATACTTGGCACAAGCATAAAAGATATAAGTGGCTTTGTTAAAGAGTATGTTGAGGTGAGGATTAGGAATAAATTTAACCCAACACAACGCACAACAAAAGATATAGTCAAAATTTATAATAAAAACGGAACCCATCTTTTTAGCCTTGAAAGAAATAATATAGAAAAATATGAGTTAAAAGTGAGAGAACTTTATGAGATTAAAGGCATCCAGTGGTTTGAAACGAGTGCTGATAATTATCATAAACTATTATATGTAAATGAAAAGTTAAAAGACAAGCAAGAATGTCAAAGCTTGGGTGTTTTATATTTTACTTGGAAAGAGGTGGTGGAGTTTGCTCGTGAAAACAACGGCGATTTGCATTGGCACGATATACTTTTTATGACAGCCTTATCGGATAAGCTCAATTATATTAGAAAGATGCCTTATGATTGGAAAAATGCAAAAAACGGAGCTGATGACTATATCTTAGTCTCAATGGAAGGTATTCCTTACTGGGCTGATGCTGTTGGGCAAATACCTTTTGCCATAGATACCTATAAAATGTTTTATCGCCAATACGGTGATAAACAAAAAGCAAGAAATGGTGTAATCAAACTTGGCAATGTTTTTGCTGATGGTTCTATATTCAACCCAGATTATTCAAATTCTTACGATAATGCAATGATTTTGCGTGGCATAAATTGGGCACAAAAGAGATATTATAAGCCAACTATGGGCGATTGTTTTAATGAAGTTTCTATAAAAAATTGTGGCTATAAAACACTAAAAATTACAAATCATTCAATAGATGAGTTGGCAAAGGATTCAAGTGGAAAAAATATTATATAAAATTTGTAACATAATTTTTGCTAGTTTGTGTTTTGTCATTGTGATTGTAAGCACAAGATTCATACCATTTGAATCAAATCACCATTCCATTATATATGATATTTTGACGATATGTTGCGGATTTGTTAGTGCGGTTATTTTTGTCAGCTATGATAAGCACTACAAAGGTGCGTGTTATGTAATTATAATATTTTTGATATATTTTTTGATTTTCAAGGTGCCATTATATGCTATTTTTAGTGCGATATGTGCTCTTGTGGCACAATTTTTAATAATGCGCTTAAAAAGCATCAAAATTCAAGTATCTATTTTTTGTATTGATATGCTTACGCTTTGTATTATGTACATAGTGACATATAGCAATGATTATGCAAAGTTGATTTTTCTTATAGAGTTTGTGTTTTGGTGGCATATATGCTGGAGTGTTGTATTATTTATAATGCTTAAAGTAGCTAGATTTTGCTGTGTGTTTGGCGATGATAAATGATGCAAGTTCAAATGGAATGTGAAAACATGAAAGATTTAAATAAAATTTTATATTATTATGTCTATGACTTGGTTTATAGGCTATTTTTTAGCCAATATAATTTTAGAACTTTGCCTTGATGTGATAAATTTTATAATGCAAGAGGA
>NZ_QHLI01000111.1 GCF_006864425.1 Campylobacter troglodytis | reverse complement strand
GTAGCTACTACTCCAATATTTATCACTTTGTATTCTTGCTAATACATTTTGATAAAATTCATTTCTAGCTATTTGATATTCACTTGACACATTTCCGTAGTTATATTTATGATAAAGTTTTTGTGAAAGTGTTTTATCCTTAGAGATAAAGATAAAAGGCAAAAATTTTGAAATAGTATATTCATTAGCAGCCTTACTTAAATCCATTTCTTTTAATATGCTAGATTCATAATTGTTGTTAGATTTTAATGTTTTTATTCGCTCATCTTGTTTATCCCAATAAATAAATTCAAAATTGCCCTTTAGGTTTGTATCATTTACTTGTGAGATGATTTTTTCTAGCATAGAATTTAATTTGTTGTAAATGCTTTGAAGTTGGGATTTGATTGTGTAAAATTTTTTGATTCTATTATAGTATTTATCGCTCATATTTTTTGTGCAATAAGTTTGTATCTTTTGTTCTAAGATTTTGTAATCAATATGGCAAATATAGTTATTTTCTATCATACTTCTAGCCCACATTCTAAATGCTTTTGCACCCTTTATGGATTCTAAATTTTTATCTATTGATTGAAATTTATTAAAAACATCGTGATAGTATTCTATATCTTTTGTAGAATCTTTAAACGTATTTACTAAATTGAACTCTATATCAAAAACTTGTTTTAAAACAAGTTTTGTTGTTTGCAGTTTTAAACTTGGATTTGGTAGTATATCTGGTATCCACTCATTTATATCTATAACTTCTATGCCTATGGAATCTAGTTTATGCAAAGCCCAAGTGGTGCAGTTGTAAAGTGCATAATAGGGATTTGAACTGTAGTATAAATTTCGCATTAAAGTTTCAAGGTTCACTAATTTACTATTATCTTTTTGTAAATTAGCATTTCTATCTTTCGTTTTTTGAACATCTTGCTTTATGGATTCTAACAATGCTTCATATTGTTCTTTTGAAATTTCAAAAACACAGCGATTATTTTCATTAAAGCTACTTTTTGCTCTTTGTGTGTATTCATATATTTGCCTATTACTATTCCATTTTGGCACAAAATGATTGTTTTCAAAAACTTTGCCCCAATGAGTTGGATTATTAGATTCCACAGGAGCAAATCCATAAAATCCATCGTTATAGTCAATAGCTTCAAATTTTTCATACCATTTAATTTCCTCTTTTGTTAATATTACCATTTTACCAATATTATAATCCCAATATTCTATATTCTTTTCAAATGCAAGTTCATCCAGCTCATCAGGATGTTTGCGTGTCAAGCCTAAAAATGCGTGAGGCATTTCAATTGGCAATAAAGCCAATTTTGGTTTTATTGTTTCTATATAAAGAGTTGCAAAATATGGCATAATAATCCTTTTATTTTGTAAAAGAAAAGTTGAAAATATACTGAATATATATAGCAAATAAGACTAACATTACGCAGCCAAAAATCAAACTTGGTTTATAAATTTTGTAAAAAATACTTATTATACAAAGAACAAGAGAACTTGGCAAAACAATGCCAATAAAAATGCTTACATCTGACAATATAGGCAATGAACCTAAAATTATTTTCATAGGGTAAAATAATGCAAATGGAGATATTATTGTTGCCATAAAGCAGATAAAACAATCAAGCACAAACTTACCCCATTCAAATTTTTGTTTCATATAAGCATACCTTACTCATCTAGCTCATTAGGATGTTTGCGTGTCAAGACTAAAAATGCGTGAGGTATCCCATCTCGTATTGGGTGAATATAGATTGTTACAAAATAGGGCATATTAAATCCTTATAATTTTTCATTTTGGTGTATTGGCAAGAGCATAAGCAAAATACCACCAAAAAGCCGCAAATAATATAAAAACACACCAAAAGCTAGATTTACACATTCTATATTTTATGATATTTTTCTTTTCTAAAAAATAAAACCAAGCAATAAATAATAATATATGACATAAGGTAAATAATAAAGCCCAATCCCCAAAACCATTGAGTATATGAAAATTGGATGGCAATAACAATGAAATAGGTGTCAGTAAAAATAGTGTCGGTATGAAAAATATGATATATGATATTATCATTAGGAATAAGCAAATAAAACAATCAAATATAAAATCGCCTATGCTAAATTTTTGATTCATAGAAATACACTTCGTTTATTTGCTTTATTTAATTCATAAGGGCTTTTGCCTTTGGTAAGCCCTAAAAATGCGTGAGTAAAGTCGAGTTTCAATAAATCTTTTTCAAAAAACACATCTATGTAAATAGTTACATAATATTTCATAAAGCCTCCATTTATCGTAATAAGATTTGACCTGTAAAGGCAAAAAATACAATAAACCAATTTAATACAAAAACTAAAAAAGTATAATTATAAACGATTCAATTATCCATAAACTAGCAACTTTTACAAATATAGAAACAAAATAAAACACAACAAACAAAAATCCCCAAAGCAGAAATTTTTTATGCAAAAATGTAAGAATAGACCAAAGCGAAATACTTGAAAAGAAAATAATAAAAACAAACACATTAACAAAATCGGCTAAATTAAGTCTTAATGCCCAATACAAGCATATGAAAAATCCACATATAACACTTAATATGCCACTAAAATACAACCACGCAATCTGTCCGCTTGTAGTAGAATCTAGTCCTTTCAATTCTAGCTTTGATTTGATTTGTGTATAAATGGGAATTTTCAAAAATATGTCCTTTTGTTTTCATTACTTTCGCGAATCTTAAAATTATATCCGAACAAACTTTAAAATATCAAATAGTATAAAATAGAATGTGTATAGCATTATCAGATTCATCATATTCTAAATAATAAATAGGCTTTGTTTTATCTAAATCGTTGTTTGAATATGCCTTGCTTGAATTTGAATTTAAATCATTTGAATTTGAGTTGTTGTTTGAAACTCTTGTGCTTGAATCCGAATCATTTGCACTTGGATTCTTGTTCAAATTTCTTGCATTTGAATTATTGCTTGAATTTAAACCACTTGAATTTAAAACATTAAAATTTGAATTCTCATTTGAATTTATTGCATTAAAACTTGAATTCTTATTTAAATTCAAGCTCCCAAAGAAGCATTCATTATTTAGCAGAGTAGATTCTGTGCCACCATTTAGCAAAATTGAATAAAGAAATATCTGTGTATTTGCAGAATGCAATAAATCCAAATTAATTCCATATTTACCATAATT
>NZ_QHLI01000110.1 GCF_006864425.1 Campylobacter troglodytis | reverse complement strand
TTGTTAAGTGTTTCATCAGCTGGGATGAAATGATAAAAGGGGGAATTTGCCTTGAAATTGCCTTCTTTATCTACTTCTGAAAAGAAGAGGGGTGAATTTGAAGTATTTTGCGTGAGAGTGGAGAAGCTAGGAACTTGCTTTGAGCCTTTAAGGAGGGTAGAATGCAAAAAAAGCCTAACTGTATAGCTTTTAAGCTCAGCTAGATTTAAGCACTTTTTATCATCCTTAAAATAAGCAAAAAGCTCCTCATAAATCTCATCACAGTTTATAAAAACATTATTGCTATAAACTATGATATAAATACTTTTTTTGTCCTCGTGCATTGAAACTATAAAATTCATACTCTATGCCCTTAAAGAATGCGTAATTTTGCCTTACCGTTATAGTATAAGCCTTGTATTATCTTACAACAAGCACCTAAAAAAAGCTCTTCCCACACGGTGCTAAGAACTTGATATATACTAGAATTATAGCCATAAAATAAATGAAGATTAGCCCTTGTTTCTATGGGCTGCTTGTTTTTATCTATGATGATAAAATTATTATATTGAGCTATGCAAGCCTTATATGCTATATTTTTATCCTCATTTATGAAGCTTGTTTCTTTTCTAAGCTTTGCAAAAAAAGCCTTGTTAAGTATTTTTATATGATAGCAAGCCTTATTTAGAGTAATGATAATATCAATAAGCTCATCTTGACTTGTTTTAAAATGTTCATCTTGTTTTATAGGCTCTATTTTGTGAATTTTATCCTTAATTGTTGCAAAAAGCAAGAAAAGATGGCTTGTGTTCTCAGCTTGATGAGTTAAAAAACTAGGCAAAAATGAAGCATGAGTTGTATTGGAGTGTTTTTTGGTGTTTTTATCATTGATGTTATGGGGCATAAAAAATTGAGTATGTGTTTTAAGATCTTGGCTGAATTTATTTAAATATTCTATGATTTGTCTTAAATTTTTGTTTTTAAGCTCTTCGTTATTGGTATTTGATTCTAAGAGATAGGAGTAAAAATAAAGGGTTTGAGTAAGGGTTATGATAGAGTGTGAATTTAAGCTTGTATATATAGGCAAGGTATTTTGTGAGCCATACTGAGCGTTGGCTACGAGCTTTATGCCACTGCTGTTATAGATATGTGTTAGTTTCATTGAAGTATCAATGCTTAATTTATCAAAAACTTCTCGCAAAATTTTCATAGTATTTGGATTTATAATAGTATTTGGAAAATTCCAGCCATAAATACTAGGTGAATTAAAGGTATAAACTTCTTTAGGGGAAAACCCCAGTAAATCCTTGTGTTTATCATCGCAATATAACAAGGCAATTTGTGCTAAATAGCCACCGAGTGAATGCCCTACAAAGATAATGGGTTTTGCGTTTAAGAGCAGTTTGTATTGTATATTTATTAAAAAATTTAACAATGAATTGTTTTGCATATTTAAGGAGGTAATGCTAAAGAGAAAATCCGTTAAATAATCCATTGGCCCCTCCGTTCCTCTAAAAGCAACAATATATTCGTTGTTTTTCCTATCATAAAACAAGGTTGCAGAGAAACCGTGCAATGTATTCTTTTGATGAATTTTAACCTCATACCGTTTTGCAAAATTCTTAGCTTGAATTTCTTCAAATTCGCCATTTACTTTATCGTTATTAAAAACATCTTTTACTTGATTTTTCACTGCATTAAAAAGATCATCCCCTTGCTTGAAATTATCTAAAACCTCTTGTCCTTGATATTTTTTACTTACTATATGCTCTAAATTTAGCTGAATTTCCTTATATCCTCTAGGGGATTCTTCATCTTTAATCTTTTTTCCATCAGAATTTAACTCATAAATTTTTCTAGGATTACCCTTAGAATATTCTAGTAAATCAAAATAAAAATAACTCGCCCACGCAAGTTCTGAGTAGTCTTTTAACTTGCTGATTACTAGCTTATTAGTTATCATACATTGCTCTATTTGAATTAAATCTTATAAAACAGCATCTTTTTTATGGTAATTATCCACAAAATAATGATAGGCACAATGGCAACCATAAAAACTATGATATTTTGCATATAAAAATATATTATGACGATAGCAAATGATACCAAATACACAAACAAGTTGTTTTTAAGTAAATAGCTATAATCGTTTTTTGTGATAATTTTCTCTTGAATGGCTAACTCAAAATTCAACAAAGGCTTGTATAAAACAAAATAATAAATATAGGGTATAGTAATAAGTAGTAAAAATTCTATAACACTATTTTTCTCATGTGATACAAATGCAAATGGCAACATTCCAGCACAAACGCATAGATATACTAAATTAGTAATTTTCATTTGATACACCATAAACACTACAAATTTATGGCATTATACGAAATTTTTCTTATATTACAAGATAAAATTTTATTTCCTCTAAACCCAACTATAAATTTATCATCTTGTGTATCATAAAATAGTGTCGCAGAGAATCCACTGGCTGTGTTTGCTTGATGGAATTTAATTTTGTATCGTTTAGAGAAATTTTGTGCTTGCAATTTCTCCAAATTCGCCATTGAGTGTATCAAGGTTAAATCCTTCATCAAGCAAATTCAATAACTTAGATTGCCAAGTATCATCTTGCTTTAAATTTATCAAAACCTCTTGTCCACTATATTTGCTACTTACTATGTGTTCTAAGTTAAGTGTTAGTTCCTTATATCCTCTTGAATAACTTTCATCTTTGATTTTATTGCCCTTAGAATCTAACTCATAGATTTTTCTGGAATTGCCCTTAGAATCTTTGAGTAAATCAAAGTAGAAATAACTTGCCAACGAAAGTTCAGAGTAGTCTTTTAAATCATTTATTTCTTGCATATTATTTTTCAAATTTTCTTATATAAGGTCTTTGGCTCAAAACGCTTGAATTTAAAACAAGATCATTTTATGGAAAATAAAAATTAAGAAAATATCTTGTTAAAGTATCTTGTGCCTTAGCTTTTTATGCCCCATAAAATCACACAGCACAAGATCCACCTCTCATCTTTTCTACTCATCTTTTCTACTCATCTTTTTTTCCTCATCATCATTTTTTTCCACCACTCATCTTTTCTACTCGTCCTCATTTTTCCCTCATTTTTCCCTCATTTTTCCCTCATTTTTGCCATCTCATCTTTTTCAAGCTCTCATCATTTCCATCTCATCTTTTTTTCACCCCTCATCTTGTCCCCTCATCAACGCCTCTTTCTATCAAGGCTTCAAGCCTGGTTTCAATTTTGGTATTATTCGTTTTAAGATCAAGCAGAG
>NZ_QHLI01000109.1 GCF_006864425.1 Campylobacter troglodytis | reverse complement strand
AAATACAAGCTAAACAACTTTGCCTTTGAAACAAAATTTTCTCTTAAAATAAAGCTCATAAACATAAGTCCTATTCTACAAACCTAGCCTCCCTACCCCCCCCCCCCCCACTTCAAACAAACCAAGCAAATTCACATTTAAAACCAAGTTTCTTTAAACATAATTACCATCCCTTAAATCAAGCTTATTCTTAAATCCCCCATCTTTCAAACACAACCCCTTGTGCCATCTACCTAAAACAAACCTCCATTTTCAAAAAATTCACTCAAAACACTGAGTAAATTTGAAATGATGCCTAGAATTTATGCTGATTTTGTGCTAAATTGTTTAAGTTTAAGCACTTATTAAGATAAAAAAGGGTTTAATATAAACAAGTCACATTTTTGTTGCGTGTTCTTTAAGTTGATCTTTGTTGTATAGGGCTTTTGCTTAAATTTAGCTTGGTCTAATTTGAACTAAGACTTAAATTAAAGGCTCTTGTCTTAAAGCCTTGTGAATTTTTTTGAAGTTGAGGCTTGAAGTTTTGCGAATTTAGGCTTTGAATTCACACTAAATTCAAGGGCTTGAATTTAAGCAAGGCTGAAAGGCTTTGTCTTTGAATTTAAAGCTCAAAGAGTTTTGAATTCACACGAGGTTTCAAAGGCTCAGTTCAAGGCTTTCAAGCATTGACACAAGGCTTGAATTTAAGTAAGTTTGCAAAGGGCTTTGTCTTTGAATTTAAGTTGCAAATACTTGTCTTTGAATTCACACGAGAATTTAAGTTTCGTCTTTGGATTTTAAAGCTACAAAGGCTTTGAATTTTAAAGGCGTTTGCCCTTGAATTTAAGCTTAAAAGGCTTTAAATTCAAACAAGAATTCAAAGGTTTGAATTTAAAGCTCAAAAGGCTCAAGCAAGTCCACAAGGGCTTGTCCTTGAATTTAAGCCGCAAAGGCTTTGAATTTAAGCAAGGTTGAAAAGCTTCGTCTTTGAATTTTAAAGGCACTGGGGCTTGAATTTAAGCTCAAAGGGTTTAAATTCAAGCAATGCCACAAAAGGATTTAAACCACACAGGCTTAAACTACAAATCTTCGCATTTAAAGCAAGGGGCATCTATCTTTCAAGCAAGGGCATTTGCTCTAATCAAATTTGCAAAAAGCAAATTTGCAAAGGCTCATTTGCAAAAGGCTTAAACTTAAAAAGCAACTCAAAACTTGCTGACAAATTCTAAATTAAGGAGTTAGCTATGGCTATCAAGGGTTTTGCAATGTTAAAAATTGGTTCAGTTGGTTGGATAGAAAAAGATTCTATCACGCCTTGCGGTCCTTTGGATGCGATATGTCGCCCACTGGCACTTTCTACTTGCACTTCTGACATTCACACTGTTTATGAGGGAGGCATAGGTGAGAGGCACAATATGTTCCTAGGACACGAATGCGTAGCCGAGGTTTTGAAGGTAGGTGAGCTAGTAACAGACTTTAAGCCAGGAGATAAGGTTGTAGCACCTGCTATCACTCCTGATTGGGGCACCTTAAATTCACAAAGAGGCTATGCCCAGCACTGCAACGGCGCACTTTCTGGTTGGAAATTCTCTAATATCAAAGATGGGGTCTTTGCAGAGCAGTTTCACGTAAATCACGCAGATGCAAACCTAGCACACCTTCCTGATAATGTAGATATAGCAGATGCTACCTTGCTTTGCGATATGGTTACAACAGGCATTCATTGTGCTGAAAATGCCAATATTAGACCAGGAGATACAGTAGCTGTAATAGGACTAGGACCTGTTGGGCTAATGTGCTGCGCTGGTGCGAATTTAATGGGTGCTAGTGAGATCTATGCTGTTGATTGCGTTGATTCTCGTGTGGCTATAGCTCAAAAGCATTATGGGGCTACTCATTATGTGAATTTCAAAAAGGGACCCTTCCATGAGCAAATCAACGAGATAACCAAAGGCAAGGGCGTTGACAAGGTCTTAATAGCAGGAGGAGACACAAGCACCATAGGACAGTGTTGCTGCTGCGTTAAAAACGGAGGCGTGGTGTCAAATGTAAATTACCTAGGCACAGGAGAAAACATCACAGTGCCAAGAGTAGCGTGGGATGTAGGTATGGGACACAAGGACATAAAAGGAGGACTTACTCCTGGTGGTCGTTATAGAATGGAAAAGCTTGCCACCTTGCTATCCACAGGCAAACTAAATGTCAAGCCTTTAATCACTCACAAGCTAGAAGGCTTTGGCAAGGTAGAAGAAGCCCTTGAACTAATGCGTAAAAAGCCAGAGGGCTTCATTAAGCCTGTGGTTGTTTTATAAGAGCCTAGCTTAAAGCCTTTGTGGTGATTTATAAGGGCTTAAGCTTTAAAGCCTATGGTTGTTTTAAATAGCCTAGCTTAGAGCTTATGCTTGTTTAAGAGCCTAAGCTTAAAGCTTATGCTTGTTAAAAACCTAAGCTTAAAGCCTTTGTGGTGGTTTTATAGCTTTTATAAGCCTTATGAGCCTCTTATGAGCTATTATGCTATTTGAGCCTCTTATGAGCTATTATTAACCTCTATGAGCCTTCTATGAGCCCCTACTTATTTATCCAGTAAGCCTTTGCTTGCTGGATGCTTTGTGTGGGTTTGCGAAATTTCTAGCTTGTTTTTTAGCTTTGTATGAGCTGTTCAATTTCTAGCTTATAAGTTTGCTTGAAGCTTAAAAATTTAAGGATTTTTTAATCTTACAAGAGTTTTTGCCAAATCTTTGCTTTTTAGCAAGTCTTATAACACCAAACTGTAAGGCTACTATGAGACCGCCTTTTGTTTTAATGTAATTTGTAAAGATTATATGTGTGAATTCATCTTGCAAAAATTTATTTTATAAATATTTCTTTGGGCTTACTAGCTTTTTTGCTTTGTGTGGCCTTAGTGCTTAACCTTGCTTTGAATTTTAGTGAGATTTAAACCTTTTAAATTCAGCTTAACTTAGCAAAAATCCTCAAAGAAAGATCTTGATTTAAAAGATTTAAAGGTCTTGTTTTTAAGTTGCATTTGGTTTTAAGGTGCTTTGTAGAGTTTAAAATAAAAAGACTAAAGACTTCAAGTTTTTAAATGCAAGCCTTAAATTTCTAACTTAAATTCAACTCTTTCAAGCTTAGCTTAACTTTTTTCCCACTTTTCCCCATTTTTTCAAAAAAAAAAAAAAAAGATTTTGTGTTATAATTTTAGCTTTTAAGTAGCAAGGTTTTGAATTTCAATTAAATTCAAAGCAAAGTTAAACGAGCATTTGAATTTAAACCAACAAAGCACAAGCGAAGTATCTAGTAATTTAAAAGAGATTTTTCGCTACGGTCAAAATGACAAGTATAGAGCTT
>NZ_QHLI01000108.1 GCF_006864425.1 Campylobacter troglodytis | reverse complement strand
CATCTTGGATATTTTCTTTAAAATTCAAGCCTTGATTAAATTCTTGCAAAAGCTCTTCAAAGGCTTTTTCATACTCTTGTTGATCTTTTGTGTCTTCAAGCGTAGCTATAAATTCTTCTATGCAAAAGACCTCTTCTTTGCCGGCTAATTTTTCTTTTTTGTGCTGTTTAGAAAAACAAAGGGGATTTTCCTCTCCTAAGTAAGAATTAATGGGAAGTAAGTTAAGGCTTTGTCCTTCAATTTCTATGCACTCATAAGCTAAATTTAGCTTCCACCATTTTTGTGTATTTGTATCTATGCAAGAATAAAAGTTTTTAATGATATACCAGGTTAAAGAAAGGCAAAGAACCTCCAAGGCACAGTACTTATTTTTAGTCTGTTTTGTTGTCATATAAGGCTGATTAAGTGCGTAATGATTGAGGGCATAATCAATTCTTGTATATGCTTTTTGATGCATTATAATGCCATTTATATATTCCCTTAAACATTCTAAGCCTTGCAAAAAAAACTCTTTTTCCTTTTTTAAAAACTCTTTTTTGTTAAGGGTTTTTGTAAAAAAGCCATTGATAAACTCATAATTAAGCACATGCTCTACACTCTTAGCTTGTTTTAAAAAATCAAAATATTCCATAATACACTCAAAATTATCATCTTGTATATTAGATGATAATTCATCAAGCTTATTTTTAGTATCCTTATATGTGTTATAAGCTTTTTTGCTTACAAATACAAAGGGGCTTAATGACAACACAAAAGCCTTGTTTGGCTCATCTTTGATACTAAGTTTATATTTGCTATAATCAACCCCCTCATCATAGTCCTTTGGGTTTTTATATAAAATTTCACTTTTAAGCTCTTGTTTTTTCTCGTCCTTATAATGTGCTTTGCTGGCTAGCTTAGCAAGCAAGGCTTGATTTAAGGCAGCATTTTGTTTGTAAGGAGCATTGCAGATAATGAGATAGTTATAGCCTTGTTCTGCTGAATTTTTCCCTTCTTTGTCTTTAATTAACTCTACAAATTTGCTAGAGTTAAAATAAGGTGTTTCTATGTAGGCTAGTCTATTCTCGCTTGTTGTTATTTGAGAGTTTAAAAGCTTAGCTAGATGATCTTGGGTGCAAATTCTAAGCACTTCTTCATTTTGCATACCATATAAATTTATCTTTTTTATATGATTAAAACTTTCTTCTTTAAATTCTACAAGCAAGGCTAGATCTTGACTAAGATTGGCCTTGCTTTCATAGATCTCACTATTCATACCTGAAAGCTCTATAAAGACCCTATTATCAATGATTAAGGTATGATTTAAAATGCGGTTTTGAAAAAGATAAATCAGAGGTGCTATATCGTCTATTAGTAGCTTAATGATGGAGTGAGAAAGGGTGAAGCTGTATTTGTTATTAGCCCATTCTAAGATATTTTTCATAGTTTTAGCACCCTCAAAAATGCTATCAGTAGCCATTAAGGCTAGATTACTTTTAGTAAAAAAGCTTTTTAGATCAAATACATTAACTATGCTAAAAAAGAAGCTGACAAGCTCTTTAATCATTTGCTTGTTGCCTTCTTCGCATATGGCTTTTATGTCTAAGATGAGAGCCTTAAAACATTCATCAAGCTTTTTCTTATAAGCTTTTTGATCTAGTAAGAAATTAAGCTCTTCAAAGTTTTTAATTTCTTCTTCCATATCTTTTTGAAGCCCCTTGATGCAAATTTCAAGTGTGTGTTGCAACCTGCCTTGATTATCCTTTAAAAATCTTTCTACTGCATCTGATAGGCTTTCTTGTGGGTTTTTATTAAGCCTTTTAACAAAGTCAAATAAAATTTTTGCATTATTATTGCTTTTGTTGCAAATTTTTATAGTTCTTGTCTCATTGTTTTGATCTTCTTCGTAGATCCTGCCTAAATAATCCATATAATAACTTGTTTCGTTTGTGCCATTTTCTTTGTGTGGCTTATTAGCATTTATGCTTTCTAAATTATTGTAGGTATAAATTTGTATGTCTGTGTTTTTTTGAAGCTTAAATAAATGATCATAAAGCCACTCATTAAGAGATAAATTTTGAGGATTATTAAACAAGGCTGAATTTGAGGATAGGGTTTTGAGATTTTTTGCCTTAAAATCGCAGCAGTATAAGGAAATCTTCTTTGCGTTTGAGGTATAATGAGCTATGATGCTTTTTAGTTCTTGTTTTTTATGTATGAATGAATATTTTAATACTTTTTTTTTCACAACTTCATCTTTCTAGCCTTAGATAAATTAGTAGCTTAGATAATTTTACAATGTTTTAGCTTTAAAATAGCTATGTAGGCATTTTATAAGAAAAATTTAATTAAGCCACTAAGCCTTGTAGCAATAATTTTTAAGTAAATACACAAGCTAGCTTATGAAGCATTTTAAAGCATAGCCTTTGTGTCAAAGCTTGGTTTATTTAGCAAAAGAGATCCTTTTGCTTATGCCTAGTGTCATATTTTCAAAGGGATAAATTTGACAAGCTTATAGCAAGATCTACAATTTTATAAAAGGGCTTTAAAATTTAAGAAACTATGCTTGATAAGCATTTCAAGGCATTAAGCTTAACTGTTTTATATAATTTTACTTAGTTTATTAGAAACCTAGTAGGCATTTTTACTTAGTAAGCCTTCTATGCTTATAGCCTATACTTCTTCTTCAATATAGCTTGTCAATACCCTAAATTCACACACTCTTTCATCATCTAGCCAATCATCCATCCCAACAGCAAATTCAAATCTTATCTTACTTGCCTTATAAGGAGTGATGAAAACTCTTAGATGATGAATTGTTTCTTCTTCATTATAGTCTTTTGTATAAGAATGAATTTGCTTAAACTCTCCTATGCCATAGTCCTCATAGCTTTTATAGGCTTTTTGATAGATCTTAGGCAAAGTTTCACAGACAATAAATACAAGTTTTATAAGATGAATTCCAAGCCTTAAATTTACTTGCTTAAAAAGAAAGTCTTTTTTAAATTCTTGCTTTAAATCTTGTAAAAGCCTTATATCATCTATCTTTTTTGAGTCTTTTTCTATATCAAATTCAAGGCTTTTAAAATAAGTATCTATGTAATACTCTTTGCCGTTAAGCTCGCATCTTTTAATAAGAAGATTATCTCTTTGCAAATTATGTTCTTTATAATGAAGCCTCAATCTTGCATTAAATAAAGAAGAAAGATCATCTTTAAGCCCTGCTTTATCTTTTAAATTCACAAAATTATGATCAAATATGAAGTTATTTGGCTTAGAGACACATTTTAAGGCAAAGCCCTTGTCTGTAAGGGAGTTGCTAACTAAATCTTGCAAGATAACAAGCTCATTATTAAGCTTTTTTGTAGAACAAGCATTTTTCACGCTTATAACTTCACTGCAAGGATAGCTAAGCCCTGCTATATTATTAGCACAGCCTTTTATTTTTGAGCCAAGATAATCAGATTCTAGGATCAAAGGCACTCCCTTTGAGGTAAAATGCTTGCCCTTATTTGATCTAAGTAAGACCTTGCCTCCGTGAGGACAAGTGACTGTATCATCTTCTATTAAAGCGTATAAAGAGGCCTTGCTTTCTTTGAAT
>NZ_QHLI01000107.1 GCF_006864425.1 Campylobacter troglodytis | reverse complement strand
AATTTACCCACCCCCAAACCCCCTCCGCAAGGGAGGGGGCTTCATTTAATGCCACTTCGCAAAAGCCTTTCAACCTAGCCAAAGTCCTTTACCACTCCACAAAGGATAGTGCTGCCTTAAAACGAAAGGACAAATTCGCCCTTTTAAACGACATAGCCCAAAATGGCTTAAATTCAGTAAAATGGCAAGAACTCACACATGATGAGCCTTATTTTTGGTTTGTTCCCAAAAGCTTTGAAAATGCTGAGTATGAGGACTTTTGGGCTTTGGCTGCAAATAAGGCTATGGGAGAAAGCAAGGCGATTTTTGAGAATTTTAGTAGTGGAATTCAAACAAAAAGAGATGAAACGACAATTCAATTCACAAAGAAGCAAATGCAAGGCGTTTTGCAAGATTTTGCGATACTAGATAAAACTGCCCTTGCGAGTAAATATAACATTCACGATTCACGAGATTGGCAGATTGAAAGAGCAAAAGCTGAGGTTATCAGCACCTTAAAAAGCCCCCCTCCCTTGCGGAGGGGGGTTTGGGGGGTGGGTGAAAAAACCCAAAATTCACAAAAAAATTCACAAAATTCATTGAATTTAAATGAAAATTCACAAGGTTTGCAAAATGATAATTTTGCTAACGCAAAATTTACCCACCCCCAAACCCCCTCCGCAAGGGAGGGGGCTTCATTTAATGCCACTTCGCAAAAGCCTTTCAACCTAGCCAAAGTCCTTTACCACTCCACAAAGGATAGTGCTGCCTTAAAACGAAAGGACAAATTCGCCCTTTTAAACGACATAGCCCAAAATGGCTTAAATTCAGTAAAATGGCAAGAACTCACACTTGATGAGCCTTATTTTTGGTTTGTTCCCAAAAGCTTTGAAAATGCTGAGTATGAGAACTTTTGGGCTTTGGCTGCAAATAAGGCTATGGGAGAAAGCAAGGCGATTTTTGAGAATTTTAGTAGTGGAATTCAAACAAAAAGAGATGAAACGACAATTCAATTCACAAAGAAGCAAATGCAAGGCGTTTTGCAAGATTTTGCGATACTAGATAAAACTGCCCTTGCGAGTAAATATAACATTCACGATTCACGAGATTGGCAGATTGAAAGAGCAAAAGCTGAGGTTATCAGCACCTTAAAAAGCCCCCCTCCCTTGCGGAGGGGGGTTTGGGGGGTGGGTGAAAAAACCCAAAATTCACAAAAAAATTCACAAAATTCATTGAATTTAAATGAAAATTCACAAGGTTTGCAAAATGATAATTTTGCTAACGCAAAATTTACCCACCCCCAAACCCCCTCCGCAAGGGAGGGGGCTTATAATGCCACTTTGCAAGGTGCTTTACAAGGCGAACAAGAAACTTTCAATATAACAATCACACAAATTGCCTACCGCCCTTTTGACACTCGCTACACATTTACAAGTGGTAAAACAAAGGGATTTTTAAGGCGTTCGTGCTATGAAACAATGCAACACTTCGTAAAGGGCGAAAATTTAGGATTATGCTTTCCAAAAACCTGCTTAAATTCACATTTTGATTATGGTTTGATTATAAATACCCTTGCTGATAGAGCATTAGGCGGTGCAAAAACAGGCTCTGAAACCTACATATCCCCCCTTTATCGTTATGATGAAATAATGGGCGATAAAGAAGGTGAGGTAAGCAAAATCGAAAAAATCCCAAATTTCACCTCTGAATTTAGCGAGTTTAAAGAAAAAAGCAAGCTGCTATAAAGATAAGACATCTGAGCAAATCCTAGCCTTTATCTACGCAAACTTATACAACCCCACTTACCGCAAAAACTTTTTAGAATACCTTAAAATCGGCTTTCCACGCGTGAATTTTGAAGTAAGCGAAAAGGAATTTGAAAGCTTTGAAAAACTCGGACAAAGGCTCATAGACTTGCATTTGCTTAAAAACATCCCAAAAGATGAAAGCATAAAGCTTGAATTTAGCCAAGAAGCAAACAAGGCAAATCCGAGCTTTGTGCTTGAAAAGCTAAGTGAAAAGGCAAGATTTGTAAATGGTAAAATCATCTTAAATAAGCACTTGCAAATTGCGGACATTGATGAGAATGTGTGGGGCTACACCGTGGGTGGCTATCAGGTGCTAAAACAGTGGCTAAAATACCGAGTAAATAAAACTTTAAGCAAGGACGAGCTTGAACACCTTGTAAATATCTGCAAGATAATAAAACAAAGTTTAATTTTGCAAAACAAGCCTGAAAGGCTTAGTGAGAATTTAACTAAGCCTTGAATTTATAGTGACTTTTAGTGAGCTTTGCGGGGTTTGCTTGAATTTATGGGACTTTTGAGTTTTGTTTGAACTTCTTAGCTGTTTTGCTTAAATTACGCGGAGCCTTTTACTTCGTGCTGTGTGCTGACACATTTTGCTAGGTAAAAATCACTACTTCACAGCCACTACGCAGCTTTTTCAAAAAGCACTTATAATGACGGTTATTTGTCACACTTAGGCAAAGCCGAAGTATCTCAACTTGTGTTTTGTCATACTGATAGAATGCGAAGTATCTCAGAGCTGAAGGGATTTTTGCTCGGGCTATGTCTTGTAAGTTGCTTGGTCGCTAGACTAAAAATGACAAAATTCTTGTCATACTTAGGCAAAGCCGAAGTATTACAAAATAAGGCACAGTTTGTCATACCAAGCGAAGTATCCACGAATTTTTAGATCTTTTTGCCATGGCTGAATGAAACTTAACAGAATTTTCTCTTAAATTTTAATAAATTTTGATGAGGGTTGTATCCTAAATTTTTCGTCTTAATTCTGTTTCTTTTAAGCGAAAGATAAAATTGTCTTTTTTAGCCATTAAATTTAGCTAAATAAACTAATAAAGCCTTTTTTAAAAGCCTTGAAATTTAAGTTGAAGGCTTTTTTAAAGCTCTTGTAAGGGCTTTAAAAAATGTTTAAAAGAGCTTTAAATTCAAAATAAGCCCCTCAAAGAACTTTTATTAATTTAAATTTACGCTAAATTTAAGCCTTTAAGCTTTTTTCAAACATTGTCAACTCAAATTCAACTATTCTTAAATCCTTAACTTTCTTTTTAATTTCTTTCAAGCTTTCAAACTCTTTCACTTTTTTTAAATTCACCTTAAAGCCTACTCTTGAAATTCAAAAGCCTTTCAAGTCTTAAAGTTCTTTAAATTAAACCTTCAAATTCAAATGAATTTAGGGTATAATTTATAGTCTTTAAAAAATTTTTTAAAAGACTTTAAAAGGCTTTTAAATGTTTTTAAACAAGATAAATTCAAGGCAAAGAATTTTAAATAGAGTTAAACAAAGCAAATTTAAAGCAAACAAGTAAGACAAATAAATTCAAGCAAAGTTAAAACAAAATCAAAACAAAATTCAAACAGCACAAAGCTAAAAGGATAAAAATGAAAGCAGCTCACTCATCCCTAATCACCTCAAAACACTCCTTTATCATCACAAAAGCCTACATAAAAGAGGGGCTAGAAGAGCTTCTTGTATGCGAATGCGAGGGCTTTTATGAGAGTATGCAAGCTGAGTTTTTAGGCTTTGAAGGCTTGAATTCTAACTCAACAGCCAAGGCTAACCCCCTTTATAACAGTCTTAATGGCTTAAACCCCCTTTATAACAATCCTAATGGCCTAAACCCCCTCGATAGCAATCTTAAGGCCTTAAACCCCCTTGATAACAGCCTTAATGCCTTTAACCCTATT
>NZ_QHLI01000106.1 GCF_006864425.1 Campylobacter troglodytis | reverse complement strand
AAATTACTAGCTGCAAAATACCTTGCCTCAAAGCCTGTTTTACTAAGTGGAGCAAGCAAAGTATCTCCCTTGAAAGCATTTATCATACCCTTTGGGCTTTCAAGCACTACTTCTTGTATGGCCTTATCGGTCTCAGCTATGGCAAGTTCGATATTTGCAAGCCTTGTTAAAAGAGGAAAATCCCCTCCAAATTTAGCAGATAATGAGCCTAAAATGCCCTTGTTGTTTGAGCTTAAGCTCTCTTTATACTCATCGAATTTGCTTGGAGAGCTAGGGCTTGGTGTGGGTGTTGGAGATGGAGTTGGATCTGTTGGAGCTGGTGCGGGGCTAGGGGCTGGAGTTGGAGAAGGAGTAGGATTTGGGCTTGGAGTGGGCGAAGGGCTTGGCGAAGGATTTGGGTTAGGTGTAGGTGTCGGAGTAGGGGTGGGGGTGGGCGAAGGCGTGGGGCTAGGAGTAGGAGAAGGTGTAGGAGTTGGGCTTGGTTGGGCTGAGCCTGCTTGTGCTATGCTGACAGAGCCGTTGCTGTAAGTGGCTGTTAGAAAGGATGGGTTGGGGTTGTTGATAAAGCTTACATTTGTAAGCCCTGTGATAGCACCTGTTATGATTTGATAATTTGCAGCAGTGCTAATGCCTTGTATATCGACATTTACAAGTCCCTTGTCATTGTTTAAATCCCCTTGAAGCTTTCCCATAACACCATTTCTCAAGCCAAAGGTGATTGTCGAGCCTTCTTTGTTTTGCAAACCCCCACCCACTATGAGAGTTGCTCCGTAGATTTTGACATTTGGATTATACACGGTGCCAAAGCTGTTTTTAGCGGAGACGAGCTTGCCCGTAATGTGCATAGTCCCGCCGTTTAGCACCAAATCCCCACCGCCACTATACGCCGTGTCATAGACATTAAAACCACCAGCTACGCTACCTATGGTATCTACTGCATTATCAGCCTCCCTAACATCGCCGCCGTTGTAAAAATCCCCATATATCGTTGTCGCACCGCTATTTTGCGTAAAAGTTGCCACTGAATAGTTGCCGACATTATAAACCCTAACAGGAAATTGCGACAAGTATTGTGCCGAGCCAAAAGTCGCTGTGCCGCCGTTGTTTGTAAAGGATTTTTCAAAGCGAACAGCCCTTAAAACAAGTGGCATATCTAGCCTTGAATTCGCCCCCAAGCTAATGTCGCCCTTGTGGATAAAAAAGAGTATGCGAGAAAAACTAGCACTAGCAGAGTTGCCTATAACAAGGCGTGAATTTTTTTCAAAGCGAAGCTTTGAATCGCCCCCATACTCCGTGCCACCAGCACCCATAATAGTTCCGCTATTTGTCGTGCCAAAAGTAGAGTTTGCACCCAAACTTAGGGCTGTATTTACGGCTAGGGTGTGAAATTGATTTAATTCCAAATTTGCGTTTGCACCCAAGGTTAAGTTATCGACAGAAAACATTGTGGCTTGGTTATTTGACGAAAGTGTGTATTTTGAACCCACACCGCCATTAAGGGTAAAATTAGCACCCTTTCCGTCATAAAAATACCACATAGTGCCGTTGCCCTTTGTGCCGATGGCTGTGTCGTTTCTTTGTTGCTGTGCGTTTAAATTTAGGGTGCTAGGAAGTGAGTAGATATTAGCCCCAAGGGCTGAATTTAGGCACAATAAACTAAGACAACAAGTTTTTAAAAGAAAGATTTTATACTTCATTTGTGGGGGGGGGGGGGTTAAAGGCTTTGAGTGAGTACTTAAAGGACAAGGCTTTTTTGGTGTTTAAAAGGCTCGTAAAATGGGCGTTGAAAAAAATTTTATTGATAAGATAAAATCCGGTTAAGTTTAACTTAGCCTTCTTTTTACTTAAATGCAAACTGCTTTTCATTAAAGCTCCTGTGTGATAAATTCGCCTTTGTGATATAATTAAAATTTAGCGATATAATGAATTTGTAATGCTAAAAATTCTATTAAACTTTGATTAACAAAGGCATAAAAATGACAATTTTTGCCTAAAAACCCTTGCAAAAATTCACAGTCTAATCTTCGTTTAAGAAATAGCCTACAAATGTAAAAATTCACAGCCATAATTTTGTAGTTTAAAAAAAAGCAACTTACAAAAAAGGCTTTTTTTAAAAACCGTTAATTTTAGCACAAAGGCTTTGCTAAATAAGCTTTGTTTTGCAAAATCAAGAATTAACTTTTTGCCAAAAAATTTATTAGCTTACAAGGCTAAGCCAAAAAGCTCTTTTTCTAAAAAAGATCCTTTGTTTAAAGAAGCTAGGTTTTGTCAAAAAACTTTATTTTTGTAGCCTAAATTCACGGTCTAAATATAAAAAGCAAAGAATAAAGCAAGTTTAGCGTGTGATTAAAATTTGTGAGTATTTTTGCTTTATATTATTTAACCTTCTTTTATATAAAATTTAAAGTTAAAACTTCAAAAAGATCTCACAAAAAATATCAAAACACAGTTTTAAAGGTTTCAAAAAAACAAGTTTATATAAAAATTCACAAACAAAAACACAAAGCTCAAAAATTCACAGTCTTTTGTGAATTTTTTTGTAAAAGCTCCAAGAAATTCACTTAAGTTTAAAACAACCCACAAAGGCAAAAGCCCCATATCCTACAATAAAAACCTCCTTTTGATTGTGGAGCGAGCCTTTTTTACAAAAAGGCTCAGAATAACAAATATCCGTCATTGCGAGCGGTTTTTGTAAAAAACCGCGTGGCAATCCAAAAAATTCACACCAAAAAACGCAAATCCCAAGAAATTCACACTTTACACACTTTACACACTTTACACACTTTACACACTTTACACACTTTACACACTTTACACACTTTACACACTTTACACACTTTACACACTTTACACACTTTTCAAACACTAAGATCTTGCAAGTTATGGATTGCCACGGTTTTACTCACTTTGCTCGTAAAATCTCGCAATGACACTCTATTAAAAAATTCACACCCACATCCCAAAAAATTCACGCAATTTTAAAAGATCTTTAAGCCTTAAAATTGAGTAAATTTTAAATCAAGCTTAGATAAATTTTAGCCTTTATGCACTAAACAATGTATCTTTTTTGACAAATTCACGGTTACTTATAAGCAGTTCTTGCCCCTTTTCAGCCCTTGTTTGCTTAAAATTATTCATTCCATATTGAACGCTAAATTCTTTTATGTAAAAATCCTTGTAAAGTTCTCTTATAAACTCGCTATCATCATAGGTAAGCAAGAAATGATGTTTTGTATTTTTCAGATTTTCGCACAATTTTTCGTGATTAAAGCTAGTGTGTAAATCGCCTCTTTTACCATAAAGCCTTGATTTAGTGGCTTTAAAATATGGAGGGTCTAAAAAGATAAAAACCCCTTGTCCCTCCCTTTGTAGCAAATTTTCATAGCCTTCGTTGCTAAATGTAAAAGTTTTTAAAATTTTATCCATATTTTTAAGCCTATCAATGCTACTTTGCGTAAAACGGCTCTCATAAGCCTTTTGCGAGTATCCCCCACTATCAACCACTCCCGAAAAGGTGATGCGGTTTAGCACGAAAAAATCTACCGCCCTTTGAAATTCGCTTAAATTTTCGTTTCTGCGAGCTAATAAGCTTTCATAAAGCTCTCGTCCGTTTTTAAAATTATTTTGGCTCAAGATACTTTAAATTGATACAATATCATTTTAAAGTATGGAGAGCAAAATGAAAAATAAATATATGATTCATTCCAGAATTGTCTCAAAAGAAATTTAAGGAATTTTGAAGTATTTCTGCCTTGATTTAGAGGCAAAAAAACG
>NZ_QHLI01000105.1 GCF_006864425.1 Campylobacter troglodytis | reverse complement strand
GGCATTTTAGTCTCTTAGCTTTTTAAATTTTTGACATTGTTATTTGTTAAATTCAAGTTTTAAATTTTAGCAAGATTTTTGTGTTTTAGCTTGAATTTTTAGAAAACTTAGCTTTTTTATAAGACTCAAGATATTTTAATTTGTTCTAAGATCATTTTAAAGTATGAATAGTTAAATGAAAAGGCACAAGACAGCTTGAACTCTAGCAAAGGAGTTTCAAGTTATGATTTACAAGGTGAAAAACAAGCATATGTTTCATTTTAGAATTTCGCCAAATTTAAGGGAAATTTTGAAGGATTTTTTTACTTTCTTGCACTCGCAGCCTTGCAAGAAAATTATATATTAAAGCCATAAAAATCTTTGAACTTTGCAAAATAATTCGTCCTTACATAAATATAAGTTCGCTGAAATTTTGCATTTTGATCATTTGCTTAGTGTGAAAAATCAACAAAACGAGCTTTTTTTAGAAAACAAGAAAGACTAAGTTGCTTTAATAAAAAGTTTGAAGTTGATAAGAATCATTTTTGCTACACTTGCAACTGCGTAGTCAAACGGTTTATGCAAACTTTCTACTTACTGAATTTAATGGATAAATAAATAAAATTTGGCTCAAGATACTTTAATTTGATACAAGATCATTTTAAAGTATAAAGAGTTAGATGAAAAATAAATATATGTTTCATTCCCAAATTGTCTCAAAAGAAATTGAAGGAATTACGAAGTATTTTTTTTGCTTCGTGCTACTCGTCTTGCAACTTTGCAAGAAGCCTTGATTTAAAGGCAAAAAAATCGCTGAAATTTGCAAAATTTATCGTGTTTGTGTGAATAGAATTTTGCGTAAAATTCGCATTTTGATAGCCAAAGAGTGTGAAAAAATCTCAGCGGTGAGATTGAAGTTGATGAGAGTTATTTTTTACTTCGCCTTACGGCTCGCAACTGTAAGCAGAAGGTGCAAAGCGTGTTCGTGGCAAGCGTGGGCATGGGGCTGACAAGAAAACGCCTGTGTTTTTACTTCGTGTTACTCGTCTTGTCCCTTTGCGAGAATGAATGTTAAAACTCAACGGCTGTGTTTATACACGGGTCGTTAAGCATTGCTCTGCCAAAGAGTGTTGCCTAGGACTTTGCAGAACTTAACGAGTGTGAAATTTATAGTGATAGCTTCAAAGCTTATGATGGCTTGGTGGATTTTTTGCTTCGTTTTGTCTTGCAACTTTGCAAGAAGATGCAAATCATTGCCGAGTAAAACATAGCAAAAATGAGTTTGCAAATGGACGAAACCACATTAACGAAATAGAAAATTTTTGGGGCTTTGCAAAGTTGACACTTGCTAAATTTAAAAGCACAAAAGAGAAAATTTTGCCCTTCACTTAAAAGAAACAGAGTTAAGACGAAAAAATTTAGAACGAAATCTTTATCAAATTTTATTAAAGTTGATAAGAAAAAATCCTATTAAAGTATCTTGAGCCAAAAAATTTTGTGTTTCATTTATAAAGAAATAGAGTTGAGATAAAAATTGTAAGACAAAATTTTTATCAAAATATATTAAAGTTGATAAGAGAAAATTCTATTAAGTTTAATTGATCCAAAAGCTTAAATTTTGTAATTTAAGCAAAGAAAGCCGGGCTTAAGCTTGTGAATTTAAAGACTTTAATTAAGTCTAATATTTTTAATCTTTGAATGTGCAATATAAAGTTAAATGATTTTTATGAAAAGGCTTTAAGATGCTTAGTTTAAACTAAATAATTTTAAAGCTTTCAATGATTTAAGCTTGTAATTTTAAAATACTAAGAGCTTTAAAGTCTTGCAAAGAACGCTAAACAAACGCTCTCATTGCAATTTCTTCAAATTGATAAGAAACTTTGTGAAATTTAACTAATTTTATCCAAAATCCTAGCAAGTTTTCTTACTAGGATTTTAGCACCCTTGTGAATTTAGATAGCTCAAAAGAACAAAGACTTCGGCTAAATTCCAGCAAAAAGATCGGTTGATAAATACCTCTCAGCCGTGTCATTTAGCATAGTAACTATGATCTTGCCTGGATTTTCCTTTGCTATGAGGCTTGATACAAAGACATTTGCACCGCTTGAAATGCCTACCATTAAGCCGTTTTTAAGGGCTAGTTGCCTTGCTGTGCTTATGGCATCCTCATTACTAACTGTTCTAATCTCATCTATAACAGTTTTATTTAAGAGCTTGGGGATGAAATTCGCACCTATGCCTTGAATTTTATGCCCTCCTGCCTTGCCCTCACTAAGAAGAGGAGAGGCGGCTGGTTCTACGGCTACTATCTTTACCTTCGAGCCTAGCCTTTCTTTTAAAACCTCGCCAACACCGCTTATGGTGCCACTTGTGCCAAAGCCTGCTACAAAAATATCTATCTTACCATCTAAGTCATCTAGGATCTCAATGGCTGTATTTTCACGGTGGGTATTTTTATTAGCAAGATTTTCAAACTGTGAGGGTATAAAGGAATTTGCTATCTCCTTTTGCAAAGCCAAAGCCCTATCATAAGCACCCTTCATACCTTCGCTAGCTGGGGTTAATTCAAGCCTTGCACCATACAAGAGCATGATCTTTCTCCTCTCAATGCTCATGGATTCAGGCATGGTAAAGATTATTTTAAGTCCCAAAGTAGCAGCTACCATAGCCAAGGATATGCCCATATTTCCGCTGGTGCATTCAATTAAAGTGGTGTCTTTGTTGATCTTACCACTATCTAAGGCATCCTTTATCATAGCATAGCCTGCTCTATCTTTAATAGAATGGCTTGGATTTAAAAATTCACACTTTCCATATAAATTTTCACCAAAGCCCTTTAGGGCAACAAGAGCTGTCTTGCCGATAAGCTCTGTAACATCGTTATAAACTCGCATTTAGGCTCCTTTAAATAAATTTTGGTATCAAATTATACACAATTTTAAACAAAAAGCTTAAATTTTGACAAATAAATTTGTATTAAGAATTTTTTAAGTTATTTTATTTTATCAATATTTAAGAAATTTAGCTAAGAATTTTTGAAGCAAAATATACATTTTATGCAAAAAAATTTAATATTAAAAAATTTTTGTTTCTTTTTATAACTTTTAAAATTTTCTTTAAAAGCCTTTAAATTTCATATATAAAAAGCTTTAAGGCTAAGTTGTTTTTAAATTTTCTTTAAAAATTTAGGCTAAAATGCTAGAAAAAATTTAGCTCTTTTTATATTTTTGTATCCATTTATAAACTGTTTCTTTTGAGTGTAAAATTTAATTTATCTTATAAACTTAAAATTATTTTTTTGTGTAAATTCTTGCATTTTGATTTTAGATCTTCTAAGCTATGAAATAAATGAGGCTAAATTTAATTAAAGCTGTGAATTTAAATACTGTGTAAATGTGTCTAGCAAGCCTTATTAAAAATTGGCGATTGATACTTTTAGCTAAAATGACCTAGGATTTTTCCTAAGCCATTTTAACAAAATTTTATAAAAAGTTTCGTTTTTAACCTTGACATTAGATCTAAATTCAGTTTCCTTCAAATGAAGGTAGAAAAATTCCTTTGCCGTGAAACTGACTTAATCTAGCCTTTGTAAGGTCCTCAGAAATTCACAATTTTGTTGATATGATTTCGTCCGTTTGCAAACTCATTTTTAGAGTGTTTTACCCTGTAACTTTGCTCCTTCTACTACGCAGTTGCAAGACGAAACGAAGCAAAAAATCCACCAAACCATCATAGAATTTTAGTCCATCGCTGTAAATTTCACTTTCTTTAAGCTATGAAAAGTCCTTTATGATAGGTAGCAACTCTTTGGCAGAGTAAGTGCTTGAGCGTATAGACAAGCCGTTGTGTTTTAACAAGCCTTTTGCTTGCAGTTACAAGACGAGTATCACGAAGTAAAAACACAGGTGTCTTTTTA
>NZ_QHLI01000104.1 GCF_006864425.1 Campylobacter troglodytis | reverse complement strand
GCACAAGCACGAGTTATTTTGCAAATTTCTGCGATTTTTTCTCCTCTAAATCAAGGCAGAAATACTTCAAAATTTCCCTAAATTTCTTTTGAGACAATTCGGAAGCGAATCATATATTTATTTTTCATTTTACTCTCCATACTTTAAAATGATATTGTATAAAATTAAAGTATCTTGAGCCAAATACTTTATCTTTGTTGGCTTGCTTTTTGGATATTTTGGTGGTTTGTGTTTTTAGCCATTGCACATAGTCCTGATATATTAGGTGAGTTTTTGAAATTTGTTGGCATAGGCATAGCACCACTGTGGGTTTATAATCTATGGAATTGGGGGATAAAAAGAGAAAGAAAGTATTTAAGAAATTTTTTAATATTTGCTTTATATTATCCTTTAGCTCTTATCTTATACTTAGTGATTGTATAGAGTAATTTTTGGAGGAAATAAACATGAAAAATAACATTGATGATTTAAGGGATTACGCAGAACTGGCACAGGCAAGTTACTTTAATCTTGTTTATATAAAAGAACAAGAATCTAAAAGTTTCAAAATAGGCAAAGATAGATTTTTTAAGGATGAAAATAGTATAGAAACACTACACTATCTCAAAGCTCTTTCGTATGTCTTTAAAGACTATTTTATTTATGATGATTCTATTGTTTTTTATCCACAATTAAATGGCGAATTTGGAGAATTACAAGCTCAAAATTTTGCAAAACGGTATCTTATAAAATTTCATCAAGCAAACACAGCCAGTGGATTTTCTGCGACACTGTTTCAAAATAAATTCACAAAAGAATTTATATTTGAGGTAAAATAGGTGTAATGATACTATTGATAATACTTTATGCTTGCTGGATTGCTTTTTGGGCGTTTGTTTGGATTATCGCACATGCTATGGTTTATAGTCCAGATATAGTTCAGGAATTTTTGGTAATACTTGGACTAGATCTTGTGCCATTGTTGATTTATAGTCTATTTTGTCTTGTGATAAAAAGAAATAAGAAATATTTAATAATGTTTTGTGTATTGCTTTTATATTATCCGTTAGGATATATTATTAACTCTATTTATTATTTTGGATTCGATGGTTTTTACAGAAGAACATTATTTTTTATATATAAAACTTTTATGGGGGATTAAATGAAAAATAAACTTTGTGATTTGCTAGACTATGCAGAACTAGCACAAGCAAGTTATTTTTATTTTGATTTAGATGGATATGTATTGAAAGAAAATAATACCACTATTACCCTAAATGAAATTATAAGTTCAAATTACAACGGACAAATGGCTGGAGAAAAAGAACATATCGGAAAAGAATATCGTTTTATTGACAAAAAGAAGCTCAACGGCGAATTTGGTGAATTGCAAGCAAAACAATTCTTTGAAAAATATGACTTACTTATTCATCAACCTAACACAGATTCAGGCTTTAGTGCTACACTCTTTCAACACAAACAATCCAAAGATTTTACACTAGCCATTCGTGGCATAGATGAATATTGGATAGATTTTAAGATGGCAAATATTGATTTGATCGCTAATAGGATACCATTATTGCAATATAACGATATGCTTTTATTTTATGCGCAATGTAAAGGCGAGATTTCCTTTTATGTCGATAGTGAATCTAAACCAAAAGATGAGCAATCTTTAGAATATATGCTATGGAAAAAAATCTACAATCAAAGTAAGGATTCCAAATATAAACCATATATAAATCAAACATTATTAAAAGATTCTAATAAGCCACCTACACAATCTAACTTTATCTCACCTATTAATTCTCGTACAAAGCTAATCCTCACAGGACATTCACTAGGTGGGACATTAGCACAACTTTTTGCACTATCTTTTGCAACCGATAAAGATTCTAGTATTATTAAAGAAGTTTATACTTCTAATGCACCAAGCATTTATTTGTGGTGTGAGCCAAACATTTTTAGAATCTAGGTAGCATAAATGATAAAAAATTTTAATGGTAGCTATATTAAAAGAGTTAGTTTTTATGGTGGTTTGATAGCATTTTTTGTTGCGATTGTTGTTTTGCTTGGTTCGTGGTATTTGCAGACACAAAATGAGCTAAAAGACGCAATAGGCAAAGCAAAAAGCGAACTTACACCATTTGTAGAATGGTATGAAAATGAGGCACAAAATGAACAAAAATCAATCCAAAATCTCACAAAGCAATCTTATGGCAGAACCAAAATAAATGCCATAATTAAACAAAATTTAATTGACACAAAAAAGATTATTGAAAATGTAGATTTTTTGACAAGATTCCCTACAACACTATATATAGGTTATAATAATAATGAAGTAGAGTTTTTGACACAGGCACAACAAGCATTATTTATAAAAATTAAGTTGAATAATGATATTTTTCTCAAAGAGGGTAACTTAAATATCAATCAGACATTCTTTATTTTGCTTGATAATGAGCGCAAAGCTTACTATGATGATATGTTTGATTTTTTAGGGCAGAAAATATTAGAGACAAAACAAATAAATAAAAATTCAATAGATAGAACTATATTTTATGACAGTATGATGATTGCTTCTTATATTGCATTTATTAAGCTATATATGTTTGATATATATCATCACACTTGCGATATCGATAAACCAATTGCAAATGAGACAATGGCTAGATTAGATGGATTGGAAAATCTATTAAAATGGTTTAACGACTCTGCTAATAGTAGGCTAGATGGTACTTACCATTTAGATAAAAACCAAAAGGCAACAATATCTCAAATGGTGCAAGAATCTATCCAAAAACAAAAAGATTTACTTAAGCAATTGTATGATAGAAACTTAGATGAAATAAGAAGTAAGCTAAAGGAATGCAAATGAGTGAAAAAATACAAGTATTAGAAAAGCCAAATAATGAAATTAATTCACAAGAATTAAAAAATATTGAAAATGCGTTAATGCAGACAGATGTTGATGCCATTGCTATAAGAATGTTTAAAGAAATAAGGCAAGAAAAATTTGAAGCCGGTATAAAAAAACTACGAGAAAATACCAAAAATAACAGCAATTATCAACAAAAAATACAAGATCTAAATACTTATGTAGATAATATAAATAGTGGGTTAAGTGTAATGAAACAGAAATTACCAAAACTAGATTCTGCCATAAAACCATTCAAACTTATCATTAGCAGATTTAGCAATCAACTTACTGCTATTGACGCAGTTATCGAATATGAAAAAACAAGCGATGGGCTAAAAGTATCGCTTAGGATTGGAGAGTCTTTTATTAAAAGTAAGATTTTTGAAGTTGGTGTAGCAAGTTCTATAAGGGCTTCAATTATTGCATTTATAGCATTGGCAATAGCTGGTATGAGTATCGTTGGAGCAATAATATTTGGAATAACAGTGCTTACCATAGGCATAGGCATATCGTGGTGGATAAGCCAAAAAGCCGAACAACTAATCAACGATACAAGTGCTTTAATAATAGACTATATTAAAAAAATAGACCTTACTTTTTCAATATCTCTAACACCACAAGAAAGAGAATATTTTAACGCCGCCCATTGTCATAGAACAATAACAAACATACAAAACAATGCAAGGCACAAAATACTAATCAATGGCTATACAGCACAAATGTTTATAATCGATAATTCTCCTAATGATGAAACTTTAAAAGATATGCAAATTCTTAGAGAACAGTTGCGGCAAATAGGACAAACAAGATGAATATTATTCATAAATTTTTAACGCAAAATGACATAGAATCTATCACAAAAGATTCTAATATAGCTTTGTTAAATGCCTTATATCAATGTGATAATATTATCGAAGTAAATAAACACAACAACGCAATGTTTAGCGATGATGAGTTAATGAGTTTTTACAATTATCACTCATCTTTCTACCTCTCATTTGTTGCAAACAAAAAATTTTTAAGCAACTCTTATTTAACTTCGCGTAAAGCCCTTTATAAATCCATAATGCAGATAAAAAAGGAAAAAGCAGAAGCACAAAAGCAAGAAATAGATTC
>NZ_QHLI01000103.1 GCF_006864425.1 Campylobacter troglodytis | reverse complement strand
CCAAGATAAAAGCAATAACGACAAAACAGAGCTTTTCAGGGTTTCTATGAATTACAGAAAGGTCATTTGGGAGCACACAGCTGCTGGCACAAGTGGGAGCGATGATTGGAGAGAGGCTAGGATTTAAGCTTGGCTTTGAATTTGTGCTTTGAATTTAGGACTTAAAGGCTTAAATTCAGCCAAAATTAGAGCTTGAGCTTGAAATTACGCTTTGTAAGAGCTTTGAATTTGTGTTTTAAATAGCTTTAGCCTTGAACTTTATGCTTTGTAAGTTAGTTTCAACTTTGAATTTAAGCCTTGCAAGAGCTTTATAATAGCCTTGAATTTGTGTTTTGAATTTAGGACTTAAAGGCTTAAATTCAGCTAAAATTTAAGGCTTGAGCTTGAATTTAAGCTTGAAAAACTTAAACCTCAGACTTGAATCTAAATTTAAACTTGAATTTAAACTTAAACAACTTTAAATCTTGAATGTTAGGCTTGGTTTAAGCTTAGTTAATCCCTTGCTAATCCTTTTTAAATACTGCATCTCTAAGTTGAAAAAAACTTTGAAAGCTTTAAATTCAGCAAGGCTTGAATTTAAAGTTAAGCTTGAAGTTAAAAAGTTGACAGACTTTTGAGTTGAAAAAATTCAAAGGCTTCAATTTCACTTTAAATTACTCAAAGCTTTAAAAATGCAAAAGAAGTTTTAAAGTTAATTTGAAATAAGCGTTAATTTAAATTTAAAGAAGTGTAAGAGGATTTAAAAAATTTTTAAATTGAAAGGCAGTTTTTGTATATGGAAAAAGAAATCTTAGATAGCTTTCAAAAAGAACTAGGTAGGATAAAAGAAGATGCTATATATTCAGCAAAAGGACATTTTGAGGATGCAAAATAGTAGAGATATTGGAATTATGGGCTTATGATATGCTCCATTATTTCTGTTTGCGTATCTATAGCCTTTGCATTTACTGATTTTGATAGCTTATTAGTTGGTAGTATAGGCTGTTTATCTGGTTTAATTACCATGATTTTGGTTTTTTTAGATACTAGTGGCAAATATATTTCTCATCAAAATAGTGGCAATGATTATTTGGCATTAAGAAATCAAGTAAATTATTTTGTGGATATTGAGCGCCATAAACTTACATTAGAGGCTCAAATGCAAAGTTTGAAGTGTTTTGTCGAAAAAAGAGATTTGCTCAATAAAAACTCTTTGCCTATAAGCCAAAAAGCATACAAAAATGCAAAAAGGTTAATTGAAACTTACAAAACGCACGAATATAAAGTCGATAAGGAGACAAAAAATGAGCGTAAATAATTACTTGGAAAAGTTAGCCAAAAGAGCTATTATAAGGGATGATGAGAAAGATGGGATACAAAAATCCATAAATACTATTTTTCAAAGATTAAAAAACTATGATAACGATAAAAATGATAATGGCAGGAACTGTATTGACAAATACTTTATTTTTGGCTCTTATAAGAGAGGGACGATTATATCAAGGGAATTTGATGATGATTCAGATATTGATATTATGGTTGTATTTGGGAAAAAATGTAAAGATTCTTATGGTTTACCTACACAAGTGAGATGAAAAAGCCACAAACTTATTTAGACTATCTCAACAATTTTGCCCAATCTAGCTATTCTCGATCAGAAATTTACCAAAGCCATCCAGCAATAGTTTTGGAGTTAAATCATATCAAATTTGAATTGGTGCCAACCATTAGTATTTTTGGAAATTATAAAATTCCTAACAAACAAAACTCATATCAAAATTGGATATCAACAAATCCTGACGATTTAGATGAGGCGTTGACAAATAATCAAACCTTAAGAAGATTGGTTAGAATCGCTAAAATTTGGAATGCAAAGCAAGGATATATTTATATTTCTTATGAGTTGGAAAAATGGATAACACAGCAGTATTTTTATGGTAATTTGGCTGATCATTTTTATAGATTTTGTGAGTTATTACCCATAAATTGTGATTTACCGCAATGGAAAATAGATAAAATTAACATATTAAAAAGCAAAGCTAAAAAAGCAAAAGTTCTTGATGATTCATCAGAGATAGAGAGTTTGTTTGGTGTAGCTAGTGATTGAAAACTTTTAAGGCGTTTGTAAATCAAATTTTTTGTGGAAGGGTGCTATGAATAATTTTTTATTTAGAAAAGAAAAACAATAAAACGAGATAATAATCACATTATTAGGCTTTATAAAAATAAAGGCGATTGATACTTTTAGCTAAAATGAGCTAGGAGTTTTCCTAAGCCATTTTAATAAATTTTGATGAGAATATTGCCTTAAATTTTTTGTATTAATTGCGTTTCTTTTAAGTGAAGGACAAAATTTTCTCTTTTTATACCTCTAAATTTAGCAAGTCTAAATTTCGCAAATCCCCAAAAATTCACAATTTTGTTTATGTGGTTGTGTCCCTTTGCAAACTCGTTTTCTCTATGCTTTACCCTATAATATGCCTTTGCTCCTTCTTGCAAAGTTACGAGCAAAGCATTGTAACAAATAACTCTAATCAACTTCTATCTCACCGCTCATTTTAGAAAGCTTCTCGCATTCTTTGGATATCAAAATGCGAATTTCTTTGAAAATTTTGCACAAACTTTGTTGTGAAATTTGACAAAGTTCAGCAATTTTTTTCGCTTCTAAATCAATTCTCCAAAAGTTACGAGAGGCTTAACGAAGTAAAAAATATCTAAAAATTTCGCTAAATTATATCTGCGAAATTCGGAAACGGATCTTTGTTTTTCATAGGGCTTAGCTTAAAAATCCTTTGATTTAAATTTAAGAGAGCCTTTTTTATATTCTTTATGCTGTTCTTTGGCTGTAAAATTTTCTCTATCCTTTAAATGAGAAACAATTATTTTAATGAGCTGATGTTCATCCTTATGATCAAAGGGAAGAAAGGGAAAGTTATCATAAGTTGGGATAGCTCCAAAGAAATAATACAATAAAAATTTTCTCCATATAGCAAAGTCTCTTTGTATGTTGATGCCTATGCCTATGGTAGCTACTCCCTTGCTGTCTCTATAAACCTCATCTTTATTTTCCTCGCTACCCATTAAAAGCAGCTTTCTTATCTTTTTATACTCATCAAAGCTAAGTTCTGTAAATTTCATCTATCTTCCTTGATTTTATCATCATCATAAGCATTTACAAAGGCTAGTGCCAAGGCTTGATTGAAACGGTAGGCTAGATAAATATCTAAATTAAACTCTGCCACATACTTGCAATAAACAGCACAAGCATACCTACTAGTTGGATAAAAATTTGTATTTGGATCTTTTTTTATTTGTTTTCTTGCCTCTTCAAATAAGGCTTTGTTTGTAGAAAAATTATTCTGCAAGATCACCGTCCTTGCTTGATAATACTGTGTAGCAGCAATTTTTTGAATCTCACTACTTGACACAAAGACAGAGCCTCTATCCCACACCTCCCCACTATATAAGTTTAAATAACTATCAGCATAAGGATAATAAGCTGTCAAAAAATCAAACATATCCTCCCAAGAAGCCATTTTTTGTTCATCTAAGACATATTTATTCCATTCTCCTAAGGGTGATTTTACTCCATCCTCATCAAGTTCATATTCTGTTAATTCAGGTGCTAGCTCATCCTTAAAGGTCCAAAATTTAAAATACTCCAAATCCCCCTCACCTACACTCACAAGCTCCCAAAGCTCGTCATACCCTATGCCTAGCCTATCTTGCTTTGCCTTAGGTATTATAAGTTCTTTTGAATTTAACTCATAGTCTTTTAAATTTAGTGCATTTATAGTGTGCCATTCTTTTTTGATGTTTTTTTCATTAAAGGGTTTGTGTATGCTGTAAATATTTGTGTGTAGTTCTATTTTGTCCTTGAAATTATTCTCTGTGTATGTGAATTTTTCCCCTCTAAGTGGCAAGTAAGCCCTCATAGATGCTTCATCTTTTAAAAACTCGCGTTTGATTGAATTTGGGATTAAATCATAAACAAAGTCATAAAGCGTAATTGCCTTATCATCGCTTAATGCTACAAAAGTGCTTATAATGCTGTAATACTCATCGTTTATATTATTTTTCTCTTGCAAACGCATC
>NZ_QHLI01000102.1 GCF_006864425.1 Campylobacter troglodytis | reverse complement strand
ATAGCTTGTCAAATTCACAAAATGAGATTTACACCATAGATACAGAGCAAGAAATAATGCTTAAAGCCTTTGTTTATGAGGAGCAGAAAATAAGAGTTGAAAAAGATAAAGTTATAGATAGTAATACACAACAAAAAAGAGATTATAAAGAAGAGCAGGGTAATGTTATTAAAACAATCAAAGATATTAATGACAACGAAGCACAAAAGATTAAATGGGCTTTTAAGCTTTCAAGCTATGATAAGATAAGCTTAAATTCAACACTTACAAAAGATGATAAGGGCTTTGTTAAGCTTAAACAAAGAGGACAAAGCCTTAAATTCACAGTCAAAGAGCTTTTTAAAGAAGATACAAGGCTAGAAAGCTTGGTGGGTAAAACAGTTACATTTTTTGCTTATGTAAATAGCCCAGCGTCTAACATTTACAGTGAATCATATCAAATAAATAACAGCACAAGAGAAAATGAGAGGATAGTCAAACAAGACCGCGTAACTTCCATAGAACTAAAAATTGTTCAAACAAGATTTAGATTAGAATTTGACGGACAAACTTTACAGTTTTTAGAAAATGAAAGAATATTAGGGGAGTGGAATGCTAGAAGTGGAATGGCAATAGAAAATAAGATAAATAATGCAGAGATAAAGCCCAAAAATAGAGCAAGTATTTATTTTTCACAAACAGATAAAAATAAAAGTTTCTATTATGATGACCTAAACAATACACAAGATTTTTTACCTGAAATTAAAAATAATGAATCATATTTCGTTACAATTCCACTAGATAAAGCTACATATATGTTTGCTTCAAGCACTAAAGCATCAGATTTAGCCTCATATTTATCAGAAGATTTTTTTAACTTAAAAATTACAAAGAAAGATGATAAAAACACGCTAGAAGTAGCGCAAATCGATAATCATCAGTTTAAAGTAGCAGAAAAAGACAATAGTAATAAAAACATCAATTTAGGATATAGCTATGATGACTTTATCCAAACATTACTTTCGCATATCAAATCAAAAGAATCTATAAACATCCCCCTTAATGTGAAATACCAAAAACGCATTTTAATTTTAATAGAGAGGTTCAAACAAACTACCGAATCTACACTTGCTAGAATGAACATATTTATCGATGGCAAAAGGGTAGATTCAAATGGTAAGTTTATAGAAAAACTCACAACACAAGACACAAAGGAATATGAAATATTTAACCCATTTTCATTGCCAAATGATAAAAACAATTTTGCCTACATACTTGATAGACCGGGACCTGATTGCATTAAAAGCGGAATCAATTTGCGAATTCCAGAAGGAAGGTATGAGGCAAAATGGCATAGTAGCAACTTAAGGCAAAGAGTAATTAGGTTGCATAATGATTTTGTTTCCTATGATAGAGCTATTTTGATACACGAGGGATATAAATCTAGCATTTCACCTAGAAATTCAAAAGGTTGCCTTATTATTGGAAAAGAAAGGGTAAAAGATAAAAATATTCCTAATCTTTGGGCTGATAATATATTAAAGGCAGATGAAAATCATTCAAAAAAAGATACACTTGCAAAAGCTATAGAGCAAAAAGGTTTTATTAACTCTTATTTAGCTAAATCAAAGGGTAGAGATAAAATAAGCACGAGTGAAGTAGTAGAGAATATCGAAGCAAGGATTAAAAATAATTTTAACAAACCAACACGAACCAAAGAAACAAAACAGAACATTTCGCCTAATGTGATACGAATCGAAGCACAAGATGGCAGTGAAGAATTTATTGAGATAGATTTTGGATATAAAGAGTGGAAAAAAAATGCTAGTGGAGAAATAATCCCCTTGCTTTCTCCCTTTGAGCTTTTTTCTTTTAAAAGAGCTTTTGGTAGGGGGTTTGGGGGCAAGACAAGAATTTTAAATAGGAATGATCTTATATCCTTAATAGAAAATAAATATAAATTACCAAAGGATAAGGGTGGTGCTTATCTAGCAAAGGATAACAAGCAAATCAAAGAAATATGGGAAGATCTCATAAAAGAGGCAATATTTTTGGCTGATGTGCTTGATGAACAAGGAGAATATATGATAAAGAGGGCAAGATTAAAGGATGGCACTGTTGTAAAATTAAGAAAAAAATCAAAAAGCGGAGGCTCAACAATAGAAGTGGATAAAAATAAATTAAGAAACATAGACAAAAAGAAAGATGAACAAATTAAAATTCACAATAAGGAGAAAGAGGATGGTGATTGGTAGGGTATTAAAAGATAAAGACAGTGGAATTTTTCACGATGATTTTTATGATCTTAGGCACAAGTTAGAAAGAGAAGGAAATGTAGATTTTAACTTCAAGCTTTTTTCGCAAATTCCAAAACTTGCAAAAACAGATGTATTGGAATATTTTGCTATAAGAGTGCTAGACTTAGCCATAGGACCGTTTGGAGAAGATGATGGTTCTACTGAGGTTGATAGCTTATTTTTCAATTACCCAGAAGAGGATCTTTTAGAAAATGATATAAAACCTAGTTATGCAAGCGAATACATAAACACAGTAGGACAGCTTTTTTTAGCTGGATATATAGAATTTGGACTTTGCAACAAAAATGACACAGAAGAAAACCATCTTTCAAGGGTAAGGGATGATAAATATCAAGCTTGGATACATTTTAGGGATAATTATTTTTATACAGCAGCTTACTTGTATGATATGATAGATCTTAAAGAAAGATACAAGGATATGAGCAATGAAGATTATCAATATTCTAACTGGGATACTCCAAAGTTTTGGAATATGTATCATTTTTGGGTTTGTAGAACCCCCAAAGGCACAAAATACTTCAAAGAAGTGCTAGCACCTAAATTTTACAACAAATACAAAGATTTAGAAGTTGAAGTAGATGATGAAGGAAAGGTTATCAGGTGGATAGGACAAATAAACAGATAATATTGTTTATATAAGCACACAATTACAAAGGATATAAAATGACAACAAATCTAAATGAATATTTTGTGGAATCTTATATGCAAGAATCATATAAAGATGGTTTAATTGGCGACATATATAAATCTAAAGGAATGCTTCGCATAAGTATATGCAATCTTATAGGGGTAGTTATCAATGAAAATAGATTGGCAAGATAGCTATACAAGGCGCGAACATTTAATTTTTTCAGCAAAAAGACTTGAGGATTCAACAGAAGCTAGATTATTTATAATGTATAGATTTAGTATTCCCAAATATGCAAATCTAACTGACAAAGAGTTAGAAGAATATTTTTGCAGTAAAGATATTAAGATTCGCTCAATATATCCGCCCGTAACCGACACCTTGAATTTCAAAGGCAAGCTTCGTATCTCTTGGAGCTTTGATGTGAAATATAACAAAAACATTGATTTAATATTTTTTCCAGAGGAAAATCCCTTTGTAAATTATGCTTATTTGTATGCAAAGGAATTTGTTAGAAAGCCATTTTCAAATGATTTTGGCGATGAAAGATTGGATAAAAAATATGTTAATTGGAAAGCAAACTATGACATAAACTACGACTTTGTCAAAGAGATTCTATCAAAAGCAGGTTTTAGCGAGAATCAACAAAAGCGATTTTTTGATATGCGTTTTGGCTCGGTGCTTGTGCCTATGGAGGTGGAGTTTGAGTGGTATTTTGGTGTGGAAAACATAGATGATTCTAGCAAATCTTGGTTTCAAAATTATGATGAATTTTTGGGAGGTTATAATATTTGTTTAGGACTTATAAGGCACTATACAATATTGCCACAGCATATACAATTAAATTTTGTGGATTATACTAATCGCACAAAAACCATTCCAATATCTTTGGTTCAAAAACTATTGCCCACTTCTGCCCTTTCCATAGTACATACACAAAATGATTTTTTTGTAGATTTATTAGATAAGCCAGATTCAAAAGATGGTAAAGTAATAGCACAGCTTTTTTCTCACAAAATCACTTTACCAACGCTAAAATGTCCTAACAATTTAAGCGAATTTGCTTGTGATGAATATATCTACAAAATTAAAGAAATGCATTACAAGGCGCAAGAAAACTATTATAACACAAATAAATCTAACCTAACAAACCCCATATGGAGAGATAATTATCTAGTGCTTATTTGGGATATACTGCCAAATGATTGGTGCAGGGTCTGGGTATTAAGGATGATAGCTAAAAACACCATATCAAGCATAGACAGTGAAACAAATTTTAGTGAA
>NZ_QHLI01000101.1 GCF_006864425.1 Campylobacter troglodytis | reverse complement strand
GTAACGAAGTAAAAAAATACTTTACAATTTCTCTAAATTTAGCCTCTGAAATTTTGAAACGATTGATATACTTATTTTTCATCGCTGTAATCATAACTTAAAACTCCTTTATTTGAGCTTAAGTTGTCTTGAGCCAATATTATTTTGTGAAATTTGTGAATTTTATGTTGTCATTTGGAGTTTGTCGCAAGACAAACGAATAATCTCATAACCTTGGCATTGTGAGCTTTCAAAGAAAGCGAATAAGTTCAAATAAATTTTAGAGATATTATTACAAGAGATATTTCGGCTTCGCCTCAATATGACAAGAATAGAGATATTTCGGCTTCGCCTCAATATGACAAGAATAGAGATATTTCGCTTATGTTCAAAATGACAAGAGATTTTTTTGCTTCGGCTACCGCATAGCAATCCGCTGGGTTTCTACATTCAATATGACAAATAAATCAAACTTGTTTAAATTTAAAAACCACTGTTTTTGGTGTATTTTTGAATTTTAAACTTGTGAATTTAGCTTGAATTTTAGGCTTTAATTTTTAAATGTGCTTAATATCTTGGCTGTACTTTGGCATTAAATTTACATTTATCTTAATCTTTTAAAATGAAGGCTTGATTTTAATTTGATCTGTAAAAGCCTTAAAAATTTTAATGAGGCTTGTTTAAGAGGCTTTAAAAAGTGCTGATTTGAAACAAAGGCTCTAAAAGCAAAGAAGGGCATTGTTGCAAGAAATGGCATTGTTGGCAAAAATGCCGCAATTCATAAACAAAGAAGGTTGTTATTGTAAAAAAATATCCCCTTTTAAAAGCAAAGAGTGTCCTTGTTGCAAGAAATGTTGTAAAGTAAAGAGGGACCTTGTTGCAAAAAAGATCGCAGTTTAAAAGCAAAGAATTCACAAAAAGCTGTGAATTTTTAGCCTCTTTGTCTTTTTAAATAAGGATTAAAGAGGCAAAGTAGCATTTAAAAAAGCTAAAATTCAAAGGATAAATATGCAAAAGCTTAAAAAACTTCACGCTTTCAGTGAGTCTTGGACTGGGACTATAATCATAGTCTTATTAGTGGTCTTCTTTTTTATACAAGCCTTTACCATTCCAAGCGGATCTATGAAAAATACCTTGTTGGTGGGGGATTTTTTGTTTGTTAAGAAATTTAGCTACGGTATCCCAACCCCTCACATACCCTGGCTAGAACTTCCTGTGCTTCCTGATTTTAACAAAAACGGGCATTTAATCAGTAGCGAGGGACCAAAAAGAGGCGACATAGTGGTATTTAGATATCCCCAGCATCCACAAACGCATTATGTTAAAAGATGCGTTGCCAAAGGAGGAGACGAGGTGATAATGATAAAAGAGGTCTTGTTCGTTCGTATGAGCGAGGGGGATGAGTATATGAAAGAGCATTATGAGGACAAGATAGTGCTTATAGAGGATAGGATCTTTGTAAAAGAGCCTTACAGCCAAAAGGGCATACATAATGACGAGAGGGTAAATATGGAGGAAGCCTATCTTACGCATTTAATGCTAAATGACTTTGCTATGCAGCCTATTATCTTGCGTGGTTTTGGTGAGCTTAGTCTAAGCGGGGGCAATGCTTATTATTATAAGGTGCCTGAGAATGAGTATTTTATGATGGGGGATAATAGAGATCATTCAAAGGATAGTAGGTATTTTGGCTCTGTGCCTTATAGATTTATAGTTGGTTCTCCTTGGTTTACTTATTTTTCCTGGGATGAGGATTATAATATTAGATGGGAAAGGATAGGTCGCTTTATAGATACCTTGCAAAATGATGAAAGATTTATACATCATAATGAAAGCGAAATAGGCGACTTAGAGTAGGGTGCTTGAATTTAAGCTTTGTTTTTAGCTGTGCTTGAATTTAAAGGCTTTGAAAAGTGTAGCTTTAAAGTCTTTAAAAGCCTTTTGCTTTTTAAGATCTTGAAGGATTTTTGCTTGAATTTAAAGGCTTTGAATTTAAAATTTTAAAAGGCTTGTTTTAAAAAGCTCGTTTTGAATTTAAGGCTTTGTTTGTAGTTACGCTTGAATTTAAACTTTTCAAAAATTTGCGATCAAACTTGCCTTGAAAAACTTAGGCTTTGATGGTTTTGTGCATTTTGTGAGACGGTTTAAAATTTTTAAATTCAAGGCTTTTTTATCATTAAATGAAGGCTTTTTAAAAGCCCTTGTGGCTTAATTTACACTTAGCAAATTTAAAGCTTAGTAGCTTACTTAGGGCCTTATGCTTAAAAGCCAAAACTATGTTAAGCCTCATTTAGCCTAAAAGTTCTTTTAAGATAAGGCTAAAAGTTTGTAATTTCGAGCTAAGCAAAGTAGGGGGGCAAACTGGTAAAATGCTTTCCTTTCTCATCAAGCTTTTGCAAAAAATTTTTATAAAATTCACATTTTCTTTGCAAATTAATCTAAACTTGTTAAGCTTTCAAACTTTTTATGAATTTTAAAGGATGAAAAATGAAGCAGTTTTTATGCATAAAACAGAGTGCTTTGTTTAAAAAAAGCCTAATTGTGCTTACATTTTTAAATTTAGCATTTGGGGAGTTTAAGATGATAGACTTAGAAAATGGGGATCTAATCTTTGTAGGTGCTGAAAATTCAGCATTTAGCGAGGCTATCTCATCTGCTACGAAAAAAGATGAGGCAAATTTTACTCACACAGCCATAGTGGAGAAAGATCAAGAAGGGGTTTTCATAATAGAAGCAAGTGCTGATAAAGGCGGAGTGGTTCGCACCAGCTTAAAGGAGTTTTTAGCATATAACAAAGACAGAAAAATGCAAGTAATGAGGCTAAAAGATAGGACAAAACTTGATATGAATGCTATCATAAAGAGGGCAAAGACTTATTTAGGGTGGGGGTATGATTGGAATTTTTTGCCAAATAATTCTAAGATCTATTGCACAGAACTTGTCTGGGAGGCTTATTTGGATAAAGACGGCAAGAGGATATTCAAGGCAAATCCTATGAATTTTTACGGTGAGGACGGTAAGCTTCCTGATTTTTTCAAAGAACTTTTTGAGGAAAAATTAAAGGTTGCCGTCCCTCAGGGCGTCTTAGGAACAAATCCAAATGATCTTTCTAAATCAAAGGCACTTTATATAGTAGAGTAGGGCGATCATCTTTATAAGGGCTTTTTCAAAGGGCTTTTTGTGAATTTTAAGCTTAGGGCGTTTTGTAATTAAGCTTGATTAATTTAAATACAAGATGCTTTATATTAAAATCACCGATGTCGCCGACCTCTTCGCCATTAATCGTCAGTAAGATTGCAAAAAGATGAGTGCTGATTGGCTTTTAGGATTTTTTCTTATGTGATTAATACTCTTAGCTAAAATGACCTAGGATTTTTCCTAATCAATTTTAACAAAATTTTATACAAATTTTCGTTTTTAACCTTGACATTATATCTAAATTCACTCTCTTTCAAATGTAAGGTAGAAAAATTCCTTTGCTGTGAAACTGACCTAAGCTAATCTTTACATAGCCTTTTGCTTGCAGTTGCGAGTGGGTAAAACGAAACAAGAAATTCTATATGTTGTTGATATGATTTCGTCCCTTTGCAAACTCGTTTTTGCTATGTTTTACTCGGCAATGATTTGTTCTTTCTTGCAAAGTTGCAAGAGGAGTAACGAAGCAAAAAATCCATCAAGCCACCGTAGGCTTTAAGCTTATCGCTGTAAATTTCACCTTCTTTAAGCTACGCAAAGTTCTTTATAATAGGCAATAGCTCTTTGGTAGGGCAGTGTTGACGATCTGTGTATAAACTCCTGCGATTGCGTTTTAGCAAACCTTTTGCTTACAGTTACAAGAGGCGTAACGAAGTAAAAACACAGATGTTTTTTCTAGCCTAATGTCCACGCTTTTCATTTACTCTTTTTCCCCCTTATGCTTGCAGTTACTATCCTAGCATTGTAAAAAATAACTTTCATAAACTTCAATCTCAGTACTCATTTTAGAAAGTTTCTCGCATTCTTTAAGGGTTAAAATGCGAATTTCTTTGAAAATCTTAAACAAGCTTTGATGAGGAAATTTACAAAGATTAGCTATTTTTTAGCCTCTAAATCAATTCTTGTAAAGGGATTAGTTGCAAGGCTAAGTAAAAATGCTTCGTAATTCCTTAAATTATATCTGAGAAATTTGGGAACGGATCTTTGTTTTTCATAGGACTTCACTTAAAAACCCTTTGGTTTAAGTTTAATTGAGCCAAATTTAACTTTTTAAATCCTCAATGCTATTGAGATAGTCC
>NZ_QHLI01000100.1 GCF_006864425.1 Campylobacter troglodytis | reverse complement strand
CAGCATAGGGCAGATTACACGAGTGTTTTCCTTTGGTGAAATGAGTGAATTAGTCGCTTCTGGGAATTTTAAAGCAAATGGCGGACAACTCTTTCCTAGCTTTTATAATGTCTCTAAAAATAGTGAAAACGACAAGCCCTCGCCTACACCATTTAACCCAGACATTTTACACAGCAATATCACCAAAGGGCAAGAAATGAACTACTCGTTTGACACCACAAGCGATAAATATACAAACAAAGACGGCTCTATCACAAAAGGAGGACTTTTAATCGGCTTTTTAAGTAACAACGCCTTTACCACGCAAAAGCCACTTATTGAGGGTGAGGCAACTATTTGGGGTAAAATTCAAGGACTTGACAACACAAGCGAAAATGAAAGTGTCCGGCTACAATCAGCACTTAATTTTTCTATCCCACTTAAGGGCTGGGGCGATTATATAGGATTAATGAATGCTAGCAGTTTAGATGAATTTAACGAAAGATTAAGTAATTTTATGAATAAATTTAGCGTGGTGAAAAATGATGATGAGGACTTTTTTACCTTTATCCAAAAGCAACTACAAGAAAATGCCAAAATGCTTAAAGAGCTTTTTAGCAATTCAAGGCTTGATATAAAGGCATAAAAATTCTAAGCTTTTAAAATAATTTGTCGATTGAAAATAGTAGAATGTTTAGTTTAAAGGTTTTTTGTATTGTTTATCTTTAAGCTTTTAAAGATATTTTGAATAAATTTCGTGCTAGAACTTAGTGTTAAATTCACAAAATTAATTTTAAAGAAACAAATTATGTCAAAAACATTCTTTAAAATTGCATTTCTTAGTGCCTTACTCTCAAGCCTATCTTTGGCTGATGATTTTCTTGCTAAACTTACAAATGGTGCTTTAAGTGATAACTTGGCTGGGGTTAAGGTGCTTAGTGAGGAGGAGGCAAGTCAAGTTGTTGGTGGGTATTATGTTCGCCTATTTGACAATGGGAGCAAATGGAATGCACCTGATGAAATGTATGCGGTGGCATTTTATAGTGTCCAAAATGAATTAGCAAGGGGTGGATTATGTGAAATAAATTTGACCTCTTGTCCTCGTCCAAGCTCAAGGAGGCTTGTTGAATGGAGAAATATAAGCAATGACCCTTATCATCTTGCTACATATATAGTAAAAAGACATACATCTTATAGTAGGAACGGACGATTTGCGTATTTTACCTTTGGTATGGGCGTTCTTGATATGCGTTCAGGCAATATCTATAAAATCAATAATAGCGGTATGCTAAATAACAATATGGTTATTAGAGAAATAAGCAGAAATTATAAAAAGCATATGGAAGACGAGTTGGGTGGATATGTCCCTAGAATAGGTAGCTTGAGGTAATATTTTTTTAATAGGAGCAAAGTTTGATTGTAAATTCTTTAAATACAAATTTCATAAGCTATACAAGTTATACAAAAGATAGCACAGCAGGAAACATTTTTACTTCTAATTCAAACACTAGTAGTATGCTCGTTAAAGACAAAAGCGAAGCTGTAAATGAAATTCTAGGTTACGGCGTAGATAATGAGGGCTTTTTCACAAGTGATTTTAATGAAAAAGCTGGTATTCCAAAGGATTACAAAATACATTCACAATACTTTAAAGAATTAAACTCTTTGATGACTCATCAGGGTTTGGGTTCTTACTCAAGCATTGATATAGCTCAAACTATCAAAAATGCTTATACATTGTTTTCTCAGCTTGTCAAAGAACCAAATTTGAATGAAACTTTTTCAAAAGAAAGTTTTGCTGATTTGCCTGTGGCTTTTGATTATGACACAAAAAACTTAAAAGTAAGTAAAACTTATGATTTACAAGAATATACTGAGTATATCAAGCAAGGTAAAATCGCAAATGGAAATCTTTTTTCAAGGCTAAATTATGATGAAAATGATAAGCTTAAAAGCATAGATAGTGCGGTGATTTTTGATGAAAAGGATTTTTTAGCCTCATATTTTGACAAAAATATGGCTCAAAGATATACAAATTTTGATGAGAGCATTGATAAGGGCGGAGCTTTAGTAGCTTTTATTTCTAAAAATTTATCTCTTGTAGTTGGAGAAATCAATATGCTTGGTAAAATTTTAGGCGAGGATACAACTATGAGCAAAGCCGAAGTTGAAGCACTTAGAGAGCTTGTCGGTTTTGATAGTGGTTTTAAGAAATTTGGTTTTGAGGGCGATGAAATAAGAAAAGAATATGATGAGCTAATGAACTCAAATTTATCACTAGAGGAGTTTAAGGATAGATATTTGAACCTAAAAAAACGGTGGGAAGCAGAAGAAAAAATAATCAATGAAAATAGAGAAGTTAAGCTACAAGCTAAAACTCAAACAAATACTAAGCAAACAAACATCGAAGAAAACACAAGCAAACAAACCTTCACCCCCATACAAGCTACAAGCAAAAATGACATTTACAAAGATACAGGATATTTTAAATTCAAAGACCTGCTTAAAAACCAACAAGATTTAGATATGCTGTCTATACTTTTTAATTCTATCAAAAATGATAAAAATTTTAGTAACACAAACAATAATATAAATAATACCTTACTCAATTTGATGAGAACAAATATATTAAATGGAGTTGATATAAAGGCATAAAAATTCTAAAGTTTTAAAATAACTTATCGATTTAGAATAGTAAAATATTCAATTGAAAGGTTTTTTATATTTTTAATCTTTAAGCTTTTAAATATCTTTGAATAAATTTCGTGCTAGAACTTAGTGCTAAATTCACAAGATTAAATTTAAAGGAGCAGATTATGTCAAAAACATTCTTTAAAGTTGCACTTTTAAGTGCTTTATTCTCAAGTTTTTCTTTGGCTGATGATTTTCTTGTTAAACTTACAAATGGTGTTTTAAGTGATAACTTGGCTGGGGTTAAAAAACTTACACTTGATGAAACAAGTTAGGTTGTGGGTGGGTATTTAACAGCCTATAAGCTTATAAGTGGTTACGAGCTTGCTGTTGTAGCTTATACAACTATTAACGCTAGTGATGCTGGTTTCACTTTCACTGGACGAAAAGGCACAGAAATAAAATACGATGCAGACGGAAACTATGTTTCATCAAAAAGTAGCCTTTGTGGTTTAGGAATCACTGATTGCTATATGTTTAAGAATACTCAAACACCTTATTGGCAAAATCAAAAAAGACTTCAAGAGTATATGCAAGTTGTTGGGGACCCAGTGCTTTACTCTTTAGCCTACACTGTCAAAAAAAATATAGCTTATAGTAGAAATGGACGCTTCTTATACTTTAATTATGGCGTAGCAATTTATGATAATACTAAGGGACACACTTATAATATCACCAGTAGTGCCCTTTTAAATAACAATACCATAGTGAAAGAGCTATCTAAGGCACATAAAGGCGAAATGGAGTATATGCTTCGTTACGGCAAAATACCATCAAATACCAAATGGTTACCATAAATTAAAAGGATTGTTCAATGATAACTTCTACAAACATAGCACCATTAAATTCAAACATTTTAGCACAAAGGCAAAATGCTAAAACCGCAGAACAAAGTAGCGATAAAAAAGCCATACAAGATGATTTTAGTTGGAAGTATGGCACACCTTGGGAAAATTCAAGCGATGAGGAGCTTATGAAAATCAACACAGTTATGAATAATGCATTTAAAGTGCTTGTAGATAAATACAATGAAGCTACAAAAGATATTTCTTCGGTTGAAAATTCTATCGAGCAGCAACTCAGCAAGGGCATTATAGATGAAAATGAGCTTAATGAATTTATCAGCAAAAATGACTTGCCACTTGTAAATGCTTTCATTGATAAAGATCTTATGCAAATCTATAAAACAAGCACAAGTTTAGATGAGTTTAAGACAAAATGGCTTGAGCTTAAAAACCAGCAAATAAACAAGCTTTTAAAAATGTTTTTAGAAGCTGGATTTGAAAGCGATTTTTCTAATGTGAGTAGTTTGAGTGTCAAGCTTGATATAAAGGCATAAAAATTCTAAAGTTTTAAAATAACTTGTCGATTTAAAATAGTAGAGTATTTAGTTTGAAAGTTTTTTGTATTTTTAATCTTTAAACCTTTAAATATATTTTGAATAAATTTCGTGCTAGAGCTTAGTGCTAAATTCACAAAATTAAATTGTTTAAGAAGCAAATTAGCAGTTTGTGTTAAATTCACAAAATATTAAATTACAAGGATTAAAAATGCTAAAAACATTCTTTAAAATTGCATTTCTTAGTGCCTTACTAACAAGTTTTTCTTTGGCTGATGATTTTCTTG
>NZ_QHLI01000099.1 GCF_006864425.1 Campylobacter troglodytis | reverse complement strand
AAAACTCTCAGTTAGAGAAAAAACAAATTCAAACGCTGTAAATTCAAATTCTAAAATCTCAAATTCAGCTAATGAAGTCTTAGGCTATAAGGTTGATAAGGACGGCTATTTCACAGAAGAGTTCAATGAAGCTGCTGGAATTCCAAAGGATTATAAGATACATTCAAGCACTATGGAAAAAATGGTACAGCTAATGCAAGGTCGTCAATTTTTTACCGTTCCTTATTACAAAAGCATAGATATAGCCAAAAGTGTGGGTAATGCTTATAAAATTCTTTCGCAGGTGGTAGGTGATGAGTTGGTTTCTAAAAATTCTTTTACCTTAGAAGAGCTTGAAAATTTACCTTATATTTATCAATACAACAAAAAAACCTTGGAAGTAACTAAAACACTTTCATCAGAAGAAATAAAAGATAAAAGCAATGTAAAAGCCTTGCTCGCAGAAGATGAGCTAAATAATTTTTCACATAGCGTGTATTTGTTTATGGATAATTTTTTTGATGATGAAATCGGTGCTATTCGTGGAAAAGATGAAATTAAAAAATACACCAACGAAGATGGCTCTATAAATATAGGTGGAGTTTTACTCGCTATTCTTAATGTAAATACTACCATAGTTGATGGAGAAACTACTATTATGGGTAAAATGAGTGGTTATGATAGACTTGTGGATTATAAAGCCTTGCATAATTGGTTTGTACAAGATCAGTTTCAAAATGTAGTTGTTGGAGATGACTTTTTTGAAGCACTTTCAGGCACTGATTTTGATGAATTTATGAACAATTACGCCAAATACAAAGAAAAAAAGATGAAAGAACGCGAGGAAAATTCTTTCACCCTTGAAGAACTGATAAGAGAGATAAAAAAGCAGATAGAGCTTATGTTTGGCAAAAGCGATGAGCTAAGAAAAGAACTTGAAGAAGAACAAAAGAAACTCTTTACAAATGAGATAAGACTTGATATAAAGGCATAAAAATTCTAAAGTTTTAAAATAACTTGTCGATTTAAAATAGTAGAGTATTTAGTTTGAAAGTTTTTTGTATTTTTAATCTTTAAACCTTTAAATATATTTTGAATAAATTTCGTGCTAGAACTTAGTGTTAAATTCACAAAATTAATTTTAAAGAAACAAATTATGTCAAAAGCATTCTTTAAAATTACACTTCTTAGTGCTTTACTCTCAAGTTTTTCTTTCGCTGATGATTTTTTAGCAAAGCTTACAAATGGTGCTTTAAGCGATAATTCTGCTGGAGTTAAAAAACTTACACTTGATGAAGCAAGTCAGGTTGTTGGTGGGTATTATGTTAGATTTAAAGATAATGAAACTAAATGGGGTCTAGCGGACACAATATATGCCATTGCTATGCCTGATTTAGGAAATGAATTAGGTTGGGCTTTTGTAAATGGAGAATTAGATTTGCAACAGACTATGAAAAATGAAAAAGGTTTGTGTCCTATGGGTATAACCGAGTGTTACTCAAATAAAAACGCAAGAAAACATATGTGGCAAAGTCAAAAAAGATTGCAAGAATTTAATCAAGCCTTAGATGGTGCTAACTATTTATATACAGGGTTAGCTTATTCTGTAAGAAGACATATTGGTTATAGCAGAAATGGACGCTTTGTATATTTTACTTACGGAGTAGCTACATATAACCGCTTAAATGGACAAATGCGAAATGTTACTAGCAGTGCTGTTTTAAATGGAAATTTAATCATTAAAGAGTTGAGTAAAGCCTATAAAGAACAAATGGAAAATCGTTTAGGTGGCTGGAATGTTAGGGCTTGGGATAAATAATTAGCTAACAAGGATTTATTATGGTTGTATCTAATGTAAATACTACTCAATACATTGTTTCAAATGAAAATTTGAATAAAAATACTGTAAAATACGATAATGTGCAAGCGGAAATTGACGGCGAGATACAAAAAAAGCCACTTTATTACGAACCGAATAGTGTTGAGGAAATAACAATAGAACTTGATAAAATTTTTTCTAATTCTGAAAAAGTTATGGACGAGGGAAAAATTATGAAAGTAGCTGGACTTGTGCCTTTACTTGGATATGCAGAAGATGGAGAAGTAACGATTATAGGTAAAATCTTTGGTTATGACGAAACGATGAGTGAAGCAGAAGTTGAAAGTTTAAGAATTTTTATAGAAAGTAATGCTATTTTAGGCTTGAGTGGTGGAATTTGGATAGATGATGAAACTACTGCTTTACTTGATTCAACGATGAGTATAGATGAATTTAAAACAAAATGGCTTGAATATAAAGCCGTAAAGGAAGAAAGTTGGCAAAAAAACTTAGAAGAATTTTTTAAAAAATTTAATCAGCAAACAAACCAAACTCAAGAACTAAACACCAGCCAAACAAACACCGAAGAAAGCACAAGCAAAAAGACTTTCACCCCTATACAAACTACAAGCAAAAATGACATTTACAAAGATACAGGATATTTTAAATTCAAAGACCTGCTTAAAAATCAACAAGACTTAGATATGCTGTCTATACTTTTTAATTCTATCAAAAATGATAAAAATTTTAGTAACACAAACAATAATATAAATAATACCTTACTCAATTTGATGAGAACAAATATATTAAATGGGCTTGATATAAAGGCATAAAAATTCTAAATTTTTAAAATAACTTGTCGATTTAAAATAGTAGAGTATTTAGTTTAAAGGTTTTTTATATTTTTTATTTTTAAACCTTTAAATATATTTTGAATAAATTTCGTGCTAGAGCTTAGTGCTAAATTCACAAAATTGCATTATTAAGGAGCAAAAAATGTTTTCTAAATTCTTTAAAATTGCATTTCTTAGTGCCTTACTAACAAGTTTTTCTTTGGCTGATGATTTTCTTGCTAAACTTACAAATGGTGCTTTAAGTGATAACTTGGCTGGGGTTAAAAAACTTACACTTGATGAAGCAAGTCAGGTTGTTGGTGGGTATTATGTTATTGACGGTCCTATTAATGCAAATGAATACGCCGTAATAGCTGTCCCAAATGCTAAAACGACAAGGTATCAAAGAGTGCAAATAAATAATGTAACCTTAGGAGATGAGGATCAACTTTTAACCTATATTGTAAAGAAAAACATAGGTTATAGTAGAAATGGACGCTTCTTATACTTTAGCTATAATACAGCTGTTTATTATAAGCCTACTAGAACATTTATCAGGTTAAATTCAAGTCAAGTGCTAAATCATAATGGAGTTATCCAAGAATTGACTAGAGCCTATAAAAGCACAGCTGAACGCTATTTACAATATGGAATAAGATAAACTCACATTTAAATAGTATAAATTTATTTTGAAAAATGTCGATGTTACTAAATAATTTTTTAAGGGGTCTTTATGGTTGAGTTTTCTACGAGTTTAAATTCTTATAATTTTGTTTCAAATACTTCGTCAAAAAAAGAGTCTAGCGACATTTCAAATTCTAAAAGCTCAAATTCAAGTAATGAAGTCTTGGGCTATAAGGTTGATAAAGATGGATATTTCGCAGAGGAATTCAATGAAGCAGCAGGCATTCCAAAGGACTATAAGATACATTCTACAAGTGTGGAGAAATACTTAAAAACTCAAACAGCTTTGTTTAGTGGATATTCGAGCATAGATATAGCCCAAACATTTAAAAACGGTTTTAAGGTTTTTTCACAGCTTTTAAATGATGAGTTAGCTTCAAAGCAAAGTTTTACAAAAGAGGATTTAGCAAATTTACCTCAAGCTTATGATTTAGACAAAAAAAGCTTAAATGTCATCAAAAGTTACACACTTAACGAACAAGAATATAAAGACTATGTAAATGGAGTGCTTACAAATCATTCTCCAAGTGAAAATATCATCAAAACAACAACTTTTGACCTTGCTTTAGGTAAAAATTTTGATGAGGAATTTCAATTTGCTTTAGATAAAATTCAAGGCGATAAATACATAAATGCTGATGGTTCTATCGATAAAAGTGGTGTTTTTATGGCTTTTCTTACAGGGTGGAGCTTAAATTATACTATTAGAGAGGGTGAAACGACTATCTGGGGCAAAATTCAAGGACTTGATAAAGATACAGATACAAGCATTTTAAAAGAACTTGAAGAATTTATGGAGCAAAATCCAGCTGAGGCGGCTTTACTTGAAAAAATCGACTTACTAAACTCAAATTTAAGTATAGATGAGTTTAAGGCGCAGTGGCTTAAACTGAAAGAAATTTCAGATAAAAGAAAAGCTCAATGGAAAGAAGAAAGTGAATTAAAAACAATGGCGTTTGCTCAAAACACCAGCCAAACAAACACTGAACAAACAGAGCAAAGCTCAGCTCAAAAACACTCACCTATACAAGCCACAAGCAAAAACGAAATTTACAAAGATACAACATACTCTAAATTCAAAGAC
>NZ_QHLI01000098.1 GCF_006864425.1 Campylobacter troglodytis | reverse complement strand
GTGATAGCTTCAAAGCCTACGATGGCTTGGTTGATTTTTTACAACGCTAGGCTCGTCCCTTTACAAGAAGGAGCAAAGGCGCATTACCGAGTAAAACACTCTAAAAACGAGTTTGCACACGCACGAAATCATATCAACAAAATTGTGAATTTTTTGCTTCGTGCTACACACTCGCAACTGTAAGCAGAAGAGGATTTGCAAAGTTTAGTTTAGCTAAATTTAAGGACTAAAAAAAATTTGTGCTTCATTTAAAAGAAACGCAATTAAGACAAAAAATTTAGGACAAAAATCTTTATCCAATTTTATTAAAGTTGATAAGAGAAAATCCTATTAGAGTATCTTGAGCCAAATTTAATTAAGCATTAGCCATTAGCTAAAAATATCAAGTATCTTTTATTTTTACTGAAAAAAGTTTTTTAAAGTAAGCTAAAAGATCCCATCAAATTTAAGAAGCAAGAACATTCAAAAAAATTCAAGCCCTGTCAAAGGCTATGAAGTTATGCAATTTTATCTTTAATCTTTTGCAAGAAAGCTTTTTTTTCATAGCACTACCAAGCCGCAATTTATCAACTTATGCCTTGCTTTTTTAAAAACAAGAAGATCTTTTAAACAGTTTTTCTTGTAATCCATTAAAGGATTAAATTTAAAAAATTCAAGGCTTGCAATCATTAAAAGTTCTTAAAATTAGCTCGAAAAATCTTTTAAAAAAGTTTTTTTAAGCCTATATTTAAGGCTTTTTTAGTATTGGAATGCTTATTGCTTTAATGCTTAGCGGGGCAAGGTCTTTAAAACTGCCTTAAAAATCATTAAGGAAGTTACATGCTCTCCTCCGTAACGCCAGTTATTAGACATCTTGCCTCCATATATCCTGATTTAATGGAGGCTATTTACAGAGAATTGGGGCCTCATCTTAGAAGCTTATTCTCAGATCTTGAAGATAATAAGGACAAAACTCTCATAGAACAGATCAAAAAAATAGATCAAGAAATTATGCAAAGCCTACATCAAAAAAGCAACACCGACAAGGATCTGAAAGAATTCACAAAAGAAATGTTTGCAAATATCTTTAATGCTCTAAGAGACAACAGAAACGCACTTTAAGTTCTTATCTTTTTACCTTTTATATCATTACAGTTTATATTTTCTCTTGCTACACTTAATATTCTGCATTTTTTTGTTGCACTTTGCCTTTTCACAGTTAAGCTTTTTGCTTTTTTTATTGACGGTTTATATTCTTGTTTTTTCATCTTTTTACAGTTTATCTTTTTATGTTTTCATATCTTCACATTTCACTCTGTAGCTTAAAAAAGCTTTGCAAAGCTAAGTTCATTAAATTATGCTTAAATTTATTTTGACAAAGCATTTTGACAAAGCATTTTAACTGTGTCTTGCAAAAGCCTTAATTTTGTTTCTAAGTTTGTTTGGCACTAGGCTCTTTTTTCAACTTTTCTTAAACGTCATTAAAACAAGCAAACAAAATTCACGCTCTGTTGTGAATTTTACAAGGTCTAGCTTGTAAGGAGTATAATATTCTAGTCTCTTTGAAAGAATTTAAAAAATTCAAAAAAAGCTTAGATTTTGACAAAGCTTGAATTTTAACCGTGATTTTAAGCTTATTTTAAGATAAAACTGTGTTATAATGAAATATTTAAGAAATCTTTAAAATAAATTTAATCAAAGCACTAAACAATGGGCTATCAAATTTACTTGCTTGAATTTTTTAGCATTAAGAAAGTGTTTAAAATAGCTAAAACAAGCTTGTCCTTTTAAGCACTTAGATAAAAAGCTTAATGCTTTGCAAGGCAGAGTTTTTGCAAAAATCTTTTGAGTGTCTTTTAAAACAACAAGGAATCTTATTAACCCATCTTTTGAAAAAAGTTTTTATAAGGGCTATTTACAAAATATTGATCCTTACCGTCCTAGTCTAAACGCAACGAAAGGCAGTTTCTGCGAAAACGCAGTTTCTTTGTTTAGATCTAGCCTGTGAGACGAAACGAAGTTTTTGCGAAAGCAAGCTTTTTGTGAAAGCAAGCTTTCTTTGCTAAAACCTAGCTTGCAAGACAAAATGACGAATGTGTCCGCTAAGATCAGCAGTTTTAAAAAGCCTTCATAAAAGCACTAAATCAACTTCAAAGGAGCCACCTTGGATACTCTAAGTCAGCACATAGCACAAAACAAGCCCTCATTTTTAAGTCGTATGTTAAGAAGTCTTGCCTTTTGGGTGATCTTTGGCATCATAGCAGGTATAATACTTGGCTATGCCGACAAGGAGTTAGCCCTTGCTAGTAAGCCTGGGGTGGATTATTTCATCAAGGCCTTAAAGCTTCTCATAGGTCCTATTATCTTTGTTACCTTAGTAATTGGCATTATAAGCCTTGAAAGCATAAAAAAGCTTGGTAGCATTGGAGCAAAGGCTGTTATTTATTTTGAGGTGGTTTCTACACTTGCCTTGGCTGTTGGAATTTTAATACCTAATATTATGAAGCCTGGTGCAGGGATGAATCTTGACGCCTCAGCTATCGACAGTGCAAGCGTTGCTAAATATACAGACCAGCAAATCGAAGTAAGTGCAGCTGGTGAGATAATGACCATACTCAAAAGTGCTTGGCCAAGTGATCTCATAACCCCCTTCACAGATGGCAAGACCTTGCAAGTTCTTGTCCTTGCTATCTTTACAGCCATAATTATCTCCTTGCTTAAAAATGAAGACAAGCAGTCTTTCATAAAGATCTTTGAGCTTTTGCAAAATTTCGTCTTTAAGATCTTGCAAATTATAATGTATTTTAGCCCTGTGGCTGCCTTTTCGGCAATGGCTTTTTTAGTAGCTCAATACGGACTTGGCTCCTTGGTAAATCTTGGCTACCTGCTCTTGGTAATGTTACTTTCTTGTCTTATTTTTATCTTTGGGGTTTTGGGACTAATTTGCTGGGCTGTAAAGATAAATATCTTTAAATTTATGCGTTTTATATCTCGTGAGGTTTTAATCGTATTTGCTACAAGTTCGAGCGAATCAGCCCTTGCACCCCTTATGAGAAAGCTTGAACACGCAGGGCTTTCAAAGGCTACTGTGGGGCTTGTGCTTCCAACAGGATACAGCTTTAATCTTGATTGTACCAATATTTATCTAGCAATGGCACTTATCTTCTTAGCACAAGCCTTTGGGGTAAATCTATCCCTAGCACACGAAATAAGCATTTTAATTGTCCTTATGATAGCAAGCAAGGGCGCTGTGGGCGTTACAGGAAGTGGCTTCATAGTGCTTGGAAGCACCTTGGGTGCCTTGGGATCTATGTTCATAGCAGAGGCAAATGACGGAATGGGTGCTACACTTGCTGAGGTCTTGCCAGTAGCTGCTATATCCGTGCTTTTGGGTGTGGATAAATTTATGAGCGAGATGCGTGCGGTGGGTAATCTTTGCGGAAACAGTGTTGCAGCTTTAATCGTAGCCATTTGGGACAGACAAATTGATATGGAAAAATTCCGCTATGCCCTCGAACACCCAGAAGAATTTCACCATGTGGGGATGAGTTGAAAGCATAAAGGCTCTTTGTTAAAAAGTGTTTATTGCACGAACTTGTTAAATTGATCCAAAAAAGAGCTTTTGTCTAGCTATAAGATGGCAGTGGGAGCAAAAAGATCTTTTTTGCGGACTACTTGCAAAACTTGATATGAGAAGGATCGATGCTTTTTTATAAAAGAGCTGTTTTTATTTGCAAACTAAACTTTGCTTTACTTGAATTTTAAGCCTTGTGTTTTGATTTAAATCTTAGCTTAAAGATTTAAACTTAGATGTAAATTTAAAGCTTGATATTTAAATTTAAATGTGAATTTAAAGCTTTATCTTTCAAATTTAAATGTGAATTTAAACCTTAGCTTTTAGCTTAAGCGTGAATTTAAGCCTCACGCCTTAGCTACTTCATATATTTTAAACTTAGCTTTCACACCTTGTGTGAATTTTAATCTTCTTTTAATACCTTAAGTTCTTTGCAAATTCTAAATTTATTTATGCTTGACGGCTAGCTCATATGAATTTAAATTCGCAGGTTATTTTTTAATAGCCTATGTGAAATTAAAATCCTTCAAACAAAATATGCGAATTTAAACATCTTTAAAAGTCTTGTGTGAATTTAAAATCCTTTAAGCAACTATGCGAATTTAGAATTTAAATCAAATATTTCAAAAAAGCCTTGTGAATTTTAGCCAAGTTAAAGCACCACTTTTTAAAAGGCTCAAGATACTTTAAATTGATACAAGATCATTTTAAAGTATGGAGAGCAAAATGAAAAACAAATATATGATTCATTCCAGAATTGTCTCAAAAGAAATTTAAGGAATTTTGAAGTATTTCTGCCTTGATTTAGAGGCGAAAAAAATTGCTGAAATTTGCAAAATTTCTCGTCCTTGTGTGAATAGAATTTTGCGTGAAATTCGCATTTTGATAGCCAAAGAGTGCGAAAAAATCAGCAAAATGAGTGGCGAAATCGAAGTCGATGAAAGTTACTTTGGGGCAAGGTGTGTGCGTGGTAAGCGTGGGCGTGGGGCTGGCAAGAAAACGCCTGTGTTTGGTATGCTAAAACGCAACGGCTACGTTTATACGCAAGTGGTAAAACACTGCTCTGCCAAA
>NZ_QHLI01000097.1 GCF_006864425.1 Campylobacter troglodytis | reverse complement strand
GCATAAAATGGCAATTTTGCTTACGCAAATGTCAGCACAAAAACACTCTAAAATCTGCCTAAATTTTCGCTCCGAAATGTAGGGCAAAAATATATACTTATTTAACATCGATTTTACCAATCTTTCAGCCGTAATTATATCAGCTAAAAGTATCAATCGCCAAAAATTTTGACAAATTCAAAAACTTTCTTTTAACAATTTAAAACCTTTTTTTGATCTTGTTTTGAAAAAGGTGTTAAAAACTGTCCAATGCCTTTGCCTTGTGGCGTACTTTGTGTGCGAATGTAAACTAAGTAGAAAATGTGGTAAATTAGTTTTGACTTGGCAAAAAGCGAAGTGTTTAAAGATGTCTGTTTATGTGTTTAAATGTGTTTAAATGTGTTTAAAAAATAAAAGTAAGGCAAAATGTTTGAATCCCTTTCTTATCTTTATCTTTTTGTAGCAAGTTTTATCTCAGCTAGCCTTTATCCTATGGCAAGTGAGGCCTTTGTGGTGGGGCTTTTACTGGCTGATTTTTCACCCTTACTTATCTTTTTTGTAGCAAGTTTGGGAAATACCCTTGGGGCGATGAGTACATATCTTTTAGCCTTTTTTGGTAAGAGTTTGTTTTTAAAAAGGCATTTTAACAAGGCTTTAAAAAGGCTTGAAAAATATGATTTAAGCTTTAAAAAATTTGGCTTTGTTTTTGCCTTTTTTAGCTTTTTGCCCCTTGTTGGCGATCTTTTTGTGCTAGCACTTGGGCTTAGTAAATATCCATTTTTCAAGGCATTATTCTTCATAGCACTTGGCAAAGCTTGTCGTTATGGGATTTTAATCTATATTACTTTATATTTAAGCTAAATTTAAGCTTTTAAAAGCTTAAAATTTAGCAAGGCTTAAAATATTTTTTCAAATTATTTTTTTAAAAAGTGTTTATTTTAGATCGCAACTTTGTCATTTTGCTAAAAAGTTCGTTTGTTTAAAAAAAAAAGAGGCTTTATAGAAGAAATTTTGTTTGCAAAAGAAACTAGGACTTAATATACTTTGCTTAGTATGACAAAGGTCGCTATTTTTTTATAACAAACTAACAAATTTTTACAAAAAACCTAAATTTAAAGCTTAAAAATTAAATTTAAGTTTGACACAAAAAGTGCAAATAAAATTGGCTCAATTAAACTTAACAGGATTTTCTCTTATCAATTTCAGCAAATTTTGATGAGAATATTGCCTTAAAATTTTCGTCTTAATTCTATTTCTTTTAAATGAAGGACAAAATTTTCAACCTTTAAATTTAGCAAGTGTCAACTTTGTAAACTTCTACTACGCAGTTACAAGAGGCTTAACGAAGTAAAAAATTCACAATTTCGCTTATGTGGTTTCGTCCTTTTGCAAACTCATTTACACTATGTTTTACTTTATAGTATATCTTTGCTACTTCTTGCAAAGTTGCAAAAAGGATAACGAATAAAAACACAGATCTTGTCTTATCAGCCACACGACCACATCTTCCACGCACTCTGTAAGCTACGAAGTAGCTTTCATCAACTTCGATTTCACAACTCATTTTTTAAATAAACTTCGTTTTGCTGATTTTTTCGCACTCTTTAAGGGTTAAAATGCGAATTTGCTTTTACACACAACTTTGAGATGAATTTGACAAAAGCGTCTTTTCGCCTATAAATTAAGGCTTCTTGCAAAGATAGGACCTCAAGGATAAGTAAAACTTAACTCAAAATTTACCTTAGATTTGGCGAAATTTGGAAACGGATTTTTGTTTTTCATAGGACTTAACTCAAAAAACCCTTTGTTTTAAGTTTAATTGAGCCACAAAATTATATTAAAACTAGTTTAAAGCCCACAAATTCACCGCCTTGGCGTATTTATAATGCCCTTTAACTCCCTCTCAACAGCCTTAAAATTTGGCAAAAGCTCCTCATTTAGCTCCTCAAAGGGATACACTGTGAAATTTTTAAAATTCTCATCATAGTAAGTATAAATGAGCCTAGTTTGCAAGTTATTAAGCTGAATTTTCTTTGAATTTTTATGTATATCAAGGCTTACTAGCATTCCTACCCGTCTGTAAAGCCCTCTTTGTGAGGATATGAAATTACCAAGAGAGTAAATCACTAAGGTATCGTCTATAAATTCAATGGGACCTACATAATGAGAATGCGAGCCTATGATTATATCCACACCCTTGCTAGCAAGAAAGGCTGCTAACTCTCTTTGCGCGGGACTTGGCTCGAATTTATACTCCTCGCCCCAGTGCAAGGACACCAAGAGCAAATCAACCTTTAAGCGAAACTTAGCTATGTCGGCTGCGATTTTATTTTTATCGATTAAATTCACAAGATAGGGCTTTGGGATGGGGTTTCCATTTACCCCGTAGGTGTATGCTAAAAGGGCGTATTTAATGCCGTTTTTCTCATAAATTCTCACTTCATTTGCCTCTTTTAAAGAGGCATAGCTTCCGCTTGTAAGCACACCCTTTTTGCCCTGCCAAAATTTGAGCGAATTTAACACAGCCCTTTCGCCTCTATCTAGGGTATGGTTGTTTGCTAGGGACACTAGATTAAAGCCAAGTTCTACCATAGCCTCGCCAAATTCTTGAGGGGAGTTGAAATTTGGATAGGTGCTAAGCCCTATTTCCTTGCCTCCCAAGATACTTTCTTGATTGTAAAATGCCAAGTCATAATTAGAAATAATGGGACTTATGCGGCTTAAAGCCTTGCTAAAATCATAAGAATAGCCCGTTTTTGAGCCTTTGTCTTTAAATTCAGCGTCCTTATAAACCTTTTCGTGTAAAAGCGCATCCCCTGTCATTATCAGTGAGAGCTTGTTTTCAGCAAGGAGGCTAGAAAAAAAGAGGCTTGTTAAAAGATAAATTTGAGCTAGTATTTTCACGGCTAAACCTTAAATTAAACATTTTTTAAATCAAATGTATGCTTTCTTGTGATATTTTAAAATTCATAAAAATTGCTAAATTATTCACATAGTTTTCACCTTGTGAATTTCTTATTAAAGCATTGAAAAATAGCACTTTAAGTTAAGCAAACTTTTAAATTTTTTTAATGTTTTTTTAAGCATTTTTGTGTATATGTGAAAAACTTGATAGTTTTTAAAAAATAATTAATCTTTCTCAGCTTACAAGCTAGAAAATTCAAAGCTTTAAGTGAATTTAAACAAAAAACTTTGGCCAAATTAAACTTAAGCACTTGATTTCTTATCATTTTTAACAAGATTTTATATAAAGCTTGACCTTAAATCTTTGTATTGTATCTTAATTTAGTTTCTTTGAAGTGAAGCAAGAAATTTTCTTTTGCCTTTAAATTTAGCAAGTCTATGTTTAGCAAAGCTCTAGAAATTCACAATTGCCTTTATGTGATTTTTAGCTAAACTCATTTTTTGAGTGTTTTACTCTAAATGTTCATTAGCACCTTTTTGCAAAGGGAGGGGCAAAGCAAGGTAAAAGATCTTAATCATAAGCACCCCAGCCTATAAATCATATATTCTTGCACATTGCTAGAATCTCACAATTAGGTAAAAGCTCACTAGCAAAACAGTTTTTTACCACTTGTGTATAAACACTAACCTAGCGTTTTAACATAGCTTCTTGCAAGGTTGCGAGTGTAACGAAGTAAAAAAACTTCAAAATCTCTTTAAATTTAGCCTCTGAAATTCTGAAACGATTGATATACTTGTTTTTCACCTTATAAATCATAACTTGAAGCTCCTTTATTAGAGCTTAAGTTGTCTTGAGCCTTTAATAAATCTTAAAGAATCTAAACTAAATTCTCTTGAATTTCTCAAATCCCTTTGAATCCAAATAAGACTCATCTAGTATCGGATGAATATAGATTGTTACAAAATAGGGCATAATAAATCCTTATTATTTTGTAAAATGATAGTTGAAAATATATCGAACATATATAGCAAATAAGACTAATATTGCACAACCAAATAGCAAACTTGATTTATAGATTTTGTAAAAAATATTTATAGCACAAAGCGTAAGTGAGCTTGGTAACACAATGCCAATAAAAATGCTCACATTTGACAATATTAGCAAAGAATTTAAAATTATTTTCATAAGATAGAATACTACAAATGGAGATATTATTACCACAAAGTAAATAAAGCAATCAAATATAAACTTACCCCATTCAAATTTCTAATTCATTCCGCACCTCTTATCTCAAATATAAACTCTTTTGTGAATTTATCTTGAAATAAAGTGGCAAAAAAGCCTAAATCTATCTTAAGTTGATGAATAAGTAAGTTATATTTTTCAAGGAATTGTTTTGCTTGCAATTCACCAAATTCGCTATTTAGTTTGCCAATAGTTTCATTATTTACACCAACTATTTTATATCCTTTGTAATTGATTTATTATGTCGGTTAGAGTTATTGTTTGATTTTTTTCTCTACCAACTTTTTTTGCAGCTTTTATTTCAAATTCTTTATCCGGCAATTCAAAATATCCATACTATGCCCAAGATAACTCTGCATTGTCTCTTAATCTATTTATAATATTGGCTCAAGATACTCTAATAGGATTTTATCTTATCAACTTCATTAAATTTTGATGAGAATATTGTCTTAAAATTTTCGCCTTAATTCTATTTCTTTTAAATGAAGGACAAAATTTCAGTCATTAAATTTGGCAAGTGTCAACTTTTAAAACTTTTACTCTGCACAGTTGCAAGACGAAACGAAGCA
>NZ_QHLI01000096.1 GCF_006864425.1 Campylobacter troglodytis | reverse complement strand
TTCAAAGCTTATGATGGCTTGGTTGATTTCGGTGCAAAAGCACATTATAGGGTAAAACACTCTAAAAATGAGTTTGCAAAGGGACGAAGCCACATTAACGGAATAGAGAATTTCTGGGTCTTTGCAAAGGCTAGATTAAGTCAGTTTCATGGGATTAAATTTGAAAGAAACCGAATTTAGATCTAATGTCAAAGTTAAAAACGAAAATTTGTATAAAATTTTGTTAAAATGGCTTAGGAAAAATCCTATGTAATTTTAGCTAAAAGTATCAATCGCCAAAAACAAATTTTAATCTTACTAACTTAGTTTTACTTCATTAACACAAGCATCTTTATGGTTTTAAAAAACAACAATAACACCCTACTTAAATTCATAAAAAATCTACTTAAAATAGTTAATTGAATCTAAATAATTGATTGATTCAACAAACTTTATTTGCTTCGTGCTTACACTATGCCTAATTAATTTAGGCTAAATTAAAATCAATAGGATTTTAGCTTATCAACTTTAATAAATTTTGATGAAAATTTTGTCCTAAATTTTTTGTCTAAATTTTGTTTCTTTTACGTGAAGGATAAAATTTTCTTTGTTAGCCTTTAAATTTAGCTAAACGAAACTGTGTAAACTTCTGATACACAACTACAAGAGCATGAAGTAAAAACATTCACAAGCTCATTGATGTGGCTGTGTCCCTTTGCAGTTTTTGCTAGGCTTTACCCCATAATGAGCTTTTGCTTATTCTTGCCAAGTTACAAGATGAAACGAAGTAAAAAATCCACCAAGTCATAATAAGCTTTGAAGCTTTCCTAAAATTGTAGTATTTGAGGCATCTGCAAAATCCCTTATAATAGGTAGCATCTCTTTTGCCAAGCAGTATTTAACCATCTGCGTATAAACGCAAGGCTCACATTTTAGCATTGCTTCTTGCAAAGCTACAATACGCGTAGCACGAAGTAAAAACTTTTGCGACCAGTCCCACGCCCACGCTTGCTACTAATTCTGTGAGCCATTTTTGTTTACAATTGCTAGTGTAATGAAATAAAAAAATGCTTCAAAATCTATCACAAATTTCGCCTATTTAATTCTTGTACGAATTATATACTTGTTTTTCACCTTGTGCATCATAGCTGAAAGCTCCTTTATGTGAGTTTAAGTTAAAGAGAGCCTTTATTATCCCCAAAAGCCGCTATCTTGCAAGGCTTTAATTTTTCTTTTAACACAAAAAAGGGGTCTAAATAGGCATTGTCCTTTATCTCAAGCCCTTTTTTTCGTAAATTTTCTAAGAAATTCAAGTCCTTGGTGTTGTTTGTTATGATGAGATAAGGAATTTGCTTTGAATTTAGCCAACTCACAAGCTCGCACGCCCCATCAATAGGGCCTTTATCCACATCACTTATCAAAGTCCCTTGCACATCGATGAAAAGCATTTTAACCTCCCTTGTTTAAAATGTGTAGATACTCCACCACCCCAACTTGTTTTTGCACCCTTTGGCTGTCTGTTTTAAACCTTTGATGCTTGGTGCTTAAAAGGCTGTATTTGCCATATTTTTCAAAGATAGAGCGGATTTCCTCAATAGCTAAAATTCCCTCATCATTATAGCTTAAAAATATCCATTTAAAGTCTGCTTTTGCAATTATATTTTCAAGTGCCTTGGCTACGGTTGCTTTTTTGCAAAACTCGCTTTTTTGATATGTGCGAAGCCCTGTTTTGCCTCGTGGCACAAAGTCATCATAAAGTGCGATTGTGTTAAGTAAATGATAGTTTGCTGCGTATTCACGGGCATTGTAAGGGGGATCTAGGTATAAAATATCGCCTTTAATTTTTGTAATTAAAGTTGCAGCGTCTTCGTTGAAAACCTCGAGCTCATTGTCATTACACTCAAATTCAGCCCCTTGAAGCTTTATTATTTTTAGGGCAGATTTTTTGAGCTTTTTTAAAAATGCCCCATACACGCAAGCCGTGTTTGCTACTTTATCAGCTGATTCTAAAAGCGAGGCAAGTAAAAAATAATACTCGCTTAAATTTATGGAGTTTGTATCTTTTAAAAGCTCTATTTTTTGGCGAATGGCATCGATTTTAGCTGCATTTTCATCGCTAAAATAAAGCCTTTGATAAGCCTTATTTTTTGTCCCACCAAGCGAATAATTTTCATAAATTTTGCCCCCAACACCCTTTAAATTTTCTAAATTTTTTAGTAAAACCATTTTATTTTCAAGCCTTTTGTGATTTGCAATATAATTTTGATTTAGCACAAAGCTGTAAAATTCCCTATCATTTGCGATAACTTTTTTTACCCTGCCCTTAAATGCCCTGCCAACCGCACCCGTGCCAGCAAATAAATCACAAAAAATACATTCATTTAAGGGCTTTGTCATGCTTTTTCAATGCTTTTAACGATAAAATCACTGAGCTTAAATTTCGAGCCTATGTAGTTCATTTACTGCCCTTTGTTTCTTGTAGTTTTGTTATTTTTAAATGAGTTTTTAGTTTACCATCTTTGCTTACTTTTTCGACCTTATAATCAGGGTGTTATTCTTCAACATAGGCAATATGTATTTTTTTGCTTCGTTTTTGTTTTGAAAGGTAGAACCATCTCTTCCATAATCACCCAATCCATTATGTATTCCCTCCTTTCTCGGAATTAGGAATAGTAAAATTTTCACCTTCTTTCATTTCAGGCAATCTTGGCTTCATTTTCTCTTCCTCAACTTTTTTCCATGCCCTCTTTCCTATGATTTCTGGTTTTTTATCTTGTGCCATTTTGTCCTTTCAATTTTTAAGGCGATTGATACTTTTAGCTAAAATGACCTAGGATTTTTCCTAAGCCATTTTAAGAAAATTTTATACAAATTTTCATTCTTAACTTTGATCTTAGATCTAAATTCAGCTTCCTTTAAATGCGTGAAAAATTCCCTTGCCGTGAAACTGACTTAATCTAGCCTTTGCAAAGCCCTAGAAATTCTCAATGCCGTTGATAAGATTTCGTCCGTTTGCAAACTCGTTTTGAGAATGTTTTACAAACTCTTGTGCCTTCTTGCAAATGAACGAGTGTGTAGCACAAAGTCAAAAATCCACCAAGTCATCATAGGCTTTAAAGCTTTCTTAAAATTGTGGCATTTTCTAACTCTGCAAAATCCCTTATTATAGCTAGTAGCTCTTTGGCAGAGCAGTGTTTGAGCGTATAAACGCTATCCTAGCGTTTTAGCAAACCTCCTTGCAAAGCTACAAAAACGCGAAATAAAAACACAGATGTTTTCAGCCCCATATCCACATTTTTCACGCACACGCCTTGCACCTTCTTCTTGCAGTTGCGAGTGCAACGAAGCAAAAAAATTCTCAATGCCATTTATGTGCTTGTGCCTCTTTGCAAACTCATTTTCCCTATGTTTTACCCTATAATTTTGTTTCCCAAAGTTACAAATAAAGCGATAGAAAAGTATCTCAAAACCAAAAAGAGATTTTTCGCTTTGTGCTTTGCTCAAAATGATAAAATTATTGTCATTCAAAGCGAAGCGAAGGGGAAAGTAACTCAAAATAAGGCAAAGCTTGTCATATCAAGTTAAGTATCTTGCATTTTAAAAAATAGATCTTTTTGTGTATGTCAAATTGACAAACACCTTGCTTTGTTGTCTCAAAAAGACAAGATCAAGCCTCTTTGCTCTTTTTAAATTTACCTTTTTTTTAAAAAGAACAAGTTGATTTTGATAGAAATGCAAGGCTTAATGCAAGTCATTAAGCCCCATCAAGCTCCTTGCAGATCCTTTCAAATTCATTGTAGTAGTCCCAAGAAGCCACCATCTCAGGCGCGCATTCTTTAACAAAGCCAACTTCCTTGTCAAATACCTCCTTCAAAAGCCTTCTTGTTTGTGTGTCAGCCCTTAAAAGATTCATTAGCTCCTCCTTGCTTACAGCCTTGCTAGCCTCATCCTCTAAGACCTCGTTTAATTTATCATAAAGGGCTTGAATTTTCTTTCTAAGATAGCTTTGATCTAGCTCTTGCCAGTTCTTATCTGGTGCGTAAATGAAGATCCTTGATGTAAGCTTGGTTTTTTTAAGCTCTAAGGCTTCGCTTATTTCAAGCTCATTTAAAAGCTGATTGTGAAGCTTAAACTTATATCCCTTAACAGTGAAATTAAGAGGGATAATGCCATTATGCAAGGCTATAAATTCATAGCTAAAATCATCTTTATTCTTTGGTGTTTCAAAGCTATAAGTCTTTGAAAGCTTTACGAAAAGTTCTAAAATTTTTTGCTGATCCTTTATGCCTGAAAGATCCAAAAAGTCCCAGTTTTTAAAGCCAAGGCTCTTAAAATACCCCAAAAGCTTGATATAAGCAAAGGAATTTGTTTGAGTTGCTATTTTAATCCTCTCATCCAAGGGCTTACTTATATCAACTCCGTGAATTCTCCTGTTTTCAAGTATGTTAAGAGGGGTATCTTCGTTAAGATTATAATTTAAATTTGGCTTGCGGTTGCAAAATTTAAGTATGGATAAAAGCCTTTGCATAGGGCATCTTAAAAGCCATAAAACTGTGGTTTTGTTATTTAACAAAGAAATTAGCTTGTGTAGTTGAGAAAAACGAAGATTTGAATACATATACCCTGTGATATTAATGACAAGGGGCGTTTCTTTCAAAATATGCTCGTAATTAAAAATATAATTAGTCTTTGAGTCTATGCTGTGATGCATAGATATGGCTAGTTTGCATTTTAAAAGATAGCTTACCATAGAGGTGTGAGCGGAGTAAGAAAGGGTGGCTAGGATGAGCTTATACTTCTTTGGCAAGGGCAAGTTGAGCTGCCAAGCAAGAGAGGCTGGAATCTTTTCATAGCTTAAATCAGGGTTTTTGTATTTGCTTTTATCATTTGAGAGGATTTGA
>NZ_QHLI01000095.1 GCF_006864425.1 Campylobacter troglodytis | reverse complement strand
TCACAGCAATACTAAAAATTTAAGCACAAAAAAGCAAAACAAGGATTTAAAATTCAAAAAGCCTTGCTTGGCTTGCTTAAAATGAATAAAAGCTTTTTTTCAAAAAAGTATTGATCTTGAATAAATGCCATCTTTGTCATTATAACTGTGTGCTAAAAAGCCACGAATTTATAGAAAATGCCTTAAATTTATAGCTTCTTCGCACCTAAGCTAAAAACGATAAATAAACACTTTTTTTGAAAAAAATCTAAGATAATTAAAATAAAAAATTTAGGGCAAGCCCTTTATGAAAATTTATTAAAGCCGATAAGGCAAAATCCGCTTAAGTTATATTGAGTCTTTATCAAAGTTTATTAGAAAAAATCATATTAAAGTAGTTTGAGCCTAAATTTATTAAAGCTAATTAGAGAAAATCCTAAGGTATCAAAATTTATAAGAAAAAATCTTATTAAAGCATTTTAAGTCAAAAACTTAGTCTAAACTCAACAGTTGCCAATTTATTTCTTTTTATAACTTACTAAGGCTTTAAGAACTAAATTTTCAAACAAAATATTTTCTTCTTTTATATTGCTCTTAATGCCAGATTTAAGGTAATTAAGAAAGGCATTATCCTTCATCTCTTCAAAGATTGGGCTGTAAAGTTCTTTGCTAATAAGGCTTAAAGCCATAAGATTTATAAGCTTTGTTGATCTCACAAGGGGGATATTTGCTATGATGTGCTCAAAATCTTTTATGTTTAAATCTTCATAGTCTTCATTTAAAAGGACGGTGTTTTGACTTTGCTTTAAATTTTGAAGCAGCTTATCAAGGATTTTATCTATATTTTCTTTTGTAAAGCTTAGAGAATCTTCTTTGGAGGCTAAGAAGCTATCATCGCTTTTTATCTCTATAAAATCATAATTTGGCTTGCTTTCAATGAGTTCTTTTATGTCTTCTTTTTCACTAAAATCAGCCCTCACCTTGCCCCTTGGAATAAGCTCTATCTCAGCTATGCTGTCATCTTGCTTTGGCACAGCCTCGATATTTTCCTTGCCTTCTAAAAGTTCTTTGTCTATTTCCTTACTTTCTACAAAGCGAAATTTAAGCTCTCCTATTTTAAAGGTATCGCCACTGTTTATAATGGTATCATATCCTGCTTGCATAGGAGAAAAAGAACGGTTATAAAACACCTTATTTTCTCCAACAGGAGAAATGGTAAAAAACCCTTCCTCAAAGCTTATTTTAAGATGTTTTTGATCTATATTTTCTTCTTTATCTTGCACATATAAAAAGCACTCAGGCGATGAACCTACAAAGCCTCCACCCTCATCAAAAATACAAGCCTTGTTTTTGGTTTGATTTGCTTCGTGATTTTCAAGCACAAGCCCTATGCTTTCTCCTTCTATAGTCATTATGTATCTCCTGTAACTCTGTCTGTGATTTTAAGCGATTCAAGTGAGTTTATAATTGTATTAATATTGCCTATTAGAGTAAAATCAAAATACATTTTTGCATTGTTTTCAAAGATCAAATTATAATTATTTACTCTTTTACTTTCCTTAGCCAATCTATACCAAGCCCATTCACCTGTATAGTTTTTATTATAACTAAGATTTGAATTTATGTAATTATAAGCTGTGAAATTCAAGCTGGTGCTATTATTAAAATGCTCTGCTATTACTGCTAAATTTGTATTTATGGTGTGATCGTATTTGACATTAAGACTGTTATATCCAAATTCTATAAAGGAAAAATCAGCACTTAGATCAAGACTTTTAAGGGTATAATGCACTGTTATATTGTCATTAGCATTTAGCATTAGGCTAGAAAGTGTGCTAGCTGTGGTTATAAAGGCCAAAAAGTTTTTATCGAAATTGATCTTTGAGCTAAATTCATTTTTAACGCTGTAATTGTTATTTCTTTTTATCAACACCCCATCAAAGTATTTGTTTAAAAATTGATTTAAGGTTCCATTTCTGCCAAAAAAGCCCTTAAAAGCATCTATGCTTAACTCCTCAGTGCTTGTTTGATTAAAGGGATATAACAAGGCTATATTGTTGATAAAGGGGGTATAAACCTCATCAAACCAGGCCCTATTAAACAAAGAAATTCCGTGTCTTTCTATCAAATTCCAAGCATTTAAAGAAAGCCTCTCATAATACTTGCCAAGTTCATTTGGAAGCTGTTTGATGTCTTTGTTAAAAATTTCAAAGGCATCGTTTGTGTCCTTACTCTTGCCAAGGGCATAGATGATTTTTTCCTCAGCACTTTGCAAATTGGTATTTGTAAATTCAGTGATCCTTGTGTGGATCTTTGAAAGATCAGCACTTAGAAGCTCTAAGATTTTTATCTCAGTTTCGTTTTGTGAATTTGAATTAGGGCTTGAATTTCCTATGTTAATTAAATTATTTTGAGGAACTAATTTATGATAAGGCTCAAAGGTCCTAGTTAAATTTGCAAAGCTAGCTCTAAGCTCATTAGCATTTAAACCAAGACCATAGGCTACTGTAAGCAAGATAGGATCATTTAGGTTGGTGTTTGAGCTAAGAACTGAGATTAATGCCCTAATAGGATTTTCTTCTTTGGCTAGGATACTAAGCTCATTTAGGGTGCCATCTTTTGTGTTATATTGCTGTGGGGCAAGGGAATTAAGCATAACCTGCCACTGGCTTTGATAAGCATCAAGATAAATTTTAATGATACCCATGGTTAGGGCATTTTTATCTGCTAGTTCTAAGCCTTCATTATTTGCAAACATAAAGGCTTCTATTTGTATAGCCCTTTCTATGTCCTTATTAAGAGTGCCTAACACCTCTATCATTCCTGTTTTGGTGTAAATTCTTTCTATAAAGTCTATCTTAGAGCTTGGAGCAAAAACAGCATTAGCTGCAAAGCCTAGCTTGTTTTTAATATTATATCTTTTTCTATTTTTCTCGTAATTTATAAAATCAAGCAGTATATACACCCTTTCTACTCTTGGAATTTTATTAAGCTTAAGTATGCTTGTGTTTATGCTTTCTTCGTTTTGCTTAAAGCTACTTAGATCTATCTTATTAAGTTCAGCTATGCCATTTAAGAAGCTTTCATTTGGAATTTCATACTTAGCTAGGCCTTGCCAGTTTTCATTTATCCAAATTTTAAGCAAATTTTTATCAAGATATTCTTGTGTGAATAAAGACTTATACATATATAAGGTTTTTACCAGTGTGCTTGTTTCGTTGCTAGTTTTTAAGATTTCTTCCATTTCTTTCAGCAGGGTATTTTTAAGAACCTCTTCATTTAGCTTATAATAAAACTCTTGTGCCTTCAAAAAAGCCCTATATGAAAGATCAAGGCTTAAATAATCCATCATTTTTGCCTTATCATTCAGCTTAGGATACACGCTAAGAATATTTTTAAGCTGGGCTAATAACCTAGCCTTCTCATTTAGATCAAGTGCTTGATAATTTGTAGAATTTTCCAAAAGCACATTTAGACTTTGCAAGGTGTTTCTTGCCTTGGCTTGTTCGTTTATATTTTTAGAGATGATGTTAAAGGATACAAAATAAGTTCCCACTAAGGATATAAGCACCAAGGACATCAAAGACAGTTGTCTAAGCAATTTCTTTGTGTTGCTTAAAGAAGCGTCTTTAAAGATTATATCTTCAAGCAAGGATTTCACAAAAAAGCTTTGTTCTTTTTTTATCACACTTGCCCTAGCTAGGGCTTTTTTGATATTGTATTTTTCACAAATGGCATCAAGCAAGAAATTGCGTGGGATATTTTCTTGATAGGCACTTACAAAATACACCCCCCTTAAAGAAGAATTATTTTTCAAAGAATTCTCAGCTTGAAGCTCTAAGATAAAATCTTGCACCAAAAAAAATAAATTATCAAGCTGTTTGAGGAAAAAATATATCTTGCTTTTTTCTTCTAAGGAATATATACGGTTATTTGCATCCATAAAGGCATAAAATAATGAATTACTTAGCTCCTTAAAGTCTTTGTCTAAATTTTTTTTATTAATCTCCTCATCAAAGCTCAAACCAAGCACCTTATTAGCTAGATCCTCATTAAAAAGATCCATAAATTCCTTCATACCCTCAAGCAGATCAAGCTTAGAAAAAACCACATAAATAGGAAGGGTTAAATTCAAGGTGTTTTCACAGTCATTAACTCTTTTGGTAAGATAGCGAATGAGATTTTTAAAATACTCCTTATCGCTTGTCAAAAACACCCTAGTATCTACAATCAAGACTATACCATTAAGCTTGTTATAGAATAAATTTGTATTTAAAAAAGACAAAAAAGAATGCCAGATGTTTTTTTTGATTAAAAAGTCCTTGTTTTTATCCAAATCATCCTCTGGCAACTCATCGCTACTTTGAGGGGTAAAAAATTCTTCTTGAGAAAAATAATTTCCCTCAGTATCAAGCAAGGCTCCATTCTTAGACACATATAAGGAAAAATTAGTAGTTGATTTATGAAGCTTTTTGTAAGATTCTAGGCTATCGCTTAGGGGGTATTCTATGTTTGAGTAGTTTATAAAGGTGCTTTTACCTGCACCCTCATTGCCTATGATGATGACAAGAGGCAAATCCTTGGTTTTTAGATCTTGTTTCCAGGTATTTTTAGCATCTTTTATGGAGATAAAAAAATTCCTCTTAGCCTTAAATAAATGCGAACTTGCTTCTTTTTTAAGCTCGTTAAGCTTGATCCTTTTTTCATCCTTAAAGGAAGCAAAAAATTCCATCATAGGTCTTAAAAAAAAGAATAAAAATACAAAAAGCCAAAATATAAACACAATGCCAAATCTAAGATAAGAATTAGCAAAGATATACACATCATTAAAGGCTATTAAAGAACCCCAAATGCAAAAAAATACGCTTATTACAAAAAGAAATCCTAAGATAAAAAGTGTTAAAAAGAATTTAGATTGAAAGAAAGTTTTTATTTTTTGAAATATCATAGTTTTCATATACCTTAAAATTCATTCAAAAACATTTTAAGTGATTATACTAAATTATAAATAAAAATGATATAATCAAAGCCATATTTACTCAAAGAAAGGAAGACTATGGCACAACCAGCATATATTAGGATAGAAGGAGCCTCTCAA
>NZ_QHLI01000094.1 GCF_006864425.1 Campylobacter troglodytis | reverse complement strand
ACAGCATAGGATCAAAGGAGGCTTTGTGAATTTTTTTAGTCATTTTATAATCCTTTTATAATCCTTTTATAATCCTTTTATAATCCTTTTATAATCCTTATGCTTGTTTGTTTTTAAAAATTGTTAGGCTAATATAGTCTTAGTGCTTGAAGGCTTATATTATTTTTTGGGCTTAATATACTTTAATAGGATTTTGGCTTATCAATTTTAATAAATGTCAATAAAATTGGCGATTGATACTTTTAGCTAAAATGACCTAGGATTTTTCCTAAGCCATTTTAACAAAATTTTATACAAATTTTCGTTTTTAACCTTGACATTAGATCGAAATTCACTCTCTTTCAAATGTAAATAGAAAAATTCTCTTGCCGTGAAACTGACCTAAGCTAACCTTCGCAAAACCCAAGAAATTCACAATTTCGTTTATGTGGTTATGTCCCTTTGCAAACTCAAATTTAGTGTGCTTTACTTTGCAATGTGCCTTTGCACCTTCTTGCAAAGTTGCAAGACAAAACGAAGCAAAAAATCCACCAAACCATCATAGGATTTTAGTCCATCGCTGTAAATTTCACTTTCTTCAAGCTCTGAAAAGTCCTTTATAATCGGCAACAATTCTTTGGCAGAGCAAGTGTTTTAGCGTATAAACTCGTGCGATTGCGTTTTAGCAAACCTTTTGCTTGCAGTTACAAGAGGCGTAACGAAGTAAAAACACAGGCGTTTTCTTGCCAGTCCCATGTCCACGCTTTCCACGCACCCTTTTTGCTCCGAAATAACTTTCATCAACTTCAATCTCACCGCTCATTTTCTAAAGAAACTTCATCTTGCTGATTTTTTCGCATTCTTTGGCTATCAAAAGCTTGCTGCACTATTCTATTAACACAAGGGCGAGAAACCTTGCACAAAACAGCGATTTTGCTTACGCAAATATCAGCACAAAAGCACTCTAAAATTGCTAAAATTTCCGCTCAAAAATATAGGGCAAAAATATCTACTAACATCGATTTTACCAAGCTTTGGGCTGTAATTATATCAGCTAAAAGTATCAATCGCCTTTGTTTTTCATAGGCGTTAACTTAAAAACCCTTTGGTTTAAGTTTAATTGAGCCAAAATTCTTACTCAAAGCACAAAGTATTTCACCTCAACAAATACTTTTTATGCTCTACTTTACACTTCCTTATCTTGCTTTCTTTTTACTTCTTTTTTGCCTTGAAAAACAAGATCTAGCATTTAATTTAAACAAGGCTTGAATTTATAGCTGCCTTACATTTAAAGATAAGCAAAGATCAATGCCTTTGACAAAAAAGCAATTTTTTTGGCTAATAAATTTAACCAAACCAAGCCTAGCTAAGATCATTTAAATTCTAGCTATTTTAAATTCACATTAAATTTATTTTAAGCCTAATGAATTTTAAATTTATGTGAATTTATACACAGTTTCACGAAACTTTTTAAGAAAATTTTAATTTTACTTGACAAAAAAAAAAAAAATAATAATATAATGTTTCGTTTAAATTAAGGAAAATCAATGAAAAAAACCTCCCTTGCTAGCAAACTCCTTGTGTATATAGTCCTTGTTTTTGCCATTTTTAGTGCCTTAAGTGCCATTTTTAATTATAAAGAAAGTGCTAATGACATTAGCGATCTTTATGCTAGCATACAAAAGGGTGCTTTGGCTGCCGCTTATGGGACCCTAAATGTGGATCACGAACAAGCCATTCATCACTTAGAGGCTGTGGCTGAGATCCTATTGGCTGGGGATCTAAATGACATAGTTTTTATAAGAACGGTTTTTGATTCTATCATTAAGCTTACTAAGTATCCAAGCATTTATCTTGCATATGAGGAAAATGGCAAGTTTATCAATAGAGACTTTGATCCAAATGATTTAAATCCAAAGCTAGTTAATGGCTATGATTTTGAGCATATTGATTACCGCACAAGGCCTTGGTATCAAGAAAGCAAAAGAGAGAAAAAAAGCATAACCACCTCTGTTTATGAGAATGTCTCAGGTATTTATGCGGGGCTAATGGTTACTACTGTAACCTATCCGCTTTATAAAAACGGTCAATTAATAGGCATCTTAGGCATAGATACCTTTGTGGATAAGTTTCAAGATAGATTTGCTGTGTTTGAAAGGGCTGAGCTTCCTAGCATGAGCATTTATGTAACCGATAATGTAGGCAAGATCTTTTCTCACAAGGATCCAGCCATAGTAGCAAAAAAGGAGTTATCCCCCCAAGAGCAAGAACTTCAAAACAAGCTTAAAACCTCATCAGAAGGAGAGTATGATTACCTAGATGATAAATCAAGGCAAAGAGTAAGCTTTTACAAACAGCTTCCCTTTGGCTGGACTGTTGTAGTTAGTGCATTAAGAAGCGATCATACTGATGCCTTGAATGAAAATTTTATGTATAGCATCATTGTATCCTTGATCTTTATAGTTCTTGGTGCTATCATACTCTTTTTTATTATCAAAAAATTCATCTCTCCTGTGGAGAGGATCAAGGATTTAATGTTTAATTTTTTCAAATACATAAACCACGAGCTAAAAGAAGCCCCAAAGCCTCTTTTATTAAACAGTAGCGATGAATTAGGACAAATGGCTACTGTTATTAATGAAAACATAAAAAGAACGGCTAATAATGTCTCAAAAGACACAAAGCTTGTCCAAGAAGCCCTTGATGCCATAAATCACGCAAAAGAAGGACACGCTACAAAAAGAATCTCCCTTGATGGCTCAAATCCTCAGCTTAACGCCCTAAAACAGTCTGTAAATGAGCTTTTAGAGCTACTTTCAGCATCAGTTGGTAATGATCTACACGAGCTAAACCGTGTCTTTGATAGCTTTACAAGGCTTGATTTTAGCACAAGGGTTGCAAATGCAAGGGGTAGGGTGGAGCAAGTTACCAACACCCTAGGTGATGAAATAGCAAATATGCTTAAAACCTCGGCTGAGTTTGCTGATGCTCTAAATAGTGAAAGCACAAGATTAAGCGAGGCTGTAAAGGCATTAACAGAAAGCTCAAATTCTCAAGCACACTCACTTGAAGAAACAGCAGCAGCCCTTGAGGAAATTACCTCTTCAATGCAAAATGTCTCCACTAAAACAACAGAAGTAATAGCTCAAAGTGAGGAGATAAAAAATGTAACAGGCATAATTGGCGACATAGCCGATCAAATTAATCTTTTAGCCCTAAATGCAGCTATTGAGGCAGCAAGGGCTGGTGAGCACGGACGAGGCTTTGCTGTGGTAGCTGATGAGGTTAGAAAGCTAGCAGAAAAGACGCAAAAATCTTTAAGTGAAATTGAAGCAAATACAAACTTGCTAGTTCAAAGCATAAACGATATGGCTGAGAGCATCAAAGAACAAACCGCTGGAATCACTCAGATAAATGACGCAGTAGCAGCCATAGAAACTTCAACCCAAGATAATGTTAGAATTGCAAATGACTCATCTTTGATCTCAGATAGCGTTAGCTCAATAGCTAAAAACATCTATGATGATGTTAAGAAGAAGAAATTCTAGGCTGGGGGCTTGGGGACTTTGAATTTAAGGCTTTTTTTTGCGGAGCCTTGAATTTAAGGCTTTGTTGTGGTTTGAATTTAAGGATTTTTTGAGTGGCTTTGAGGCTTTGAATTTTTTGAAGTTGGCTTGAAGTTTTTATAACTTAAAGCCTTAAATTTTATTATACTTAGGCTTTGAAATTTTGAGCATAACTTGAATTTTTTGAGAGGCTTTGTGGCTTTTTTGTGGGAGATACCTTGAATTTAAGGCTTTTGCGAAGCTGAGTTGAATTCTTTTTGAGTAGCCTTTCTAGGCCTTGTTAAATATTTGAGGCTTTTTTGTGAATTTGAGGCTTTTGATGGGCTTTTGTGGGAGTTTGAATATTTTTTGTGGCTTTGGGTTTTTGAATCTGAGTTGAATTTAAGAGGCTTGAAGTGGAGGGTTTTTTAGCCTAGCTTGAATTTATTTTACTTAAATTTAAGCTCAAGATACTCTAATAGGATTTTGGCTTATCAACTTTAATAAAATTTGATAAGAATTTTGTCCTAAATTTTTCGTCTTAATTCTGTTTTCTTTAAATGAAGGACAAGATTTTCTTTTTTGTGCTTTTAAATTTAGCTAAACTAAATCTTGCAAAGCCTCTTCTGCTTACAGTTGCAAGACTCGTAGCAAAAAATTCACAATTTCGTTTATGTAGTTATGTCCCTTTGCAAATTCGAATTTAGTGTGCTTTACTTTACAGTGTGCCTTTGTTCCTTCTACTACGCAGCTACAAGACGAAACGAAGCAAAAAATCCACCAAGGCACCGTAGGTTTTGAAGCTTTTCTGTAAATCTCGCACTCGTTAAGCTCTGAACAGTCCCTTATGATAGGTAGTAATTCTTTAAACAAGTAATGTTAACCACCTGCGTATAAACATAGCCGTTGCGTTTTAGCATACCTTCTCGCAAAGTTGCAAGATACATAGCACGAAGTAAAAACATAAGCGTCTTATTGCCAGCCCCACGCCCACGCTTACCACGCACACTTTTGCACCTTCTACTACACAGTTATGAGCCAAGCATTGTAAAAAATAACTCTCACCCTCTTCAACCGCTCATTTTCTAAAGAAACGTTGTTTTGCTGATTTTTTCACACTCTTTGGCTATCAAAATTTTAAATTTCACGCAAAATTGCATTCACACACACACAAGAAATTTTGCAAAGTTGAATGTTTTTTGCCTCTAAATCAAAGCTTCTTGCAAAGAAACAAGAGGCTTAAGAAAGTAAAAAATACTTCGTAATTTCTTAAATTTCTTTTGAGACAATTTAAGAATGTATCATATATTTATTTTTCATTTTGTTCTCTATACTTTAATGATCTTGTATCAAATTAAACTGTCTTAAATCAAATTATCTTTAAAAATAATGTTTTATTGATTTTTCTTGATTTGATGTATATTTCGATAAACAAACAATAAAATACTAAGCAAATATAATAATATGGTCTTTAAGTAACAATTTTACACAAGCTTAGAATTTTTTTACAATAAATTATTAATAAAACTTTGTTGAATTTACAATTTTTTTGTTACAATTAAACATTATTTTAAATTTAGGAGTGATTATGAAAAAGGTATTTTCTCAGGTGTCAAAATGTGTGTCTGGTTTTCTTGTAGTAGGTGTGCTTACTAGTTATTCTCTA
>NZ_QHLI01000093.1 GCF_006864425.1 Campylobacter troglodytis | reverse complement strand
TAGTGGTATGCAAAGCTTAAGAGTGGTTGTGAGGTGAGAGGGTAGAAAATTACTTGGAAATAAGCTAAAATTCAAGGTGGGTTTGGGTAGAATGTGTATGTTTTTTGGAAAATAAGTTGAATTTAAGATAGGTTTGGGTATTTTTGCAAGGATAATCAAGCTTATTAAAGGAGAAAAATGGCACATTCAAGCATAAATAATCGCTTAACCAATAAAACAAGCATAAGTACACCGCTCACAGAATACCTTTACCGACTTGATAGTGTCAATGTGCTTTTTTATAACAATGTAGAATCTATGCCAAAATGTAGAGAGGAAAACACGCAATATTTATTAAGCAGTGATAAATTATTGAATGATAAGTGTAATACAGATGAGTTGAAAGACGAAATATTGGGAATAGATACGAAGGAGATGCTACAAAAATTATTTGATATGCACCAAAAATATATAAGCAAAGAGGGCGATAGACAACAGCTCAAAAGCGACATTCAGCAATTTATAGATTCAACAATAAAAACCATAGAAAAACTTAAAGTAAAACACAAAAATATTTTTCAACAAGATATCTTAGATCTTATTAACATCGGACATAGTAAAATTGCTTTTGAAAAGGGTATGGATAATATAGACAAATTGCTTTCAGATCTTAGAAATGCAAACAAAGAAGCCAAAGAAATGGCAAAAAATGAAGCAAGTAAAACGCTAATAATGCTATTAAGTAAAGTTTTTTGGCACACTCATAGTGGTATGATGACATACATTGTAACGAGCTTGCCAAAGGCAAATGTTATTATGATAAATCTTTTTCGCACTCTGCCATTTTCTAATCCATACATAGCATTTGCAGTAATCTTGGCATTATGTTTTTGGGCTATTTGGCGTTTTTTTGATTTTAAAGAAAGCAATGAATTAAAAATTGAAATTTACAGATTATATATTGTCTTAAATAATATTGTTCAATATATAAATAAGCAAGATAGCTTTCTTGTAAATATTATAAATTTTAATAAAAAAATTTCTGGCAATGTATTTTTTGAAAAAGCTGACATTAAATATATTACTTCTCCATCGCAAATGCACAATATACAAACTATAATGCCAAAAAACAACACAAATATAATAGATAAAATTGTATTATGTAAGATTTCACATAAAGAATCTTTTAAAGATCTTGAATTTTCCTCATTGCTTACAACAAAAGAGACAGCATATAGCAAGGCAAGCTATCATAAAAACCAATATTTTGCTCTGTCTATATTTCCAATCATCAAAGAGCAATTGCAAGATAGCGATATAACAAATGCTTCCGCATTTAAACATTTAAAAAATCTTACACTACAATTTAATAACTTTTTATTCATAAAAACCCCTTATTTATCTTCTACCATAATGCTTGATATGATTTTGCAAAGTATCACACAAAGTAGCCAACAAAATAAGCCACTTATAGAAAAATATATGCTTTTTATTACACTTGCTCCGCAAATAGATTCACCGCAATACAAAACATATAATTTCATTAAAGAAGTATGTAACAATAACAATATATTGCAAAACAAAGTGTTGTTTTTAAACACTATCAATCAAATAGAAAAACAAGTTATTTTTGAAAATTTTAGACAAGTTGTTTATGAAAATTACACACAGTTAGAAAGATGCTACAACAACAAACATAAATTTAAAGAATTCTTATACAATGATAAAAAAACAGTTGTGCGAGAGTTCTTAGATAATTTTTGCCAAAACTGTGAAAACAAAGATCTTATGCAAATTACAGAGGAATTTAGCGAAATATATAGTTTGATTTTTGCACAAGAGCATTTATTTGAAGATGCATTTTTAAACGACAAAGAAAATAAACAAGCAAAACAATATGCAAATCATATCATAAATGCTTTATTTGCTTTTGATAGCATAATGTCAAATTTTATTGATTTTAAAAAACAAAGCAAACAACAAGGTAGCATAGCTTTTGATGATAAAGATTTAAAAGAATTGCGAAACAAAGTAAGGCAGTCGCTTAATGAAGCAGATATATGTACAAGTGTTTTTTGCATAGCAAATATATTTAACAATGCCTATTTTTCAAATGCACCAACACAAGAAATTTCAAGCTTTAAAAATTTAATGGATAAATATACTAAGGGCAATCTTTTTCAAAAATACAAAGATAACATACTAAAAAAACAAGGCTTAACACTATATCATATACATCAAGCCATAGAATTGCTTATGCCATTTGTTCCTAGCATATTTGTCGCCTTTTTCCCAAGTGAGCAATTTAATGAATTATGTATTTTTATATTATATTTAATAGATATGGAAATAGGTGGGCTTTTTATTTACACCGCTTTTAACTTAAATATCTTGCAAGATCTTAGAGTGAAAATGCACTTAAATTCACAAACAATACAAGAGCTACTAAGACAAGATTTCAAAGAAAGATTTGATGAAACAATGCAAGATAGCATTGTTGATTCTGTGCTAGATTTTGTAAAAGAACAATTACCAAAAGATAAAATTGCAAAAAATGCAAGCGATATAACACACTTTTTGTTATCATTGTTGGCAAAAGAATCTAAAAAAAAGCTAAAAAATATAATCGAAAACACAAAGTTAATGAGCAATAAGCTAGCAAAAACACTAGAAAATACACTAAATGATGCAGATAAAATAAGGCACTTAAATAATGTCATAGATAATACAACTTTACAAAATCTAAATATAGAATTTTATAAGATCTTTTTCAAAGAGCATTTTCCCAAACAACAAAAAGAATTATCCATAAGTATTTTGCAAAAATCAAAATTATTGCACAAAAATACTGCCCAAGCATTATTGCCTTTTATATTAAAAGAGATTTTAAATAAACAATTTCCAAGCATTTCTAAAATAGATTTAAAAAGGCAAGTTACATTTTTTTTGCTTTCTGCAAGTTGTAAACAAGATAGAATTTATTCTAAATGGGAAAAGAAAGATAAATATTTTTATGTCCCAAAAGAGTTAAGCAATACTATTCTTATAGGAGATTTTCACGCTTCCTTAATTTTAGATACAGCACTAGATTCTAGCTACTGTATTCATAATCCAAGCATAGGACTTTATGCTAATAGCATAGATTTAGCCAAGCAATTATCGCTTAATGAATTGCGCTCAAATATCAATTCAAATATTGACATTAAACAGACATTTTCTTTAAGGACAGATAAAATTTTCAAGGAAGCATATTGTAAGGTGTTACATTATTTGGATATGGGGACAGATGATAGTATGCAGTATTTGCAAGAAAGATTAAAGATGAGTGAGATAGATATAAAAGGGCATTTTAATTTTGCAAATTTAAACAGTACAAACAAGGCTATAAACACTAAGATAAAAAAAGACTTAAACGAAGGCAGCGATGATGATAATTTTAGACACTCAACAAGCAAATACATAAAAGATTTTCTTATCCAACTAAAACGCATTGCAGAGTGGAATCATGAAATATATATGGCAAAAAATACAAATATATCAAAAGAAAAGGCTAAGAGCGAAGGAAAAAAATCTGCCATTATGCTTGGAAATTTTATTTATAATGAAAACTTTATCCAAACTACTATTGATGTAAATGATTAAAGGGTTTATGTGAGAGGGGCTATATTTAAGATCAAAGAAATAAATCTTTGGCAAAAAACGATAAAAGAGTTTTTCAAACTTAATCTTACAATAGCAGATAGATCTAGCACAAAGTCTCATTTAAATTATATCTTGCAAACCATAAAATCCTACAAGCTGCACCCAAATGGCAATGGCATTAAATGGAGCAAGGAAGAAAAAGAAAGCTTTGTAAAATTAAGCTATAAAGAACAACGCAAAATGATAGTTCGAAAAAGCGAGTTAAAATCTTCTCTTTTTCCTTATGTAACAGTAGATTATGAGCCTTATAAATATAGCAAACGCATAAGTGATAGTGCAAAAATAGCATATCAAAGAGCCCAAAATTTACTTAATCAAAATAAGAATTTAGATTTTAGTAATTTAGATTTTAAGATTAAAGAAGAAATATTTAATAATCTAAGACTAGCCTATAAAGAAGGCTATCTTAAAGCAGGAGTAGAGTTAGCAAAACTACTTTTTAAAAATTCATCTTTAGGCAATCACGCAAATGCTAATAAGGAAATAGCAGAATGTTCCTCTATCACACAGGCCTTACTTGATGAGAAGATTCCAGAAAATGCTTATATGTATTATCAGCTTTATAAAAATGGCTTATTGTATCTTGGGAGAGAGCAAGCCCTAGAATGCTACAATTACGCCCTAGAATCCATAGTGTGGGAAGCAATAGATGAGGAAGCACAAAGAGAGGAGTTTAAAAATAGTGCAATTGCCGCAGAGCTATGGCTAGCAGCTGCTATTAAATACCAAAGCCCCTTGGCTTTTTCTAAGGCAGCTAGTAATTATGAGCCTCAGACTAGATATTCTACTTTTTATGCGGTGATTCCTTATATGGCTTGTATGCGTTGTGCTATAGCACTAGGAAATGAGGGTTTAATAGAGGAAATGGCAAAAGATTATGGCTGTTGCTCAAATTTACACAAATCAGAGCTTAATGCTAAAAAACTATGGGCTTACTACGAAAAAACATCCAAACAAAAAGGGCTAATAAACGGACTTGATCCATACTTTGATGAAAAATTTCCTCCTGATTTACTTATAGATTTTACCTATTATGTGATTTCTTGTGTATATGGGGGTAGTGGTAATTTTTTGGGCTTAGAATATGCTATTAAAGAGGGACTAATTAAAGATCCCAGAGACAAAGATTCAACCCCACAAAGCATAAAGGAATATTATTTGATGACGTGGAGAATAATTGTAGCATATTATATGAAAGACTATGACTTTTACTATAAGGATAGTGAAAATATAGAATATTTACATATTTGGCAAATAAACCGTTGCTTATTATACAAGATCTACGAAAACCTACTCCCCTACGGCTACCCATCCGCTCGTCCTTATATCTTTCCAAAAGAAGTACTTGATCTAGAAATTGACTTCACAAAGGGTGTGGAGGATATGAAAGAAGCTTGAATTTAAAATCCTAAATTAAAAAGCGTTAAATACTAAAAAAGTTTAAAAATTTAAAGCAAAAAAAGCCTTTAAATTCAAAACAAGCTCAAAGCTTAGAAGATAAAATTTAAACGCATTAAAAATTCAAGTTTTTAAATTCAAAACATTCAAGGCTTTGAT
>NZ_QHLI01000092.1 GCF_006864425.1 Campylobacter troglodytis | reverse complement strand
CGAGTAAAACATAGCAAAAACGAGTTTGCAAAGGGGCATAACCACATCAACGAAATTGTGAATTTCTAGGGCTTTGCGAAGTTGACACTTGCCAAATTTCATGGCTAAAAAGAAAATTTTATCCTTCACTTAAAAGAAACAAAATTAAGACGAAAAATTTAAGGCAATATTCTCATCAAAATTTGCTGAAATTGATAAGAGAAAATCCTATTAAGTTTAGTTGAGCCTTTAAAATATATGATGAATATAATGAAAAATTTGATGATTTTACAGCTAATAAATTACTAGATTTAATTATGAAAAATAAAGATAAATTAAATGCGAGGGAAACAAAGCAATGATATGTGCAATTTGTAATGTGCTAGATTATATTGGCACAATGCTTTTTGCATGGCTTGTTGTGCAATTTCCTTTGGTGATAATGCTTACAGGGCTTTTGCTTGCTTGCATTCTTTACAATTTGATACTTGCAGTATATTTTTGTGTCAAAAAATCAAAGACAAAAATGTATAAGAGATTGAGAAATAGTTTATATGCTTTATTGATACTTGCTCTGTTTGCGTTTTTGAGGTGGGAAGTAAAAGCAGTATTTGCTATCCTTGCACACCTGCTGGTAAGGTAGAAGGAGCAGAGTATGAAAGCATAACAAATAAACAATACTGCAAAGAGTATGGGTAAAATGGCATAAATTTAGCATAGAATTTATGTGAATTTAAAGAGTGCTTAAGATAAATGAATTTTTACTAAAATTGTGTTTTGCAAATTTTAAGCCAAAGAAAGGCGAAAATACCAAGCAATAAAATAACATCCCCTTTTTACAAAAACAACAAAAATATTTAAAAGCTTTTCAAGGCTCAAAATGATTTAATGGATTTTCTCTTATCAATTTGAGTAAATTTTGCTGAGAATTTTGTCTTAAATTTTTACTATTATGTCTAAGTTTTATTTCCTTGCAAGTAATAAAATGTGCTTTCTTTATACTGTGAATTTGGCAGATAAAGATTTCACAAAGCCACCTTTTGCTTAAAACCACTAGCCTTAGCAAGGTAAAAAATTCACAGTTTGTCTTTATGTTATCTTGCTAAGTTGAAAATTCAAATTTAACGCGTTTTACTCGCTAAGTTTGCTTATTCTTAAAAAGTTGTAGCGTTAAACTGTCGCAAAATTAAAATGCCTCATAAGCTTGATAAATCATATAAATTCAAATTCCTTGAATTTAAGTTCTTAAATTCTAAAAAATTCAAACACAAATCATATATTTTTTTCATCTAAGCTTTTATGCTTTAAAAATGTTCTTTATCAAGTTAAAGATCTCGCATAAAAGCTTGGTTTTATTTTATAAGATAGGCTTTAAGAAAAAAACAGTTACACAACAGCCTTTTTAGGCTATATCTAAGTTTATTTTTTGACAGTTTTTTTCTTAGTGAGGGCTTGGCTACTAAAAATTCACTCAGTTTATCAAAAGCCCTTTGTATGTGGGGATATTTTTTATTTGCAAGATAAAAATATGGAAAAAAGGTAAATTTATCCTCTCCTATCTTATCGTAATTTAAGCAAAGTAGATCTAGGAATTTTTCAAAATTCAAAGAAGCAAGATAGGCTTCAAGCTCCTTTGTTTTGTGGTATTTGGCTAGGACATAGGCAAGATAAATTTTGTATCTGTAATTATCCTTATTTAACTCGCTTGCCCTTTCTATAAATCTCTTTTGCTCATCTTTTAACCTTAAACCCTTAGCCATTAAAAAAAGATGGGCGTAAGAAAAGCTTTGATGATAGAGATTAAAGGGATATTTTTCTACAAGCGTTTTTATGCCCTCATAATCTTTTTTTGCGCTTATGATCTTGTAGATATTTTGATTATACTCAGCCCTTGCTATTAAGGATGCAAGAGATGATACATTTGAGGTGGCTGCGTAAATTTCACTAGCACAAGACATAACCGTTAGATCAAAGATCAAAAGCTCACTAATGCTAAGCTTGTCAAAATCCCTTAAACTCTCAGCTGAGATGAGATTTGCTTGATTAAGATAATTTATCATTAAAATAGCATTGCTTGGATCATCTGAAAAGATGATTAGTTTTTGATCTTTGGGTAGTTTTTCTATAAGCTTCATTGCAAAGTGCAAGGGTGTAGCTTGCCACATAACAGAGAGCATATGGCTAAACTCGTTATAGCCGTAAATACAGTCACCAGCTCTAAGATGAAGAGCGCTAAATTTACCAAACCTAGACGCACAGCCTTTTGCCCAAGATATAAGCTTATTTATCTTAGGGCAAAACTTCACTAGCTTAAAAAAGTCCTTGAAAATCTCCTTATCATCCTCATCATTAAAGATAAAATCCCCACAGTTTATATCAAAATACACAAAATCACTTGACATCATAAAGGCTTTAAAGCTCTCAAAATCTCTTAGATCTAAGGGATGCTTTGACATAGTCCAAACCTTGCTTTCCTCTCTTTTTGCTTCTATGCAGTGCTGTGATAAAAACTCTTTGTCAAAAATTGTTTCCTTGCTATCTACCTTAGCACCTATTATTTTTAAACCGTTAAATTCTTTGTAGATTGTATCATTCATAGGCCTTCCTTCAAAGCCAGCGCAAATTTCATCCTCCCAAATGAACTTAAAATCACACCCAAGCTTCCTTGAAAGATAAATAACAGTTATAATCCCATAAAACCTAGCACAGTTTGCATCTGTTCGATTTGAGACAAGATATTTTTGCATCTTAGATCCTTAAAATTAGTTTGCTTTTTTAAAGGCTTTTTAAAAGACATTAAACTTAGCCCTTATCATTTTAAGCTCTTAAAAAACTTAGAAACTAACAAGCTTAGTCAAACAAGAATGCCTTTTAATGTTTTAAATTTAAGCTCCTTTGTATAAGCTTGAATATAAGCCATTTAACTTGATCTAAAAAGATCAACACTTTTTTAAAAAAAAAGATCTTTGAATTTAAAAATTTGCCAAGAAAGCAAGATTCTTGAATTTAAAGAGCCTTTAAAGCTTATCTTTTAAATTCACAAAACTATAAAATCCTAAGGCGAAAGTATAAATTGCCAAACTTAAAATAAGCAAGAACTTCCTAAACCAAATTGGCTAACTAAAAAGCCTTTGAGTTAAAATCAATAAATCTTTCTTAGCACATAATTTTGCTCTTGTACTATAAGTCCGCTTTTTTGATATACCTTGAAGGCTGCTGGGTTGTTAGAAGAAGTTGTAGTAAGCCTTGTGCCTCTTAGATCGTCAAGCAAATACTGTCCTAGCTTAAGATGCTTAAATTTAGGAAAAACGCCTACCAAAAGAGCATTTATGCCTTGCTCATCTTCTTTGCAAAGACAAAAGCCATATACCTCATCATCAAGCTTACCAAGCATCATATAAGTGTGCTTATCATAAAACAAATCCCTACACCAGTTTTGATACCTCTTGCAAGCTATCTCTTGAGATAAAGCAGGATCAAGGCTCACCCTGTCGCTATCAAACATACCAGGGCTTATCTTTGAAATCACACCCTCCCAAGCCTCCTTGTCCTTTTCAAGCCTTTCTTTGCTAAGTTTGCCCTTAATCCTTGGCTTTGAATTTTTTGCTTTGAAATGCTCTTTAAAATGAAGCTGGGTTTCTAAGAAGCGAAAGCCCTCATCCTCAAGGGCGTGTAGGGCTTTTAGATTACCCACAGGAAGCTTGATTACCACATAGGCATTTTTGAAGTTTTGTTTGTGAATTTTTTCCAAAACAGTTTCAAATTCAAGCAGATCCTCCTTGTCTATTTGAATTTCATAAGCATCCATATCAAAATTTCGCCTCTCCCAGCTAGCGTTTATGATCCTCATACTATCAAGTCCTCATACAAGGGCTTTACTGTGTTTATTGAATAAACTCTTTCATAATGCCTTAAAACCCTCTCTTGCATAGCCTTATAAAAGTCCTTGTCATTAATCAGCCTTAAAGCACAGTTATACATAGCCTCGCTACTTTTGCAAGCTAACTCATAATCCTCATAAAGATACTCCTCAAAGCTTCTAAATTTTTCCTCCTCATTTATCTTTATGATCACAGGTTTTGATCTTCTAATGCAATCAACTAGAGTTAAGGCTGATCCTTGAGGAAAGGAATCTATATAAAAATCACAAAGAGCTATGTAATCATTAAAATTTGAACTAAAATCAACCCTTATAAAACGCTCATCCTTAAAGCCTAAATTCATATCACTAGCACCTCCAACCCAAATGTGATAAAGATTTTCTTCTTTTTGCAAAAGCCTTTTGATCAAGGAAAAATACTCCTCTTTAAGCTTAGAAGAAGCACAGCCTGTTAGTGAGATAATGGCATTTTCAGGTATGTTTAACTCCTCTTTTAAACTTAGTTTTTCTCCCCCCATTAAAAAGGGCAAGGAGATTAAATTATCATAGCCTCTTAGATAAGGGCTTATAGCAAGCCCATCCTTTATGCCAGAGATGATCTTATTTGCATAGATAGTTCCTAGACAAAAATAATGTGAAGCGTGATTAAAAAAGATGATATTTATATTTGTGTGCTTTTTAAGCAGATATAAAACCCCGGCCCCAACTAGATCATCAGGATGAATATTTACATTAACAGTGCTAATTTTATGCTCTAAGATATATTCATAACACTCTCTAAGCTTATCAACAAAGCCCTCGCATTTTGAAAGGTAGTAATTGTGAGCCTTTCTTTTTAAAAGAATGGATTTTTTAAGAGCTTGTTCTTCTTGCTTGAAAGTGCTTGTATTATACACATAGATTAAATAATCCTTGCTAAAAACATCCAAATAACGAAGTAGTAATTCTGTATGTCCTCCCGTGTCGTAAAGCTCGGTATTTAAAAACAAGATCCTTGTTTCATAGCCTTTTATATCTATTTTTTGAGTAGTGAATTTTTTATGCGCTAACATTTTATCTATGATCTTTTCATTTAGCTTCTCATAAGAAAGATGCTTTTCAAAGGGCAAAAGATCCATTCTAAGTAATTTTAAAAGAAACTTAAAAGCCTTGTTGTAGTTGCCAATTAAGAGATAAAAATGTAATTTGATCTTATATTTTAGGCTTTTTAGCTTTGATCTCATTTTAAGACTTAAAAAACTTTTTTACAGTATCAAAGATAAAATCCATATCCTTCTTAGAAAGTCCGTAAAAGATCGGCATTCTCACAAGGGTATCGCTTATCTCATTAGTAATACTCAGATCCCCACAAACCCTGCCAAACCTCACTCCCGCAGGCGATGAGTGTAGTGGTATGTAATGAAATACTGAATTTATGCCCCTTTGTTTTAAATACTCTATAAATTCACTTCGCTTTTGTAAATTCTTAAAAGTAATATAATACATATGGGCATTATGAGTGCAATTTGTCGGTATCACAGGACGTTTTATTAAGCCTTGTTCTTCATAGCTTTTAAAAAATTTATGATACTTGTTGTAAATTTTTAGCCTTTTGGCATTGATCTTGTCTATGTTTTCAAGTTGGGAGTAAAGAAAAGCAGCTATAAGATCTGAGGGCAAAAAGGACGAACCCACATCCACCCAAGTGTATTTATCCACTTCGCCACGAAAAAATTTAGAGCGGTTTGTGCCTTTTTCTCTAATAATTTCAGCCCTTTCTATGAATTTTTCATTATTTATAACAAGGGCTCCGCCTTCTCCGCTGATGACATTTTTGGTTTCGTGGAAAGAAAAACAAGCAAGATCTCCTATGGTGCCCAGCTTACGACCTTTATAAGTGCTTGAAAGAGCCTGGGCTGCATCTTCTATGACTAAGAGACTGTGCTTTTTAGCTATTTGCATAATCTTATCCATCTCACAAGCCACCCCTGCATAATGCACGGGCACGATTGCCTTTGTTTTAGGAGTTATGGCAGCTTCTATTAAATCTTCGTTGATATTTTTGGTATCAGGGCGAATATCAACAAAGACAGGAACCCTCTCTTCCCCTCCCC
>NZ_QHLI01000091.1 GCF_006864425.1 Campylobacter troglodytis | reverse complement strand
TAGAATTCAAGCCTTCAAAGCCTAAAAACTCAGCTTGCATACTCTCATAAAAGCCCTCGCATTCGCATACAAGAAGCTCTTCTAGCCCCTCTTTTATGTAGGCTTTTGTGATGATAAAGGAGTGTTTTGAGGTGATTAGGGATGAGTGAGCTGCTTTCATTTTTTATCCTTTTGGCTTTGTGCTGTTTGAATTTTGTTTTGCTTTTGTTTTAAATACTTGCTTTAACTTTGCTTTGCTTGAATTTTGCTTAAACTTGTTTTATTTTTGGCTCAAGACAACTTAAGCAGATTTTGGCTTATCATTTTTAGTCTGGTTTTATATAAATTTTGTCCTTTGATTTTAGCATTATATCTAAATTCTGTTTTTTTAAGTGAGGGATACAATTTTCTTTTTTTATGCCCCTACATTTAGCCAAACTAAACTTTGCAAACTTCTACTACGCAGTTACAAACCCTAAGGCGAAGCAAAAAATAGCTCTCATCAACTTCAACCGCTTATTTTCTAAAGAAACTTCGTTTTGCTGATTTTTCACACTCTTTTGCTATTAAAATGCGAATTTCTCGCACTATCCTATTCACGCAAGGGCGAGAAAGCTTACACAAAACAGCGATTTTGCTCACACAAAGATCAGCACAAAAACACTCCAAGAATTGTTAAAATTTTCGCTTTTAAATGTAGGGCAAAAATATATACTAAGATCGATTTTACCAAGCTTTTAGCTGTCATTATATCAGCTAAAAGTATCAATCGTCTTTAAAAAACACCTTTGAATTTAAAAGCATTCTTAAGGCTTCATAAGCCTTTTAATGCTAGCCAAACGGTCTAGGGCCAAGTTTAGTGTCTCTTCTTTTTTAGCAAAATGAAATCTTATGTAATTTTGCACCCTATCTTTAAAAAAGCTAGATCCAGGAACAGCGGCCACTCCTACCCTTTCAATGAGCTTTTCGCAAAAAACAGTATCATCCTCCCAGCCAAACTCAGCTATATCAACAAGGACAAAATAAGCCCCCTGTGGATCCGTATAAGCTAGATCAAAATCTTTTAAGCCCTTTAAAAAGGTATCCTTCATAAGGGTGTATTTATGAGCTAAGTCCTCATAATAGCTTTGCGGAAAATTCAAGGCTACAACAGCAGCTTCTTGCAAGGGTGCAGCTGCACCGACAGTTAAAAAATCATGCACCTTGTGAGCCCTATCAATGATCTCTTTACTTGCGATCACATATCCAAGCCTCCAACCCGTTATAGAATAAGTCTTAGAAAGAGAGGAGCAAGTAACCGTTCTTTCAAACATACCATCTATTGCTGACATGTAATGATGCCTATGTGGGGCAAAGATTATATGCTCATAAACCTCATCTGTTATGACATAGACCTCATATTTTTTAGCTAGATCGGCTATGATTTTTAACTCATCAAGGCTAAATACCTTTCCGCAAGGATTAGAAGGATTACAAAGTATCATAGCCTTTGCTCCTTGCTTAAAAGCAGCTTCTAAGAGATTTGCATCGAAATTAAATTCAGGTGGATTTAAGGGCACAAAGATAGGAGTAGCTGAGCTTAAAATGGCATCTGCTGCATAGTTTTCATAAAAGGGACTAAAAACAACAACCCTATCTCCTGGATCAACAAGTGCCATCATAGTAGCCATCATAGCCTCTGTGCTGCCGCAGGTTACTAGGATATTTTCGTTTGGATCTAGATCAAGTCCTGTAAAATGCTTGTGTTTTTTAGCAAGGGCTTCTTTGAAATTCACAGCCCCGCTTGTAAGGGCATATTGATGAGGTCCCTTGTAAGCTACTTTGGCTAGCTCATCTAAGAGCTCTTTTGGAGGATCAAAATCAGGAAAGCCCTGAGAGAGATTTATAGCCTTATGTTTAAGGGCGATTCTTGTCATCTTGCGAATGATTGATTCAGTAAAAATGCTTGTTCTTTGACTTAATTTCTTCATCATCTAGTCCAAAACAAAATAAGCAAGAGTATAAAGGAAACATAAGAGTAAAATACACTACTTTTTGTATAAAGATAATTTCCTATCACAAAAAATGCCATAAAAAGTGGAAACAAGATATAAAAATAATGCTCAGCCTTGATATTTTGTTCCACCTCAGAAAGCGAGGAAAAGGTACTTAACACAAAAAACCAAATGCTAACAAGAAAAAAATAAAAGGCAAAGAGTAATAAAATGGGATTTTTAGGAACCACAAAGATCAAAAGCAAGGCAGAAATAAAGGGTATCACAAAGGTAAATACAGTGTAGATTATGGGTAAATTAGCAAAGGTAAATGGGGTAAAAAAGATGAAAATGGCTATGCAAATGCAAACTGTTCCACTGATCTGCTTGATAACTGACATCTTTTCATCAAAGGCCTCTTCGCGTTTGAAAAAATGCCTTTCATTTTGCATCTTTCTTTTTCTATTTACTCTTTTTATGTTTTTAATCAGCTCTTGGGCTGGATCTGCACTTTCTTTTTTCATCATCTCATCCTAAAACTTAAAGCCTTGTGTATATGTGCCTTGTTTATACACTCGCTTTCTTCTAAATCAGCACAGGTTCTTGCCACCTTTAAGACCTTATTAACAGATCTTTGAGAAAGGCTAAGCCTTGAAATTCCAAGATCTAAAATCTTTTCAGCCTCTTTATCCATCACGCAAAGCTCCTTTAAATCCTCATCCTTTAGCTTGGCATTAAATTCTTTTTGTCCTCTTTTTTTTTGAAAGATAAAGCCAGCTAGAATCTTCTCGCTTAATTCCTTTGAGCTAACAGAACCCTTATCCTCGGGGCTTGATTTCTCCATAGCCACATAAAGATCTATACGGTCTAAAATAGCCTGTGAGATGCAGCTTTTATATCTTCTTATTTCTAGGTCATTGCACCTACAACTTAGACTAAGAGAGAATAAATTCCCACAAGGGCAAGGATTTTGCGCTGCTGCGAAAAGAAATTTGGTCTCGTAATTTACCTTTGAATTCACACGAGATACTAAAATTTGATTATCTTCAAGAGGCTCTCGCAAACTTTCTATAATAGCCTTGCCAAAGTGTGGAAACTCATCAAAAAAAAGCACCCCTCCATTTGCAAGGGCTACCTCCCCTATCTTAGCCCCCCTTGTGCCTCCTCCAAAGATACTAGCCCTCGTGCTTGTGTGATGGGGATTACGAAAGGCTCTAAGGCTTGAAAATTCAGCATCCTTTGAATTTAAAGACTGATAAGCACTTGCTAAAAGCACCTCATTTAAACTTTGAGGAGGCATTATATAAACAAGCCTTTTAGCACACATAGACTTGCCACTTCCTGCACTGCCTTCAAATAAGATATTATGCATACCAAGGGCTGCTATCTTGCAAGCTTCTTTTGCATTTTCTTGCCCCTTTACATCCTTGTAATCATAAGGAAAATGCTTGTTTGCTATGTAAAGTTCATTTTCTATCATCTCAGGGCTTGAAAACAAAGGATGAGTGGCCTTTGCCTTGAATTTTTCACTGTCATTGGTAAAAAATTCAACCGCCTCATCAAGGCTCTCAACAGCAAAGACCTCTAAATTTGGAATCATAGCTGCCTTTTCAGACAAAGCCTTTGGGATCAAAACCCTTGCCTTTTTAAGCTTAGCAGATAAAAAAAGAAGCAAGGAAAAAAGCTCATTTGTACTCTTAACAGCACCGTCAAGCCCAAGCTCACCAAAGACAAAAAGCTCATCAATTTGTGCTTCTTTTTGAAGCAAGATTAAAATAGCCATTGCAAGATCAAAATGTGAGCCGTTTTTTGGTATGCCTGAGGGGCTTAAATTTATGGTGATCTTTTGAGCGGGAAAGGAGTAGTTTTTACTCATTAAACAAGCCTTGATTCTTTCTGTGCTTTCTTTTATGGCTGAATTTGGAAGTCCTACTATGGCAAAGCCAGGCAGTCCTCTTGTAAAGGTGCTTTCAACATCGATTATACAAAGTTCCTCACTAAGACTTAGACTTTTTAGCTTCTTCACCCAAGGACCTTTGTCTTTTTTCTTTTTGCTGCTTTTTAAATTCTTTCTCAAATGCCTTTCTCTTTGTGTAGCTAAGCTTTTCTATGAAAAGATGTCCGTTTAAATGATCAAATTCATGCTGAATCACCACAGCTAAAAAATCACTTGTCTCTAAAATTTTATGCTTTCCAAAGCGATCTTGATACTCAAGCCTCACATTTTTATATCTTTCAACATCCTCAAAAAAGCCAGGTATGCTTAAACAACCCTCATTAAAAACTATCTTCTCATCATCTAAAATTTTAAGCTCAGGATTAATAATCTCAAATAAATCCTCTTTTTTTTGCTCCTCGTTTTCATCAGGGATATTTGCTAAAAAGACCCTCAAAGGCACATTTACCTGAATCGAAGCAAGCCCTACCCCACAACCTTTAATCATAGTCTCATACATATCATCAAGAAGTTTATGCAAATCCTTGTCAAAGTTTTCCACCCTTTTTGAGCTGATGAAAAGTCTTTTGTTAGGATAGGTGATGATCTCCCTTTGCATCTAGCAAACCTTTCAAAAAGATAAAAATATCTTGTATAAAAAACAAAATTCTAGCAAATTTTAACTAATAAGGCTAGATTTTCTTAGTCTTTGTTTGTAAATTTAGGCTCAATTAAACTTAAACCAAAGGGTTTTTAAGTTAACGCCTATGAAAAACAAAAGTCCGTTCCCAAATTTCGCAGATATAATTTAAGGAATTTTGCGTTATTTTTTACTTCGCCTTACGGCTCCTCCCTTTGCAAGAATTGATTTAGAGGCGAAAAAAATCGCAGAAATTTGCAAAATAACTCGTGCTTGTGTGAATGCAATTTTGCAAGAAATTCGCATTTTAACTGCAAAATAGTGCGAAAAATCAGCAAAACGAAGTTTCTTTAGAAAATGGGCGGTGAAATCGAAGAGGGTGAAAGTTACTTTTTGCTTCATTTCGTCTTGCAACTGCGTAGTAGAAGGTGTAAGGCGTGTGTGTAGCAAGTGTGGGCGTGGGGCTAGCAAGAAAATGTCTGTGTTTTTACTTCGTTACCCCTCTTGTCCCTTTGCGAGAAGGAATGCTAAAATGCGAGGCTTGCGTTTATACACTCAAACACTTGTTCTGCTAAAGAGCTATTGCCTATTATAAGGGATTTTGCAGATCTAGAAAATATCACAATTTCAGGAGAGCTTCAAAGCCTACGGTGTCTTGGTGGATTTTTTGCTTCGTTTTGTCTTGCAACTTTTCAAGAAGGAACAAAGGCACATTATAGGGTAAAACACTCCAAATTCGAGTTTGCAAACGGGCAAAACCACATAAAGGCATAGAGAATTTCTGGGGACCTTGCTAGTTTATTTAGCCAAATTCTATGGCTAAAGAGAAAATTTTGTGTTTCACTTCAAATAAACAGAATTTAAATATAATATGAAAAATTTAGGGCAAAATTCTCATCAAAATTTACTAAAATTGATAAGCCAAAATCCTATTAAGTTTAATTGAGCCATAAATTTATGTATCAGAGATGGAGTATATCCTTGCTTTTTGGAAGTGATTTAAAGAAACTTAAGAAACTTTAAGACCTGTTTTTATGATAAAGAAACTTATAAAACTTGAATTAAGCCTTAAATATTTGGCTCAAGACAACTTAAGCGGATTTTGGCTTATCAACTTTAATAAATTTTGATAAATATTTTGTCTCAAAATTTTCGTCTTAATTCTGTTTCCTTTAAATGAAGGACAAAATTTTCCTTTTTAATTCCTTTAAATTTGCTCAATCTATGCTTGGCAAAGCCCCAGAAATTCTCAATTGCATTTATGTGATTTGTGCCTTTTGCAAACTCATTTTCCCTGTGTCTTACTCTATAACTTTGCTCCTTCTTGCAAAGTTACGAGTGCGTAGCACGAAGTAAAAAATCAACTAAACCATCATAAATAGCCAAGCAATCACTATAAAATTCTGTCTTGCTCATATCACTCAAATTCCTTATTATAGGTAATAGCTCTCTAGCCAAGCAAGCTTTTACAATCTGAGTATAAACTTGCCCATTTCGTTTTAGCATATCTTCTCGCAGAGTTACGAGTGTGTAGCACGAAGTAAAAAACTGGTGTT
>NZ_QHLI01000090.1 GCF_006864425.1 Campylobacter troglodytis | reverse complement strand
AAATTACTAGCTGCAAAATACCTTGCCTCAAAGCCTGTTTTACTAAGTGGAGCAAGCAAAGTATCTCCCTTGAAAGCATTTATCATACCCTTTGGGCTTGCTATAACGCCATCTTTTATGGCTTTGTTGGTGTCGTTTAAAGTGGCTTCGCTTGTATCAACGCCGCTTAATAAAAGTTTATCATCGCTACCAAATTTCAAAGAAAGTGCGTTTAAAATGCCTTTTTGATGAGGGTTTAGGCTGTTTTTATAATCATCAAAACTAGGTTTAGGCGTGGGGTCAGGCGTAGGCGGGTCAGGGTCTGGAGTAGGCGGGCTTGGGTCAGGCGGCAAGGGGTCGCCGTTTTTTGTGATGATAACGCTTCCGCTGTTGTAAGTAGCGGTAAAATACTGCGAATTCGCCCCAACCAAACTCACACCGCTTAATCCGCTCGCCGTGCCTTTGATGATTTGATAGCTTTGCCCTGCGTTCATACCCTTTATATCAACGGCTACAACGCCATTTTCGTTTTGCAAAGCACCTTGAAACTGCCCCATTTGGCTATTTGAGCCTATGCCAAAGGTGATTGTCGAGCCTTCTTTGTTTTGCAAACCCCCACCCACTATGAGCGTAGCTCCGTAAATGCTTATGCTTGAGCTTTGAAAGGTGCTTAATCCATCGCCTTGCGAGATTAGCTTTCCTGTAACGCTCATAGTGCCACCATTTAACACAAGATTTCCCCCACCTTTTGCCACAGGGTCTTGCACGCCAAAGGCACCGCCGTCAGCAACTGTTTGTCCGCCGTTGTAAAAATGCCCGTTTATCGTTGTCGTGCCGCCATTTTGCGTAAAATTTGCCACGCCGTCATTTTCTACATTATAAACGCCGACTTTTACTTGGCTATCGTTTAATCCTGTGGTAAAATTAGCCGTGCCGCCGTTGTTTGTAAAGGATTTTTCAAAGCGAATGATGGGTGCTTGTATGTTAAGCCTTGAATTTGAGCCTAAATTCACGCCACCTTGAGAGCTGAAAAAGATGATATTGCTTATATCAACGCTAGAATTTGAGCTTAAATTCAAATTGACATCAGGCGAAAAGCGAACCTTTGTCAAGCCCCCATATTCACTGCCTTGGGCGTTGATTTGCGTGCTACCGCTGTTGCTAATGACAAGGCTTGAGCCCTCGCCTACGCTCACAGTCGCACCCCTTTCAAATGAAATTGTATGAAAGCCGTTGAGTAAGACATTTGCCCCCGAGCTTAAACTCAAAGAATTAGCGAAAAAGGTGGTGGTTTTGTCGTTGATTTGCAGGGTGTATTTAGCCCCACTTGCACCTTGAATGCTCAAACTCGTCCTTACATTGCAGTCGCCACTGCCACCACTTCGGCAGTTAAAGGTCGTCATATCATAGCTTGGTCTAGCGGGAAGCGAAATGGCTGTATCTGTGCGTTGCTCGTTGGTTTGCAAAATCACGGATTGAGAGTTAAGAACATAGGTGTGAGTAGCTCCAAGGGCTGAATTTAGGCACAATAAACTAATAAAACAAGTTTTTAAAAGCGAAAATTTGAAATGCTTGTTTGCTTGGGGTTTTAAAGATTTTGAGTGCGTGTTTAAAGGGCAATGCTTTTTTAAAAGATTTAAAAAATGCTTTTTAAAATGCCCTTTCATCAAGCCCCCCCCCCAGCGATAATCGCTTATAGTCTTGTAATATCGTCAAATTAGCGACACAATGAATTTGCCTTAATGATACAATAAAATTGATTGAATTTTGATTAACAAATCCCACAAAATTTAAAAAATTTACAAAAAAGCTGAATTTTTTGTGGCAAATCAAAAAAGGGCAAATTAAATTCAGCTTTTTGGCTGAGTTTAACGAAATTTAACGAAGAAAATGCCTTAAATTCAAGCAAAAAATTCAAATTAAAATTAGCAAAATTTAAGTTCAAATTAGCAAAAAATCAAGCAAAAATTCGTAAAATTCAAACAAAAATACACAAAATTCAAGCTCAAATTTGCAAAAAATTCAAGCTACAATTCGCAAACACTCAAGCCAAATCCCTAGCCAAAGCCACACAAGCCTTGATGCTTTGAGTTTGGGGCATAAAGATTTGAGGCTTATTTTTCTTTCTTTTGTCTTTTAACTCAAAGGCTTCTTTTAAGGCATTTGCTGTGCTTTGTCCTATGGCTACGCATTTATCATCTTTTTTTAAATCATAGCTTTTGAAAAAATCTATCACATTTGAGGGTGCGCTAAATATAAAAACAGCAGGGCTTTGAAGCTTCATTTTTATAAGTGGTGGCTCATAAATCTTTTCATAAGCTATGATTTGTGTCAAATTCACACCCTCATTTAAAAGCAACTTATCTAAATTTGAAGCGATTTTTTTAGCCCTTAAATAAAGGCATTTTTTGCCCCTTAATTCATTTTTGAAAGCCTGAAATAAATCCTTGCCGTAGGCTTTTGGCGGGGTTTTGATATTTGTAAAGCTCATTTTTTTAGCATAAAGCTCACTTTCTTTGCCAAGAGCATAAACTAAAATGCTTGAATTTAGAGCATTTTGAGATCTTTTTAGTGAGCGAAGGGCATTTTTGGAGGTGATTATTAGGGCGTCAAAGTCCCTTAAATTCACAGTAAAGGGCAAGAGTTTAATTTTATTTAAAATGATATTTTTAACGCCTATGAAACGGTCTTTGCCTATTAGATAAATCATCCTTGTCCTTCTTAAATTTAATTATTTAGCGTGAAAAACACAGCTTTAAAAAGTCTTTGAAAGGCTAAAATTTAAGTCTTTGTTTGAATTTTATAAATTTATTAGCGCAAAAATGCCCAAGCTCATAAAAAACGAAACTTGTTTAAGCTACAATTAGCTCTTACTCCGTGCTTAAAATTCAGCCCTTGCTAAACTTGTCAAATTCTTTTTTTAGGTTTTTGCTTGTTAAAAGAGGATTTTTAGCCCTCATTATCGCTGAACTTACCGCAATGCCTACTATCTTGCAGCCTTTTAGCTCGCAAACATTGCCCTCATTGATACCGCCTATGGCTACCACAGGCAAGGGGCTTTTTTCGCAAAGTGCCTTAAGCCCAGCTACGCCTATAACCGAGCTATCCTTTGTAGGGCTTTCAAATACAGCCCCACAGCCCACATAATCCGCTCCATCACAATTTTCAAGCTCCAAGGGCGTTTTCGCACTTAAACCTATGATTTTGTCCTCTCCCAAAATCTTTCTTGCAAGGCTTATGGGCAAATCCTCTTGCCCTAAATGCACGCCTGTGGCATTTACAGCCAAGGCTATATCAAGCCTATCGTTTATGATTAGGGGAGTTTTAAGCTCATCGCAAAGGGCTTTTAAGGCAAGGGCAAGGGTGTAAAATTCACGCGAGTTTAAATTTTTCTCTCGAAGCTGAACCACACTCACACCGCCTTTTATGGCGTTTTCAACTATGTTTAAAAAGTTTGCAACCGTGTTTTTACCAAGGCTTGCTACTAGATAAAGGCTTAAATCTATCATCTTTACTCATTTCTCAAGGCTTTAAAAGCTATCAAGCCTAAAAGCCTTGAAAAAACTAGCCCTCAGACACAAACAAAGCCTAAAAGCACTTAAAAAACTAGCTTTAAATCGCCTCATTTGCCTTAAAATCCTTGAAAAAGTGATTTGTAGGACCACAACCCTTGCCAAGACTTAAAGAGTATAAGATGGCATTGAAGACAAAGTCCTTTCCTGCTTTGATGGCTTCAAATTTATCCTTGCCAAGGGCTAAATTTGAGGCTATGGCTGAGCTTAGGGTGCAGCCTGTGCCGTGGGTGTTTTTGGTGTCTATGCGGTCGCTTTGAAGGGTGTGTGCCTTTGAGCCGTCAAAAAAGACATCATTTGCATTGTCCTCTCTGTGTCCTCCTTTGAGTAGCACGGCTTTTGCACCCTTTTCGCACAAGGCAATCGCCGCTTTTTGCATATCCTTTTCATCTTTTATCTTAAAACCGCATAAAAATTCAGCCTCTGGGATATTTGGGGTGAGTATGTCGGCAAATTTCAGCATAGTTTTGGCAAAGAATTCAGCATTTTCAGTAGCCATTAGGGGATAGCCGTTTTTAGCAAACATCACAGGGTCTATGACTATGTTTTGGGGCTTATATCTTTTTAAATTCTCAGCCACGCAGCTCATAAGCTCTTTTGAGGGAAGCATACCTATTTTAACAGCCTTTGGGGGTATGTCCTCAAATACGCAAAGCATTTGCTCATCGACACTTTGAGTAGATACATCAAAGCAAGATACCACGCGAGCGGTGTTTTCAGCCACCACGCTTACTACAACGCTCATTCCAAAGAGCTTGTAAGCACTGAATGTCTTTAAATCCGCTTGAATTCCAGCACCCCCACTGCAATCACTTCCTGCAATGGTTAAAATGGGCGTTAAATTTGAACCTATAGCCTTTATCATCGTTTTCTCCAAATTTTGATTTTTAAAATTATATGTTTTTTGTGTTAATAAAATTTATGATAATTTAGCTAAGAGTTTTTTTCCCTCGTCATTTAGATTTTTGCCCTTAAAATAAGCCTTGCCAAAGGCTATGATTTGAGCGTGAAAGATTTGATAAAGCTCGTAAAGTGCGAATTTTTTGCCCTTTGAGTCTTTGCTTTTTGAATTTGTTGTTTTGCTACTTAAAAGATTTTTACCCTTAAAGCCTACAAAGCCACTATTTTTTAGGCACTCGCAAAGTGTGTCTTGCCCCTCTTCAATCCCGCTTTGAAAAAACTCACGCAGCTCCTCATAGCTTTCAAACTCATACCCAAGTGCGATTGCAAGGCGGTTTGTGTAGCTATCTACGACTAGAATTTCTCTTTGACACAAATAATTTAAAATGCTATCAACGCTTTCAAAGCCAAGCCCTTTCACGCTTAAAAGCCACTGTCTGCTGACATTTTCTTTGAAATTTTCAAGGCTTTCAAACTCGCTTAAAAGCCTTTCTACAAAGCCTTTAAGGCGCTTTGCCTTTTGATTATAAAAGCCACTTGGCTTGATAAGCTCTGCAATTTGCTCTATTTCAAGCTCATTTAGGGTTTCAAGGCTTTGAATTTTAGCCTTTCGCACATTTTCAAGTGCCTTTAAGACATTATTCCAATTTGTATTTTGGGTTAAAATCACCGAAATTAACAGCTCAAATTCACTCAAACCCCTATTTTCAAGCCAATCAAACTCGCTAAATTCAAGCTTTAAGCCACATAAAAATCTAAAAATTGTCGCACCATTCATTGTCATCCTTATCATCAAGATTTTATGAATTTTAATAAATCAAAGATAAAATTCAAGCTAAAACACAAAAATCTTGCTAAAATTCAAAACTTGAATTTAACAAATTACAATGCCAAAAATTAAAAAACTAAGAGACTAAAATGCCAAGACAAATTAAATTAAGAGTAAATGACAAAGAGAATAAAAGTTATACTATAAGAGGCTTAAAGGATGGTTTAAAATTATATATTGAAAAATTAAAAGATAATTATGAAATAATCAACTGTGTCAAGGCTTATGAGGAGGGGCTTTATGAATTTATCATAGAAGATAGAGTTTATGAAAAATATCTCTTTAAGCAAGTCTTCATAGGCTTAAGCCAAATTACCAGAGGGGTGGTAAATATAGAAAAAAATAAAGCCGCAGTAAACATCCTTGAAAATACAAATACAAGCACAGCCTCACTTAACACCTTCAACACAAACAAAGCTGCACTTGAAAATACTAGCGATGCCTCAATCAGCACTTTCAACACAAACACAGCAAACATCCTTGAAAATACAAACATAGCCTCAAACACCACAGCCACAAGCATAGACACAAACTCGCTTATAAATACAACAAGCATAGCCCCCATCAGCACTCTCAACACAAATTCAGCAAACATCACAAATTCAACACAAATCAACTCAACAAACAACACAGCAACTACCGTAGCTTTCACAAACACAGAAAAGAACGCAAACACCCTTGAAAGGACTACAACAAGCACAGCAAACAACACAGCCACAACAAACAACAACTCAAAAGAAGAAAGAACCTACAACAAAGGCTTTGTGTCCTTGTTTAACAAGCTTTATCAGGTTAATACCCTAGCTGCTATGTGCGACTGTGAATTTATCCCTTGTGAGCTTAGTCCTATGAAAAAAGCTTTAAACATAGGGCTTATCAAGGCTTATAAAAAGGATAAAGATGGCAAGTTCATTGATGATAAAGATAGCTTGTCAAATTCACAAAATGAGATTTACACCATAGATTTAGAGCAAGAAATAATGCTTAAAGCCTTTGTTTATGAGGAGCAAAGCACTTATAAAGTAAAAGATACATATCAAAAAGGTGAGGAAGGGCAAGAAAAC
>NZ_QHLI01000089.1 GCF_006864425.1 Campylobacter troglodytis | reverse complement strand
TGATTTTACCACAAAGATCCAAGATGCCAAGGGAAGCGTAGAAACTACTACAAATACCCTAGGCGATGAGATAGTAACCATGCTTAAAACCTCGGCTGAATTTGCTGATGCTCTAAATAGTGAAAGCACAAGATTAAGCGAGGCTGTGAAAGCCTTGACAGAAAGCTCAAATTCACAAGCTCATTCACTTGAAGAAACAGCAGCAGCCCTTGAAGAAATTACCTCCTCAATGCAAAATGTCTCCACCAAAACAACAGAGGTAATAGCTCAAAGTGAAGAAATTAAAAATGTAACAGGTATAATTGGCGACATAGCTGATCAAATAAATCTTTTAGCCTTAAACGCAGCCATAGAAGCAGCAAGGGCTGGTGAGCATGGACGTGGCTTTGCTGTGGTAGCTGATGAGGTTAGAAAGCTAGCTGAGCGCACTCAAAAGTCTTTAAGTGAGATAGAAGCAAACACCAACTTGCTGGTTCAAAGCATAAACGATATGGCTGAGAGCATCAAAGAACAAACCGCTGGAATCACTCAAATAAACGACGCAGTAGCAGCCATAGAAACAAGCACGCAAGATAATGTCCGCATAGCAAATGACTCCTCTTTAATCTCAGATAGCGTTAGCTCAATCGCTAAGAATATCTATGATGATGTTAAGAAGAAGAAATTTTAAAGGCTTGTTTGGGACTTTGTGTGGGCTTTGAATTTAAGGATATTTTGAGTGGCTTTGAATTTTTAAAGTTGAGTTAAATTCCCTTTTTGAGAGGTTTGAATTTTTTAGTTTTTTGAAAGGCTTTGAATTTAAGGATATTTTGAGCCTTAATATTTGAGGCTTTTTAAGCTAAGTTGAATTTTTTTTTTTTTGAGAGGCTTTGAGGCTTTGTTGTGAGAGAGACCTTGAATTTGAGGCTATTTTGAATGGTTTTGAGGCTGTTTGGAAAGGCTTTGAAACTGTTTTGTGGGAAGAGACCTTGAATTTAAGGATATTTTGAGCCTTAATATTCGAGGCTTTTTAAAGCTGGCTTGAATTTTTTTGAGAGGCTTTTTGAGTAGCCTTTCTAGGCTTTTGTGAATTTAAGCCTCTTGAGCTTTTGAGGCTGTTTTTGAGAGACTTTGAATTTTAAGGCTATTTTTGAAGTTGGCTTGAAGTTTGTTGATTGACTTTGAATTTTTTGTGTGAATTTAAGGCTTTGTTGTGGGGGCTTTGGGTTTTTAAAAGCTTGAAGCTTTAAAATTTTAAACATTCAGACCTTGAATTTAAAAGAGGCTTTTGAATTTAAATTCAAGCTTGGCTTTGAAACTGTGAATTTTATCACATCCCTATTTATAAGCGCAAATAAAAGCTACTTAGTCTATCTCAAACCAAGAGCGATAAAATTAGCATTTTTAAAAAAATGCTTTAAATTCAAACTTGGCTTGAATTTAGCCTTTAAAATTCAGTCTCACGCTAAAACTCAGCTAAGTTTAAAACCAAAAGCTTGTTTGAAAAAGAGTTAAAATTTGGACTTGACTTGAAATGTAAGTTAATTTTGTAAATGTAAGCTTTTATTTAAATCTACACCATAAACAAACAAATTCAAACAAAGACTATAAATTAAAACTCTTTAATCTTATATCCAAGATCTATTCTTTAATACAATTATCTTTATGCATTGTAGCACTTTGTTTAAATGCATTTTTTAAAAATTTAAGCTCCTTAGTGCTTAAATTTATAAAAGGTGGTTGATGTTTTTAGCTGGTATAATTAGAGCTAAAAACTTGTTAAAATTTATATTTAGTATATATTTTACCCTACATTTATAAGCGAAAATGTTAGCAATTTTTGGAGTGTTTTTGTTTGATCTTTGCGTAAGCAAAATACCATTTTATATGAGCTTTCTCGCCCTTGTGTTAATGCAATTGTGCAATAAACAAGTCTTTTGATAGCAAAAGATTGTGCAAAATCAATAAAACGCAGTTTCTTTAGAAAATGAACGGTGAGCTTGAAGTTGATGAGAGTTATTTCAGTGCTAAAAGAGTGTGCATAAGACATGGGCGTGGGGCTGGAAAAAAGACATCTATATTTTTACTTCGTATTATACACTCGCCTCTTTGCAAGAAGTAACAAAAGCTCATTACAGAGTAAAGCATAGCGAAAATGAGTTTGCAAAGGGACATAACCACATAAACAAAATTGTGAATTTTTTGCTTCGCTTCATTTGCAACTTCGTAGTAGAAGTTTGCAAGGGCTGGCTTAGGTGTTTTAGGACAGAGGAATTTTTCACGCATTTAAAAGAGAGTGAAGTTAGCTCTAAGATCAAGCTTAAAAATGAAGCCTTGTATAAAATTTTGTTAAAATGGCTTAGGAAAAATCCTAGATCATTTTAGCTTAAAAGTATCAACTGTTAAATGATGTAGCTATAAAACAACAAAGACACCATTTCAAAGGACTTAACTTGATTTTTTATAAACAAAACTTCTTAAAAAACGAGCTTTCAAAGCTTGAAAAAGATGGGCTTTTAAGCGCGGAGCAAAAAGAGCGAATTTTTGCGCATTATCAAATCCCTCTTGCTGAAACAAAGGCGAGTTCATCTTTGCTAACAGCACTTGCAGCGGTTTTATTCTCGCTCTCACTCATCACGCTTATAGGCTATAACTGGGAGCAAATACCCGCATTTATCCGCACTGCCTTGCTTTTGCTTGTGCTTTTTGGCACGCAAATTACCCTTTATCTTGTGAAAGATAAAAGTGCCCTTTGGAGCGAATTTTTAGGCATTTTAAGCAACTTCGTGCTACTTGCGAATTTAGCCTTGCTTTCTCAAATTTATCATCTAGGCGATGACACGGCAAGTGCATTTTTAAGCGTGGCTTTTGTGAGTTTGCTTATGGCATTTGTGCTTAAAAGTGGTGCTGTCTTTTGGCAAGCCTATATTTTCGCGGCTATTGCCTTTTATATAAATGCAGATAATGAAATTTTCACACATTCTTTTGTGCTTTTTATTTTATGTGGCTTTATCTTGCAAGCACAAAATGGCTCAAAAGCCCTTGCCTTTGTGAATTTTTTCGCCCTTTTTGCTTATCTTTATTTTGCGCCTTGGTTTTTTAACGCGTATTATGACCCTTTTTCTAAGCTCTTTGTGTATCTTGCCTTTCCGTTTAGCCTTTTGTTTTTAGCCTTTAACGCGCAAAGCTACAAGCCTTACGCCCTTTTTATCTGCGCTTGGGTGCTTGTTATCTTACTTAATCTCTACGCTTTGCCAAAGCCCATCACTCCAATGCTTACTAATGAGAATTTTTCTCTCACAGCATTTTTGATTTTGCTTGCGTTTTTAGCCCCAGCCCTTTTGAATTTAGCCTTTAAACGCTATTTTTTAGGTGTGTTGGGCGTGTTGTTTTGGCTTGAAAGCTACGGCTTTTTGAGCTTTTCGCTGTATCAATTTTTTAGATATGACTATGAATCCACGGTTTATACCACTTTTGCACAAATTTTTTACTCTTTTTTAACGCTTATTTTTGGGGTCTATCTCATCAAAGAAAAGCACATTGTGCTAGGCATTTTAGCCCTTTGTGCGCTTGTGATAGTTCGCTACATTCATTTGCTAGGAGATTACATAGGTGCTAGCATTATCTTTGCGATATTTGGGCTTGTGCTACTCATCATCGCGCGTAAAAAGCAAAAAGCACAAGGAATGCAAAATGAAGCATAAATTTCTTGTCTTCGCCTTTGTGGTGCAGTTTGTGCTTATCGTGCTTGTCTTTTTAAATGCTTATTTGCCCTTGCTTTTGGGCGATGAGCTTAGGGTGCGAGCTAGGGGATACGACCCGCGCGACATACTTTCTGGCAATTTTGTGCGACTTGATTATGGCATAAGAGTGAAAGAGGACGAGCTGCCACAAGATAGGCAAATCAAAGAATTTTTTGTTTTGCTTGTTGATGAAAACAATGACGAGGTGTTTGAATTTGGCAAAATACTCCTTGATGAGCCACAAAATGAATTATATATTAAAGCAAAACGCTCTCATCGGTGGAGCGATTTGCTTGAAATAGGGGCAGAAAAGTATTTTGTTCCCAAAGAAAAGGCACTTGAAATCGAGCGAAAACTGCGTTCGCTATCTGGCGATGCGTTTGATGGTAACGGACGATTTGGCGCACTCGTTACGCTTAAAATTTACAAGGGCAAGGCAAGGATTGTGGATTTAAAGATTATAGAGGATGCAAAAAGCGATTTACAAGGGAAGGATAATGATGAGTTAGAGCCACTCACAGGTGGTTTAGACACTGTGATAAACTAAGCTAAAAGAAAAAAATGGCACAAGATACTTTAACAAAAATTTATCTTATCAATTTTAGTAAATTTTAATAAAATTTACGCCCTCAAATCAATGATTTTTAGATTTTGACTTTTAATTTGTGTAAGTAAATCTTGGCTAAGTGCCTTTTGAAGTAGCTTTAATGCCTTTTGTTTGGCAAGGCTTAAAGCCTCATTGCTTGAATTTTCGTTTAAAATTTTAGACTCAATTAAACTTAAAGGGTTTGTGAATTAGCATCTATGAAAAACAAAAGTTTTGTTTCTGAATTGTCTCAAAAGAAATTTAAGAAATTTTGAAGTATATTTTTGCTTCGCCTTTCAGTCCCCTCACTTTGTAAGAAACACTTGATTTAGAGGCGAAAAAATTACCGATCTTTGTCAAATTCGTCATCAAAGCTTATGTAAAATTTCCAAGCAAATTCGCATTTTAATCACCAAAGAGTGTGAAAAATCAGCAAAACGAAGTTTCTTTAGAAAATGAGCGGTGAAATCGAAGTCAATGAAAATTACTTTGGTGCAAGGCGTGTGCGTAGAAAAAGGGGGCGTGGAGCTGGTCGCAAAACGACTGTGTTTGGAATGTTAAAGCGAAACGGCTGCGTTTATACGCTCAAACACTTGCTCTGCCAAAGAATTGCAGTCCATAATAAAGGAATTTTCAGAGCTTAAAGAAAGTGAAAATTACAGGAAAGCTTCAAAGCCTACGAGGCCTTGTGATTTGTGTGTAAAGGCACATTAGAGGGTAAAGCACTCCAAAAACGAGTTTGCAAACGGACGAAGCCATATCAATGGAATAGAGAATTTTTGGGGATTTGCGAAGGCTAGATTAAGTCAGTTTCACGGCATTAAAAGAGAATTTTTCTACCTTCATTTGAAGGAAACTGAATTTCGATATAATGTCAAGGTTAAAAACGAAAATTTGTATAAAATTTTGTTAAAATGGCTTAGGAAAAATCCTCTAAAATTTTAGCTAAAAGTATCAATCGCCAAAATTTATGAGTTAAATTCTGATGGCAAAAAGATTAAAGATAAAGACTGCCATAGAGGATGCACAAAATGAAAACATTTAAAATACTTTATCTTTGCTGGGTGATATTTTGTATTATAGGTTGGTTTATATCCCCTATCATAGGGCATAATCCAAATAGGGTTGAGGAATTTTTTATTATGTTGGGCTGGATAATATTTCCGCCAATGATAGTCAATTTATGGCTTTTTGCAACAAAAAGGAATAAGAAATGTTTAATGATGTTTTGTGTATTGCTTTTATATTATCCGTTAGCTTTTGTTGCGGAATATATTTTCCGTTTTGGAATAGACTCTTTTTTTAGTTTGATACGCTATTATTATTGGATACTATTTGAAGGAGGGAACCCAAGTGATAGCTAAACTTGATGATTTAAAAAATTACGCTGAACTAGCACAGGCAAGTTATTTTTACTTTGATTTAGATGGGTATGTATTGAAAGAAAATAATATCACTATTACCCTAAACGAAATTATAAGCTCAAATTACAATGGCAAAACAGCTGGTAAAAAAATAAAAATAGGACATGAATATTATCTTACTGACACACGCGAACTCAATGGCGAATTTGGGGAATTGCAAGCAAAGGAATTTATAAAACGATACAAAATTTACTTTCATCAAGCAAATACTGCATCAGGTTTTAGTGCTACTTTATTTTATGACACTCAAAAAGATAGATTTGTGCTTGGATTTAGAGGGACAGAGGGTTTTTGGAATATAGATGCCATTCAAGACATAGCACTCTCTTTAAGTATGAATATTCAACACTCTGCCCTTTTAGATTTTTTAAAAGAAGTTAAACAAATACTGCAAAGCTATAAAAAACCCATCATCTTTGTAGGGCATTCACTCGGTGGCTATTTAGCACAATGGGCTTTGATATATTGCGATGATAAATATAAGGATTTACTGGGGTTTTCCCCTAAAGAAGTTTATACCTTTAATTCACCTAGTATTTATGGCTGGAATTTTCCAAATACTATTATAAATCCAAATACTATGAAAATTTTGCGAGAAGTTTTTGATAAATTAAGCATTGATACTTCAATGAAACTAACACATATTTACAACAGCAGCGGCATAAAGCTCATAGCATCAGCTCAGTATGGCTCACAAAATACCTTGCCTATATATACAAGCTTAAATTCACACTCTATCATAACCCTTACTCAAACCCTTTATTTTTACTCTTATCTTTTAGAACTTAAAGGCAACTACAATAAAATCGCACAAAATAATACCTCGCAAGATACTATTAATAAT
>NZ_QHLI01000088.1 GCF_006864425.1 Campylobacter troglodytis | reverse complement strand
CTATTTGCACTTAAAGGAAACTGAATTTAGATATAATGTTAAAGTTAAAAATGAAAATTTGTATAAAATTTTGTTAAAATTGATTAGGAAAAATCCTATGTAATTTTAGCTAAAAGTATCAATCGCCTAAATTTTAATAAATTTTGATGAGAATTTTGTCCTAAACTTTTTGTATTAATTCTATTTTCTTTAAATGAGGGACAAATTTTTTTATTCCACGAAATTTAGCTAAACGAAACTTTGCAAAGCCCATTTTGCTTGCAGTTACAAGACGCGTAGCACGAAGTAAAAAAGTTCACAATTTCGTTAATATGATTTCATCCCTTTGCAAACTCGTTTTTGTTATGCTTTACCCTATAATCTGCTTTTGTTCCTTCTTGTAAAGTTGTGAGTAAAACAAAGCAAAAATCCACCAAGGTACCGTAGGCTTTGAAGCTATCACTATAAATTTCACACTCGTTAAGCTCCGCAAAGTCTCTTATGATAGGCAGTAGCTATTTAGCCAAGCAGTGATGACTATCTGCGTATAAAGGTCAGCCTAGCGTTTTAGCATACCTTCTTGCAAAATTAAGAGTACTTATCACGAAATAAAAACACAGACGTTTTTCTTGCTAGAACCCCCACGCCCACCCCTTTTTTCCATGAACACGCCTTGCACTTTCTACTACGCAGTTGCGAGCCTAGCATTGTAAAAAATAACTCTCACCCTCTTCAATTTCACCACTCATTTTAGATATTTTTAACACTCTTTGACTATTAAAATGCGAATTTCTTTTTACACACAACTTTGCTTTGTAATTTGACAAAGTTAGAGGATTTTTTAACTTCTAAATCAATTTTTACAAAGGGAGGTGCTGGAGGCAAAGTAAAAAATACTTCAAACTTTTCCTAAAATTTGGCGAAATTTGAAAACAGATCTTTGTTTTTCATGAGCATTGACTTAAAAACCTTTGGTTTAAGCTTTATTGAGCCAAGTTTAATTTAGCCAACAACAAAGATTAAAAGTAAAAAAAATTTGAAAATACAACGCTAAATTCTTGAAAGATATAGCCTTTAATCTAGATAAATTCACAGCAAAAGTTTTGCAGCCACTGAAATGATAGCACTTTGAGTGCGTAAAATATAGGGGCTTTTTAGTTTGATTTTTGTCTCAAAAAGGCTTCTTTCCTCGTCCGTAAAGCCTCCCTCAGCACCGACAAAAAGGATTTTATCATCGCCTTTAAACTCGCTAAAATCGCTATTTTCACCGCTAAAATCAAGCATAACTGCATTTTCATAGGCACTTGCAAAGTCTTTGGTGCTATCAAAGCGTTCTATTTGCATTAAATTTGCCCGTCCGCACTGCTGAGAAGACTGTATTAAAATCCTCTCTAATCGCCTAAAATCGAGTCTGAAATTCCTTTGCGAAAAATGCGTAAAAACCAAAATGAGCTTGTAAAGTCCAAGCTCGTTTAAAATAGGTAGAGTTTTTTCTAAGATTTTTGGCTCAATCACGCCAAGGGCTAGAGTGGTTTTTGAAGGCAAAATGCTTGAATTTAAGAGCTTTTCTTGCAAATTTAGCAAACAAGAGTTTCTTTCTATTTTAGATATTTTATAAACATAAATAAAATCATCTTTTAAATTTCGCACATTTAGGCTTTCATTTTGCCGAACTCGGCGAACTTTTAGGTGATAAAAGCCCTCCCCCCTTATGCAAAGCTCGTTTTTACCAGCATTAGCGTCATATAAAAACTGCATTAAATCCCATAAACATACAAAAATATAGCAAAAATTAATCCCAAATCAACACACAAGATCAAAAGACTAGCTATCTTAAAAACTGTATACCGTCTAAGTGTTCTTGCCTTCTTAAAAAGCTTAAACTGAAAGATATTTAAGCCAAGTATGAGTATCCAAGCAGCTATCATAAGATAATTTGAAGCATCTAGGTAAAAGGCTCTTAAAGCAAGTAGCAAGGAGCCTGTAAAAAAGATAATAGCCAAAAAGGTATAGTAAAGGGGCAAAAAAATACGAATTGATCTGATAAAATCAAACTCAGTTTTAATAGCCCTTTGGGTTAAAACAAGATAAAGTAGCATCAGACAAACTGTTGTATAAATGCTATAAAGGTGGATGGCTGTAAAAAATTCATACATTTTGTGAGCTTAATTTTAAATTTATAAAGCCTTGAGTATCATCTATGGGCAAGGGGAGATTGCTGTCGTTAATGTCTATTTTTTCATCGCTTTCTTCTAGCAAGATTTCTTCTTTTGCTTGAGTTTCTATCTTGGGCTTTTTTTCTTCACTACAAGCAAGGAGAAAAAAAACAAGGCAAAATGCCAAAAAAACTTTCATAAATTCACCTTAAAGAACTTTGCATAAAATTATAGCTATATTTATTTAAAATTTAGTCATTATTCAAGGATTTTTCCCCTTATATTTTGCTTTTTTTAAAAAATCAATGACAAATTTCAAATGTGATTAAAATGATATTTTGTTAAAATTTTGTTAAAATATTTCATACAATTTTAAGCTTATTTTTAAATTTATTTAAGCTACATTTTAATTTTTTAATATATAATTTTAATAAACTTTACTAAATGCAAAGAGGATTAAATGGATGTTTTAAAGGATTATATAGACTATATTATCTTAGGTATTTTAGGGCTTATGGCATTTATAGCTACTTGGTGTGTTATAGAAAGAGTGCTTTTTTTTAGAATTATAAATGTTAGAGACTATCATAACCAAGAAGACTTTGATAATGCCTTGAGTGAAAATCTTACAACCTTATATATTATTTATTCAAATGCTCCTTATGTTGGGCTACTAGGCACTGTAATAGGCATTATGATAGTTTTTTATGACATGGGACTTTCTGGTAATATAGATGTAAAATCCATAGTAGTAGGGCTTTCACTTGCTTTAAAGGCAACAGCAGTAGGACTTGCAGTTGCCATACCTAGCCTAATGGCTTATAATGCCTTGATGAGAAAGATCTCGCTTCTAAGCACAAAGTACAACAGTATGGTAAAGCAAGATGATAAAGTTGCCTAGAAATGATGGGTTAAACATAGTTCCCTTCATAGACATTATGCTTGTTTTACTTGCCATTGTTTTAAGCATTTCTACCTTTGTAGCTTATGGGCATATTAAGATAGAACCTCCCAAATCAGAATCTGCAAGAAATGTAGGAGATAACGACAACAAGCTTTTAATAAGCATAGACGAAAAAGATCTTTTTTATCTTGATGATAAAGAAGCTAGCACAGAGGAGCTTGAAGAAAAAATAGCAAATTTGGATGAAAAGACCCTAGTTGAGCTTAAGGCTGATAAGAACTGCAAATTTGAAAGCTTTATTCAGGTCATTAGTATGCTTAAAAGCAAAGAACATAATAATTTTCAAATCATAACACAGAGATAAAAATGCGTTCTCATAAATTCAAAGCCTTCATTTTAACTTGTTGTATCTTTGTTGCTCCCTTGTTTGCACTCATTGCCTTAGGCGATGTTTTTAAGGCAGAGATCAAAGGCGAGGAGAGTATGTCCTTGGTAATGGGACAGTTCATAGCACAAGGACAGGTTGTAGCACCCAAACTAGCACCAGCACCCCCAACTCCAAGAGAGCATAAAAGACACGAAAAACACAAAAAGCATCACAAAAAAGAAAGGATAAAGGAAGTTAAAAAGGGCAAGGAAAAAGAGGAGCAAAGACAAGAGGAAAGCTCGGTTTCAGGAGGAGCACAGGTGGCTAATAACGCACCTATGCAAATTGGCACCCTAGCTTATGGCAAAACGGATAATCCTTTCTTGCGTGAGATCAAAGCAGCCATAGATAGAGCAGCAAGGGAAACCTACCCCCATCAAGCCATAAAAATGAGGCTTACGGGAGAGGTTTTGCTTGAATTTGTGTGGCTTAACACCAAAAAACTACAAGCTGCAAAGATAATCAAAAGCTCAGGCTATAAGCTCTTAGACGATAATGTTATGAAGGTTTTAGTAAGGGCTGCTAATGAATTTCCAGCCTACAAAGAAAACATACGCATACAAATTCCTGTGGTGTATAATATCAAGCAACATTAAGCTTTTTTTGTTATAATTTTCTAGCCTCTTTTCAGACCTGTGCAAGATTGTCATAGGGCAGAGCTTCAGGGTGGGAACACAGCAGAGCAACCTTGTGTAATCTGTGCCGCAGCCATTTGGAAGGGGGTTAAAATCTCTTTTAAATTCAAGTTTCACAAACTCTCATAAAATTTAGGCGATTGATACTTTTAGCTAAAATAATCTAGGACTTTTCCTAAGCCATTTTAACAAAATTTTATACAAATTGTCGTTTTTAACCTTGACATTAGATAGAAATTTACTCTCCTTTAAGTTTAAATAAAAAAATTCCCTTGCCGTGAAACCCCCTAATCTAGCCTTTACAAAGCCCCTTCTACTACGCAGCTACAATAGCACGAAGTAAAAATATTCTCTATCCCGTTTATGTGCTTGTGTCCCTTTGCAAACTCAAATTTGGCGTGTTTTACCCTATAATGAGCTTTTGCACAAAAATCAACCAAGGCACCGTAGGATTTTAGTTTATCGCTATAAATTTCACTTTCTTTAAGCTCTGAAAAGTCCTTTATAATCGGCAATAATTCTTTGGCAGAGCAATATTTGACGACCTATGTATAAACTCGAGCGATTGCATTTTAGCATTCCTTCTCGCAGAGTTACAAGAGGCTTAACGAAGCAAAAACACAGATGTTTTAAGCCCCACATCCACGCTTACCACGCACCCTTTTTGCACCGAAATAATTCTCATCAACCTCAACCACTCATCTTGTTGATTTTTTCGCATTCTTTAAGGGTTAAAAGCTTACTATACAATTGCATTAACACAAGGGCGAGAAACCTTGCATAAAACATCGATTTTGTTCACACAAATATCAGCACAAAAACACTCTAAAATTGATTAAATTTCCGCTTTTAAATGTAGGGCAAAAATATATACTAAGATCGATTTTACCAAGCTTTTAGCTGTAATTATATCAGCTAAAAGTATCAATCGCCAAAATTTTATTCTTTTACTTATTTCATTGTAAAAAGCTTTAATAAGGATAAGAGATCATTAAGGTTTCTTAAATTCATAGTTCTATCATCTTAAATTTACAAGAAAAGAGCTTGAATTTAAACAGTTTACATTAAAGTTAAATTGAATTTAGAACAAAGATTTTTAATTAAGCACCATAAAATAAAGTTTATTTGCAAATTTCGCCAAATGCGATAAAAACTTTGAAATCTTTTCACTTAGCCTTGCCTTAGCAACTTTACAAGTAAGCTTGATTTATAAGCTAAAAATATCTAAACTTTGCAAAATAAGCAGTACTTTGTGAAAAATATGGCTCAATTAAACTTAATAGAATTTTGGCTTATAAATTTTGGCTCAAGATACTTTAATAGGATTTTCTCTTATCAACTTTAATAAGTTTTGATAAAGATTTTGTCCCAAACTTTTCATCGTAATTCTGTTTCTTTTAAATAAAAGATAAATTTTCTTTTTTAGCCCTTAAATTTAGCAAGTATAAATTTCGCAAACTTCTACTACGCAGTTGCAAGAGCACGAAAAAAGTTTTCTATGCCGTTGATATGGTTTCGTCCGTTTGCAAACTCGTTTTTGCTATGTTTTACAAAATCTCGTGCTTTAACACCTTCTTGTAAATGGACGAGTCTAAGCGTTGTAAAATCCACCAAGCCATCATAGGCTTTGAAGCTTTCTTGCAAATCTCACTTTTTTCAAGCCTTGCAAAGTCCCTTATGATAGGTGGCAACTATTTAGCAGAGCAATGCTTGACGACCTGTGTATAAACTCGAGCGATTGCATTTTAGCATTCCTTCTCGCAGAGTTACAAGAGGCTTAACGAAGTAAAAACACAGATGTTTTAAGCTCCACATCCACGCTTACCACGCACTTTGTGAGTCATTTCTACTACACAGTTGTGAGTACAAGGAAGTAAAAAGTAATTCTCATAAACTTCAAGCCACCACCCATTTTAAAAAGCTTCTCGCATTCTTTGGCTATCAAAATGTAAATTTCTTTGAAAATATTAAACAAATTTTGATAATAAATTTGACAAAAGCATTTTTTCGCCTCTAAATCAAAAACCTCTTGCAAGGTTGCAAGCCACAAGGCTAAGTAAAAAATATCTCAAAATTTCTCTTGCACTTTTAAAATGAAACTTAGAGCAACGGTACCAGTCGCGAAATTCGCAAACAAAGCTTTGTTTTTTATAGGTGTTAATTTAAAAACCCTTTGATTTAAGTTTAACCAAGCCTTTAAAAATATATGTAAATTTTTGCTTTAAATTCACAAAGTTTCATCTTCTGAGCGTATCGAGCTATCTCAAAATAACGCAAAATTCGTCATACTAAGCGTTTGCGAAGTAACTCATAGTTAAAAAGAAGTGTTTTTTTGCTTGGGCTATGTCTAAAAGCCCTACATAGTCGCTAGGTTTAGAACGACAAAATTCTTGTCATTCTAAGAGAAGTAAAAAAAACTATAAAAAAGCCCATTCGTTATCTTTTTTTGTGCCTTTTAAGTTACTTTTCTAAAAAAACTCTAAAATTTCACTTAG
>NZ_QHLI01000087.1 GCF_006864425.1 Campylobacter troglodytis | reverse complement strand
TAAAACACTCAAAAAATGAGTTTAGCTTAGCTAAGAATCACATAAATGCAATTGTGAACTTTTGGGGTTATGCTAAACATAGCTTAGCTAAATTTAAAGATATTAAAAAGGAAAATTTTATGCTTCATTTAAAGGAAACTGAATTTAGATATAATGCTAAAATACAACAACAAGATTTGTATAAAATTTTACTCAAAATGATAAGAGAAAATCCGCTTAAGTTAAATTGAGCCTTGTTTTAAATCCTCCACACCCCTTGTGAAATCAATTTCTAGATCAAGCACCTCTTTTGGAAAGATATAAGGACGAGCGGATGGGTAGCCGTATTGGAGATTTTCATAGATCTGATGTGTTATGTATCCTCTGTAACTATCAAATAACTTTGGAAGCCTCTTAAAGCCATTAATATCAGCCACAATGATTCTCCACATCATCAAGTAATATTCCTTTATGCTTTGCGGGGTTGAATCTTTATCCCTTACATCCTTCATTAAGCCGATTTTTTTGGCATAAGCTATACCTAAACTCCCCTTTCGTCCGCCATATACACAGCTTTGAGCAAATGAGCTTAGATCTATTAAGCTTTCAGGTGGGAATTTTTCATCAAAGTATGGATCAAGTTCGTTTATTAATCCTTTTTGCAAAGCAGTTTTTTTCTTGTAAGCCTCAAGTTGGGCTGCCTTTGTATAAGATCTTGGAAAGTCCCCCTCGCTTAAACGATAATTTTCAATAAGTGTATTGATTGCACCACCTCCAAGTGCGATATTGCAACGAACACAGGCGTGAAATGGGATAAGAGCATACATAAGAACCATAGGCACACCTGTGGGGCAGTAATTACTTGCCGCCATAGAAAAAGCCAATGGGCTTTGATATTTAATAGCAGCTGCTAGCCATAGCTCTGCAGAAATAAGTGAATATTTAGATTCTTCTCTTTGTGTTTCCTCATCTATTGCCTCCCATACGATAGATTCTAAAGCATAATTGTAGCATTCTAGGGCTTGCTCTCTCCCAAGATACAATAAGCCATTTTTATAAAGCTGATAATACATATAAGCATTTTCTGGGATTTTCTCATCAAGCAAGGCTTGTGTGATAGAGGAGCACTCTGCTATTTCATTGCCCGCATTTTTATGGTCCCTTAAATGCGAATTTTTAAAAAGTAATTTTGCTAACTCTACTCCTGCTTTAAGATAGCCTTCTTTATAGGATAGTCTTAGATTATTAAATATTTCTTCTTTAATCTTAAAATCTAAATTGCTAAAATCTAAATTCTTGTTTTGATTAAGTAAGCTTTGTGCTTTTTGATATACTCTTTTTGCACTATCGCTTATGCGTTCGCTATATTTATAAGGCTCATAATCCACTGTTACATAAGGAAAAAGAGAAGATTTTAGCTCGCTTTTTCGAACTATCATTTTGCGTTGTTCTTTATAGCTTAATTTTACAAAGCTTTCTTTTTCTTCATTGCTCCATTTAATGCCGTTGCCACTAGGATGCAACTTGTAGGATTTTAGGGTTTTTAGTATGAAGTTAAGTCTATATTCTTTTATGTGCTGTTGTTCGTCAGTGTTGGGTGGGATACTGGCTTGAAATCTTGCTTCTTTGGCTTCCATATCGCTATGAATTTTTTGCCAAAAAGGTATCTCTTCTCTTTCAAATATCGCACCTTTCAACTTAGCTCCTTAAATTTATCTAGTCTATTATATCAATGCTTGTTGGGATAAATTCCTCATCATAGATAAGAGTGCCGCAAAGTTGTTCTATTTTTAATTCTTCTTCGCAATCATCTTTATTGCCTTTGCTTTTAGCTTTTTGTGTATATATCGCATAATTCCACTCTGCAATGCGTTTGAGTTGAATCAAAAAATCGTGGTTAAATTTTATGCCATCTTTTGCTACACCTCCCTTTGTTTCAAAATTATCTATGCTATTATCAAGTTCTTTTGCCTTTTTTAGTTTGGTTTGAATAAATCTGCCATCTGTAAGATTTGCTAAATCGCATTCTCTGGGTTTAATGCAAACCTCATTTCTTAAATAATTTTCTAAGTGCTTATTTTCTCCCATTTTTAGATAAAACCACAGTTTCGCATAAGCTTCCTTTATAACAGTTCGTTTCTTGCCATCTAAGGCATCAAAATCTACATTAAAATTTATGAAATGTTTTAGGCTTTCTTTGATTGTTTGTATTGCATTTGTTTGATTTTCGTTAAATATAGCTAGGCTTGGTGTTTTTATGCAAAATCCACTATCCAAAGCAGCACCACCCAACAAAATCGCTCTCAAATCAGCACTCATAAGAGTCTGGGTAATTTCTATGGGAAAGGTTAAATACTTACTTCCTTGTTTGCAGGTGGCATAGGGTGTATTTTGATGACGGTTTAGTGCAAAAAGCAAGGCAACAATTTTTTGTTTCATAGCTTTGCTATTTTTTATTTGAGTTGGGAAAAGTTTATCTAAGATTGTATTTGCAATATATGTCATTATAGTGTTAATTGCGGATGATTGAACTATATGCTTAATGCTTGTGCTCCTATCTATCTTGTCATATAATTCCTTGACATAAGTACTACTTTGTTTATCTAAATTCTTTGCTAGATCTTGGGTAATTTGTTTGATAAGATCTATCTTAGCTTCATTGAAAAAATTTAAGGTAAATTCTACGTGATTGTATTTGTAAAATTTATCTTGCAATAGTGCAGATATACTGCTGTTTTTTATGTCTTTTTGTCCTAGATCTAAGAGCTCTTTTAATATGGATTCATCATAAGGATTGTTTTGTTCTATATCTATATTTATGGCACTAAGCGATAACAAACTTGCTTCATAGCCTAGTAAAAAATTATTTTTTGCTTCGTTCTTAGAATTTAAGATGTACTGAATGCTAATCCTGCAAAATTTAAATAGATTTTGTCTATCTAAAATGTTTAATATATCTTTATGCAGTGGCAAAAGTGGGCTTATATAGGATATTACTACTTGTTGATAAGTTTCTAAGGAGGTATTTAATAGGTATTTTTCAAGCTCTAAATAATTGATCTTTACGCTTAATATGTTAGCTAGCACATTGTCATTTTTATTAAAATACTTATCAAGCATTGCAAGACATAGGCTTTCTAGCTCATTAATATTATAAAATAAATTTGACGTTTTATTGGTTTTGATAAACTGTTCTTTAAAAAAATCTTGCAGCAAATCTTTTTGTTTTTTATATTCCTCATCTATTTCGCTTTTATAGTCTTTTAATTTTGTAATCTCATAATCATTAAAATGTGAAAGCAAATAAGAAAGATCTAATAGGAAATTCATTATTTCTTTAATGTCCTTTGTTTGAATTTTTTCAAGACTTTGTTCTTGCGTAAATAAAGCACATAATTCATAAACATAAGCACAAAATTCTTTTTCATTCATATTACAAATTTTTTTATCATCAAATATCAATGAATCATCTGCTATATGATATTTTTTTATTAGCTCATCAAGCTCTTTTATTTGTATTTTATATTGATTAAATATGTCAATAATTTTACAAGTAATATACCGTATAAAATCAGCTTTTTTAACCCTAAACATTGCAGATAAAAATAATATATTTTTCTTTATGTAATCATTGTTGAAACATTTATCTTTGATGTATTGTTGCATTTTATATTCTGGTAAGCCATTATGCAAACAATTTGTCAAAATAAGGGCTGTTTTATTACTACGCATTTTATCATTTTGTTTGCTTTGTGAAAAGCTTTGCAACAACATATCACTTGCCATTATGGAGCTAAAACTAGATGATTTTATGAATAAAAAGCTATCAAATTTTAATAATAAATTTTGCAAGTGATGAAATGCCGATGAGTTTGTGATATTATCATCCTTATCATAAATTTTAAGCAAATGCGAGGTGCAAAATGTAGAAAACTGTGTAACTGTTTTGCCTACAATTATCTTCTTAGAGGACTTGTTGTTTTCATCAAAAATATTCTTTAAATATGAATGAATATCTTCTTTCTTGCTATCTAGGCTGAATTTAGCCTTAAAGGTTTTATCTGCAAATGTTAAACTGCTATCTTGGCAAAACTCATATAAAAAAGCAGAACTAAATTTCGCATAATTTGGATATAAATGATAGGTAAAAATATTATTTTTTTGCGTTGTGATGAGATTTCCGGCTGCTAAATGTGAAAAATTTAAAAGGCTTAGTAAATGATAGTTTAATTTTTCATAAATGCTAAGTATTGCTCCATAAACCTCATAAGCAGCTTGTAGCTTTTGATTTTCTTTATATTTGTTTGAAATAAAATCATAAAGATCGTACAAAAGAAAAAACAGTGAAAGAGTTATGCCAACGGGTCCTAGTGGTACTCCTCTTAAAAGTGGAATAAGTGCTTTTGCTAATTTTGAAGTGGGATTATTTATTAGCACAAAGGCTATTAATGGGAAATGTGTCGTGGAAATAATTTTTGCACTTAATATAATTATGTCTTTACTGAACCGGCTTTGTAAATCTTGCTTTGCTTGTTTTATGGATTCATCTAAGGCAAGTTGCAACTCTTGTAATTTTTGATCTGCTTTTGTAAAAATTTGCGCAGTATTAGCAAAATTATAGTCATTTAATGAGTTAAAGATATGATCTTCTTTTGTCTTATATGAATTTAAAAGCTCTTTTATGTCCTTTAAGATCTTTTTAATATCTTTCGCATCTTTGTTTTCATCTTTAAATAAAGCAAACAGCTGTATCGCCTTTGTGCGCAAATTTAAGATCTTATTTTGACTAGATAAAAAATTTATTTGCGGATATAAATCTTTTTGATATGCCGTTTTATCTAAGGCATCAATTTTGATCTTTGAATTTTTTGTTATCTTATTTATATCGCATATTTGCAAGGCTAATCTTAAATCAGCTACTTGCATTTGCGTGATATGGCATAATTTATAAGCTAGATCTTCGTTTAAACATTCAAGATCTAGCTCTACGCTATAACCTATATGCTTTTGGGATATAAATTTAGAACTATTTTTTATTATGTTCATCGCTTAGCTTTATTGCCCTCATCATTTTCTATAATTTGCTCAAAAGTGCTATCAAGCAAATCCAAGATAATATAACCAGCTTTCCACATACAAAAATACCAAAGAATCCTAGCAAATAGCCTATATCAAAACAGATGTGGTAAAACAAAGCTATAATGCCAAGGGCTACCATAATGATAGTCATATATGTTTTGTTTATGGGCTTTGTTTTGTATTTACTCTTGCATTTAGGACATATTATTATGCTAAAGCCTCGTGCTTTATCCCTTATCATCCATCCAATCTCCATAAGAATTCTCAGTCAAAGTATTAAAAATATGGCTCAAGACAACTTAAGCGGATTTTCTCTTATCAACTTTAATAAATTTTGATGAGAATATTGCCTTAAAATTTTCGTCTTAATTTTGTTTCTTTTAAATGAAGTATAAAATTTCTGATTCCTTTAAACTTGCTTAATCTATGCAAAGCCTCAGAAATTCACAATTTAGTTTATGTGATTCTTAGCTAAGCTAAACTCATTTTTTTGAGTGCTTTACTCTATAACTTTGCTTTGCAAAGTGAGGGGCATAGCGTTGTAAAAAATCAACTAAACCATCATAAATAGCCAAGCACTAAAATTTCGTCTTGCTTATATCGCTTAAATCCCATATGTAATAGTTCACTAACAAGGCAAGCTTTTACAAGTTGAGTATAAACTTGTCCATTTCGCTTTAGCATACCTTCTCGCAGAGGGACAAGGGTCGTAACGAAGTAAAAACTTTTGCGACCAGCCCCACGTCCACATTTAGCTCGCACACCACCGAGATAACTCTCAGCTATTTCAATCTTGCATTTTTGAATTTTTTCACATTCTTTAAGGGCTAAAATTCTAATATTTTTGATTATTTTATTGATGCTTTGGCAAGAATTGTTGCTTAATTTTGCAATTTTTATGGCTTTAATATCAAGGCCTCACCAAAAGTTGCAAGGCGAAGCAAAAAAAAATACTGTACAATTCTTTAAATTTAGCCTCTGAAATTTTGAAACGATTGATATGCTTATTTTTCATCGCTGTAATCATAACTTAAAACTCCTTTATTTGAGTTTAAGTTGTCTTGAGCCTAAAATATTTACATTTTCTCAACATAGCTTACATTTGTTAAAGAGTGTCATTTTTCTCTTTTAATACAGTTAATTATCTTTGCAAAAATACCCAAACCTATCTTAAATTCAACTTATTTTCCAAAAAATATACACATTCTACCCAAACCCACCTTGAATTTTAGCTTATTTCCAAGTAATTTTCTACCCTCTCACCTCACAACCACTCTTAAGCTTTGCATACCACTAGGTGCTAATAAGATCTTGCCTTGTATATTTAACCTTACTTCCTTTTCCTTGCTCTCATCAATACCTCTTACATAATCTTTTTGTAAATCAATAAACCTTCCATAGCCATATTTTATCTCAGCCTTGTTTCGTTTTTCTTTAAGCATTTTAGCAATAAATTTTGGCATCTTTTTAGGGATGATTAGTATGTATTCATAAATGCTATAAGCCACTCTAATGCTAAAAATTCTATAAGTAAAATGTGCCTTATCATAAAGCTGAGTTAATGATTCTAGCATAGATTTTAAGGCATTATTTGCA
>NZ_QHLI01000086.1 GCF_006864425.1 Campylobacter troglodytis | reverse complement strand
AAGCCTAAATATAAAATTAGAATGCAAAAGCAAAGAGGCTAATAAAATTAAAGAAAATGAAATAAATCAACAAAAAGAGCTTGAATTTAAGAAAAATAAGATAAATTTAAGCAGCATAGCAATGCTTTGCCCCATCCTAGAATGCGATGAGTTAAGATGCATTCACGGAGGACAGGTTTTATTAAAAAGCAATTTAGGCAAAAGTATTAAGGCAAAGCTAAAAGATGATTCAATAAAAGATGCACCCATAATGCTTGAATCTGACTTGCTTTATTCGCCCATCTTAAACTGTCCTAATAGCATCGCTGGAATTGCTAATCCTTGCACTCAAATTGCTTTAATCTTACCAAGTGCAAGGGGATTAAAAAAATACAATGAAGATTATCCTATAATGCAAGATTTATGTATGAGTGGGGTATTTAGCGATAAGGGCTTTGCTGTCATTTGCACTAAACAAGAAAATACGCTTAAGATAAATGCGCCAAAACCTAGCAATAACAATATAGATTCTAAAGAGGCTAAAAAACCAAATATTAAGCTAACACAGCCAAGATTAAGGCTACATTATAAGGAATATGATAAGCAAAAAGACAATGTGCTTATAGCTAGATTTTATCTTAATGATATATTGCAAGAAAAAACGCAAGATGAGTATTTTAGCAACATAGAGTTAGATTTTGATAAAGACACCAAAGACATTGAGAATATGTTGCTAAAAGATAAAATAGCGATAGACTACCCTAGTAAATCTTATGATTTAAGGCAGATTGATATAATGCTAGGGATTCATCATCTATGCCTTATATTTGCGATTCCTACAAAAATACCTAAAATATTTAAAAAACCTTATGAAAGCTATGAATATAAGGAATATGGAGTGGGAAAATACAAAGCATTATTTGTATATAATGTAGATTTTGAAAATATAAAAGATTCTAGCGATGCAAGCGATTCAAATGAGAGCAGTGATGATATTGTAATCACTCACATTAGGGTTTTTTTAGCACCAGCTAAAGCAAAGAAGTTGGATTTTGTATTTGCAGTTGGATTAGATAGTTGGTTAGAGAATGAAAATATATGTAGCTTTAAGATAATGGCAGATGATGTGTGGTATGATAGCAATATACACAATGATGATTAACAAAATTCAGTATAGATTCAAGCGAATTTGCATTTACAAAAATACATCATTGAAATTTGTTGTAGCTATGTAAAGGAAATGATACGATTGGAGGGTGATGATTTAAGACACAGCAATGATATGAATGGACACATAAAAACGAGTGGATAGAGGATGGGGAGGGGGTGGAAATTATGCTAGAATTTAATGACAATCAACAAATACCCTTTATGCTAAAATATAAAATAATGAAACAATAATTAAAAATGTAGTTAAGGATAGATAATGGCAATGGAGGGCAACTTGTGGCACAAAAAATGCAAACATAAAATGCAAAAGACCTAATTGAGATAAAGTAAAAAAGCGTATGAGAAAATAAATACCGCTAGTGCTAGCGATGAAAACTTGCAAAAAATATTCAAACAAGCCATAATAGAAAATGGTATGTGTAGAGGCAAAACGGAAAAATCGGCAAATATTAAACAAAAAGGCATTATAACAATGGAAATTTTTCAAGCTTTTATGTTTGCTTAGAAATCTATGACTCCAAAGAATATAGTGCTCAAATCGAACAAATAGTGAAAAAATACTCCAAAGAGTGTAAATAAGGAAACTATAATGTCAAATAATGCTAAAATATCGCTGATTCATAGCAAAGACGAATTATTGCAAGTAATTACAAAGCACACAAAAAAAGCCCAAAAAATAGTCTTGCATTGCTCTAATTTTGATAAAATCTCTTTTGTAAATAATGCATACAAAGCAACACTATCACTTAATGAATGGTTAATATTGCATTTGCAAGAATTGCAAAGTAGGCAAAGTAAGCCAACAATAGAAGTGCATAATTATGGTAGTATTGATAAAAATAGCGTATTTAGCAATTTACTCAAACAAGAAAATACTCTTACAATCTATGAAAAGCAAAGTGATAACGCAATCAATGATATTTTATATAATTTTGTCAAAGAGCTAAATGGCGGTAAAAACACCGATAATTTATCAAGTGCAATAAGTGAATTTTTGAAGCATAATAATGTAGATACGCTAACTAATTGCATCAAAAATTATTTGCAAAAACCTATCATTGAAAAAATAAGCGTGTTTGATGAAATGGAATTTTTTGGCAATAAAGAGCATTGCAAAAATAGTATAGAAAACACTTTTAGCAATATAATAGAGGACATAGAAGCCATTTATAATGACGGCAATAAGCAAATTTACAAAGAGCTTGTTAATTTCTTTTTTGGTATTGTCAATATCTTTGATATAAAAAGTCTTTTTTCTAAAGCAAATTTACCTCTCTTTGCGGTTGGTGCATTTTTTGAGGGTGCTAAAATGTGGGGAAGAATCGATGAATGGCTAGATTCAAAATATAAATTTACTATATCAAATGCCATTATTGAGCTTTTTATAGAGGATATTGCGCCTATTATTTTGCTTTTTCAAAACCGTATTTTAAATCATAGTTTGATTATAGATAATCGTGTGCTTATAGAAATTTCTGGATTTAAATGCGATTTATCATATAGCAAAGCTACAATAGGGCAAAATTTGGCTGTATGCCTAGAATTTAAGCAAGAGCTAAATCTTAATTCAATAAACCCAAATTTACAAAATAAAAACACAAAAATTTGTGGCAAAAAAGATATTGCAAAGATTTTAGATAGGCAAATGGCTTCAAGCAATAATCGACTTAGCTATATAGAAAGCCCATGTTTTAATTCTGCTAAATTAGTCCATTTTATAAAAAATAAAGAAGAAAAAAATAGCCACAAGCGAGACCCAGCAAAACAAGGATATAATTATCTAATAATATCTAATGCACCACAAAAATATAATGCAAAACTAACTCAAAGATTGCTCCAAGAATTAGGTAGCAGTATAGATTATGGCAATAATAGCAGTGAATTTAAAAGTAATTCATTACACAAAAATCCAATAAATTATAATCCAATAATGGATTATAGCAAATATACAATTACCACAAAAGATAAGCCAAATAAGCCTTATGTGGTGCATTTAAGCCCTTTTATTTTTATGCCACAAAAACGATATAATGAGCTAAAAGAAATTGAATACAAAATTAGCTCTTATGAATCTGATATATATAATAGAGATACATTTTTAGAAAAAGAGCACTATCGATTCAAACAACAACATATTGATGATATAAATAGCTTTAGATTTATCGAATCTTTTTTTGAAAAAAGCCATTCTAAACAGGCAATTTTAGAACAAGAGAAAAAATATTTTAAAGAGGGGATACAATGCTTAAGAAATTATATTGATAGCATTATCACAGTTATAGAATCGCGTGATATTTCTTTTAATAGATACGATATTGATAAAGATGCACAAATGTCTATGGTAGAAAAGACAACTAAGAAACCAAAAACAAAATATGATATTTTAGAGGTAATTTTGCTTGCTTTGACCTACTATGTGATTAAACATTTTTATACTTCCATAGAAATTGTCATAAAAAAACAGCGGACTTTTTCTGTAGAATTTGAAAGCATAAAAATTGATGAAGAAATTATTGATATATTGCCGTTTAAGGCTTTTTTGATTATCGAAGACAAAGAAATACCGCTATGCTTTTCAAAACAGCAAAAAGAAAAGCTAAAATATAAACAAGAAGTTTTTTGTATAGAAGAGTTTGTTTTAAAGCTAGAAAAATACGATGATAATGATGATAAATGGAAAGAGTATTTAAATAATTTTTTAGATGATGGCAATATGGATGATTTTGATAGCACAGATAATACATTTGACGCCATAGAAAAAGAATTACAAACAAGCAGTCAAAATGATGAAAATCACGAGCAAATCATACATTTAGGCAGTGCTGATAAATACATAGATATTGTTATTGAGGACTTTATCATCTCTTTTTTTCCATTTGCAGATATTTTGTTTAATATTAGTGGCTTTGACATTGCAAAACATCTTACAAAAACAATGATAAGAACTTATAGAAATTATTGGAATGCTATGTTTGAGGAATTTGGATTAGCATATATAATGAAAATTATGACGGATAAGAATCTAAGCTTTAATGCTAAAAAATATAGCAAAACGACAAAAGCACAAAAAAGATTCAAAAAACTAAAGAAAAAGGCATTTATACAATACATTATACTATTGCAAAACGATAAATATTCACAGATTCTAGCCACTAGTTCTAAAAAAATAAAAGGTTTCAAACAAATGACCAGCCCTAGCAAAATACAGAATGCAAAAGGAATATTTTTAAAACAATATTGGAGTACTAAAATTATTGAATCGTTACAAGCTATTGCACAAGATATTATTCTAAATATTTTTAATGAAAATTTTATCACACACTACGAGCAAACAAAAGTAAAATTTGAAAAATTACAATTTTTGCATTTTATTGACAAATACAATCCTCCATATTCACTAAAAAGGCAAGAGGGTGTGTTTTATCCTATGTGCGTGAATAATACATTTTTATCATTTAATTTTAAAAATATGATTGTAGGTGGCAAACTATGCACAGGCGCATTTGGCACTTTAGAATCGCTATTTTTTAGCTTTGATAATCAAACAATGCCTACAAAAAATTATCTATTAAATAAACTGATAGCATATTTATGTTTAGATGAGTTAAGAAGTATGAATGATAGCCTTGCTACAATCGATGACATAGACTTTTTTAATAATAGACAGTATTTAAATGATTTGTCCACTCCCCCAAGATATTTAACACTAATAAATAGCAAAGGCACTTTTAAAACATCACCCAACGCAAATAATCAAACCAAAGACAATATCGCAAAGCAAAATAAAAAAATGCAAAATATAGCAGAGGATAAAAGACGACAATCTTTATATGATGAATATCGCTCAAAACAGTTGCCAGAGATTGAAGCCATAGAAGCATATCATACAGTTATGAATTATCTTGATGATGTATATATGGACTGTTTTGATGTAAATTCAAACAATAATAAGCCAAACCATAAAAAACATAGAGCATTTTTAAAGGCATTAGAAATCATAGGACAAAACAATATTAAGGCTATGTATGTGGGCTTAGATAAAGACAATAAAGCAATACAAAACACACAAGAAACTAGTGAATCTAGGCCAAAGCTCATAGGTAGATTGGCAACCACCATAATAATGAAAGATGGATTATCTATGGGATAAAGGGGGAAATATGTATTTATTTGACAACGAAACTTACGAAATTCACACAGTAGATGGACATAGCGTAAAAGTAGATAAAAAGAGCAATGAAATAGAATTTAATAATGTAGATAAAAGCAGAATAGGTAAATATACCAAACGATATTCCAAAGCCGTGTTTGAAGCGTGGGAGATTATGCAATCAGCTAAAAAATCCTACAAACCCATTTATTTAGACCCCACGCAAAAAGCTGGGCAAAGCTCAACATATTTGGAATTTAAAGCATTAAAAGATCTATATCTAAAGCCTCCAGCAAAAGGTGCAATAGCCCCTTGGACTAAAAAAGAAAAGGCATATTATGAATCGCTAAAAACAAAAAGAGAGCGATATAAATATTTAATCATTAGAAGCGGACTAAAAAGTGCCGTGATAGATATACCCTATGATGCTTATGCAGGTGTTGATGAAAATGGCAATCTTATAAACAAAGACTATGCCTATATCTATGAAAAAGTAGAGCAAAATAGGGGAAATGCGCATTTGGGTGATGGATATTTATTTATGGGAGAATGGGAATTAGCCGCTGGAATCCTAGGCGATATAGAAGGATTTGGACGAGCTGTGCAAGTAGGTAATGATGGATTTCACGCAAAAAGTTATGCTATCAAATTGTTGCTTTTACAATTAGGGGACATTGAGCTAGAATTTGAATGGCATCTTACTAAGGCATTTAATATGTTAGATGGTTCTTTTCAATATAGAGGAATGATAGATGGCTTACATAAAAATCCCTTGCGTGCTATGGAAATACAAAAAATTGCTAAAACGATAAAATCAGATAGATTTGGAATGTTTCCATATATTGATGAAATTATGGGTGTGGATTGGGTTATAGACTTAAATGTAATATTTGGATATGCCATAGATATGAATAATAGTGCTTCACGGACTTATTATGATGAGATAAAAAGTGGCAGATTAAAAGACCCTAGAGATAGCGATTATTATACAAGTGAAAATAGAGAATATTTTTTTAAAAATGAATTTGCAAGGACACCAAATTATCATTTGGATTTGCCAAATGAATGGAGCGAAGAAGAGGTTAGTTTATATATTAAAAGAATGCTACTTAAAGCAAAAGTCCTAACTCTCACACCACCACAGGGCTATCCTAATGCACCAATTTATTATCTCCAAGAGGATTTAGATAAGATGTATAAAGAGGGCAAATTAGATAAAAAACTAAATCCCATAATCCCAGCCATACATAGAGAGCATTTTCCACAATATTTGCGAGATGAGATAGAAACGTTCGCAAAGAAGCATAATATTAGGGATTGATTTAGATTCCACCGCCCTTCTTTGTCCCATCCTAGAATGCGATGAGTTAAGATGCATTCACGGAGGCAGGGTTTTATTAAAAAGCAAACTAGGAAAAAGCATCAAGGCAAAGCTAAAAGATGATTCAATAAAAGATGCGCCCATAATGCTTGAATCTGACTTGCTTTACTCGCCTATCTTAAACTGTCCTAATAGCATTGCTGGAATTGCTAATCCTTGCACTCAAATTGCTTTAATCTTACCAAGTGCAAGGGGATTAAAAAAATACAATGAAGAT